>JAJYPA010000013.1 GCA_021795795.1 Pseudomonadota bacterium | reverse complement strand
AAGAACGTGGCCAGAAAATGGACTCGTCCCATTAGGGACTGGAAAGCGGCACTCAATCAGTTCGTCATTCTGTACGGTGACCGGGTGCCTGACTGAACTCAGTTACACAGATTATTTGACACCCTCGCTGTCGACACCTCGCAACACGGTCGTCGTCCTGCCGTCTTGGTTGTCCATGAATGGTGGGGGCGAAATGCCTTTGCGGATGACCGCGCACAGGCACTGGCCAAGCTGGGTTATGTCGGCTTTGCTGTCGACATGTACGGCAATCATACCCTGGCGGACAATCCTGCCGACGCCTCGGCCTTGTCTTCTGCCATTGGGGGTAATCTTGCCCTGATGAAAGGCCGTTTTATGGCAGCGATTCACGCCGTGCAACAGCAGCCCGAGGTTGATCCGGAACGCATTGCCGTGATCGGGTTCTGCTTCGGGGGCACGGTGGCCCTGAACATGGTGCGCCAAGGAGTCACGCTGGCGGCTATGGCCGGGATTCCACTCGGGCCTCAATGGCTTGGCGCCGATCGCTCACCCGCCCATCAAAACACCGTTACGTCTGTACACCGGCGGGGATGATCCTTTTGTTCCAAACGAGCAGGTTAAGGCTACTGTGGCTGAGATGCGGGCGGCGGGCTCGGATATCGAAGTCGTAACCTATCCCGGTGCCAAGCACAGCTTTACGAACCCCTTTGCTACGGAGCGAGGTGAAAAATTCAATTTGCCCCTGCAATACGACGAGCGGGCCGCCAACGATTCCTGGGATCAGATGAGCACATTCCTGGCCAATGCTTTCAAGGCTTGATGTCGTGCTGAGTAGCGGGGCGTCGGATCAATATTGCTTCGGTTCTGAACGCTCCGCCGTGCACAATGAATGTGCTAAAAAGGCGTATGTTTGCAACAAATTAAGGCGGTTGTTCTCAAGCGGGTTTCTGTAATTTTTTGATTCACTATTCTTTAACACAATGTTTTTAAAGTTTTTTTAATTATAGTTACCTTGTCACGTCAAGTTGGCATGATTATCGCTTTTAGGTACATGCCACACGGGGCTTTTCTTCATAGCGCGTTCTACCCCGACGAACTTTGATTGAATCCTGCGTGGCAGCGTCTGACTCCTCCTGTTATTGTTGGGCACCCGTTTTGGGTGCCTTTTTTTTGCTTTGAGGAATGGGAATGACTGCTTTGGGCCCGTTGATGGTGGACGTCGCCGGTTTGACGCTGACGGAAGCGGAGCGCAAGCGCCTGATGAACCCCGCTGTGGGCGGCGTGATTCTATTTGCCCGCAATTTTTCCTCGACCGAACAACTGACTACGCTGACGGCCGAAATTCGCGCCTTGCGCCACCCGCACCTGTTGATTGCGGTCGATCAGGAAGGCGGGCGTGTCCAGCGGTTCCGGGATGATGGTTTTATCCACCTGCCGCCGATGGGGCGGCTCGGTGCCTTGTTCCAACATGATCGTCAAGCGGGTTTGGAAGCGGCCAGAAGTCTGGGCTGGTTGATGGCCGTGCAACTGCGCATGGCGGGGGTGGATTTGAGTTTTGCGCCGGTGCTGGATCTGGATCGCGGTGTCAGTGGTGTGATTGGCGACCGTGCTTTTTCCCGCGATCCGGCTGCAATCATTGCGCTGGCCGTCGCCTGGATCTCCGGCATGAAAGAGGCGGGCATGGCTGCCGTCGGCAAGCATTTCCCCGGTCATGGCTCCATTGCCGAGGATTCGCACATCGCCCATCCGGTCGACCACCGGGTGTTGTCCACGATCGAGCGCGAGGATCTTCGGCCCTTTGTTGCCCTGATTGAACGTTTCATCCCCGCCCTGATGATGGCGCATGTGGTTTATCCCCAAATCGATGCAATGCCCGCGGGCTTCTCTAAAGTCTGGGTGCAGGATCTCTTGCGCCAACGTTGGCAGTATCAGGGCGCCGTTTTCACCGATGACCTTACCATGGCCGCCGCTTCCGTAGCCGGTGACATCGGTGCGCGTATGGATGCGGCGCTGGCGGCTGGTTGCGATATGGCATTGATCTGCAATCACCCACAATGGGTGGATCAACTGTTGATCCACCGCAAATTTACCGCCGATCCCCTGCGCGAGGTGCGTTTAGCTCATCTCATGGGGCACGGCCCGGTACCATCGCCCAATCGTTTTTTGCACGACCCCCGCACGGCCATGGCGAAAGCCTGGGTTACGCGGCTTCAGAATGAGTCATTCGGAGATGAGCGGGCGGCCGCCGAGGATGGTTGGTTTTTGAACGAGGAGTAAGGACGAATGACTCAAGAATCTTCGCTTATCAGCGCAGCACATACACGGGCTGCCGAACTGAATGAATTGCTTGCCACCTGCGATTGTCTGGTTGATGCCGAGACAATGCAGGGGGTATACAACAACCTCGCAACACAAATCACACTGAAATTGAAAGAACGACTGCCCGTCGTGCTGGCGGTCATGAATGGCGGTCTGATTCCCGCAGGTGCCTTGCTTTCGCGCCTGAATTTTCCGCTGGAAATCGGCTATGTCCACGCCACGCGTTATCGTGGGCAAACGCAGGGTGGGGCGCTTCAGTGGCTGGCCTTGCCGCAAATTCCCCTGGCCGAACGGGAAGTGCTGATCATCGACGATGTGTTCGATGAGGGTGTGACGCTCAAATCCATCGCCGCCAGTTGCAGCGATGCGGGCGCCACGCGCGTCTGGGTGGCCGTGGCGACAAACAAGGTACACGATCATAAAGTCAGCGATTTCTTGCCGGACTTTGTCGGCATCGACGTGCCGGATCGGTTTATTTTGGGCGAAGGACTCGATTACAACGGTTTTTTCAGAAATGTACAGGGTATCTACGCCCTGCCACAGGAGAATTGAAGCATGCAACTGGCGATCATAGGCGGCACCGGGTTGAGTGAACTGGAGGGCCTGGAAATCCTTCGGCATCAGGTGATTTCCACACCGTTCGGCGAACCCTCCGGGCCACTGACGATCGGTCGTCTGGCCGGTTGTGATGTTGTGTTCCTGCCCCGGCATGGTTACAACCACCGAATCCCGCCTCACGCCATCAATTACCTGGCAAACATGTGGGCACTGCGTGAACTGGGCATCAAACACGTTCTGGCCGTTTCGTCGGTGGGCGGGATCACGGAGCAGATGCAGCCGGGCACGCTGTGCGTGCCAGATCAGATCATCGATTACACCTGGGGGCGGCCAAGTACCTTCTTCGAATCGGATCTTGAAACCGTGACCCATGTCGATTTCAGTTATCCCTATCATCAACCGCTGCGCGAAGGTTTGTTGCGCGCGGGAATGGCGCTGGAAATTCCCTTGATCGACGGCGGAACCTATGGCGCGACTCAAGGCCCGCGGTTTGAAACGGCCGCAGAGATTCGCCGCTTCGAGCAAGACGGTTGTGATGTGGTGGGCATGACGGGGATGCCCGAGGCGGTGTTGGCGCGAGAATGCGACATGCTCTACGCGAGCCTGAATGTGATTGGGAATCGATCTGCCGGAAAAAATGGGGGCGGGCCGATCAACTTCCCGCTTGTTAACCAGACAATCAGCGAGGCGATGCATGATGTGCGGCGATTGTTTGTACATCTGCTGCAAACACGTGATTGTGCGGTTTGTGTAGAGGATGAGTAATCCTGCTTTCATTCGCACGATGCAAAAACCGGTAATGATGCGTAAAATGCTCACCCTGTTTTCCATCGATTGCCCGTGCTGCTTGTAAGGCGGCGTACCCAGGGTTCGTTTTACCTAAACCGAGAATCTTTTCCCCATGTCGCAAGCGCAACGCCCAGCTCAACGTTATAGCGGTTTGATCGACCGCTATCGAGATCGTCTTCCCGTTTCTGATACCACCCCGGTTATCAGCCTCGGTGAAGGCAACACGCCCTTGATTCGACTGAACAATATCCCGCGGGTGCTTGGTCGCTCACTTGATATCTACGTCAAATACGAAGGTTTGAATCCGACGGGTTCCTTCAAGGATCGCGGCATGACCATGGCGGTGACCAAAGCGGTTGAAGCCGGTTCCAAAGCGGTCATTTGCGCCTCGACCGGCAATACCTCGGCTTCTGCCGCGGCCTATGCCGCCCGGGCAGGCATCACGGCATTTGTCTTGATCCCTGACGGCAAGATCGCCATGGGCAAGCTGGCACAGGCGATGATGTACGGCGCCACCACATTGCAGATTCGCGGCAATTTCGATGATGGGATGCGATTGGTAAAGGAAGTCGCTGACCATGCGCCGGTCACCATCGTGAACTCGGTCAACCCGTTCCGCCTGCAAGGCCAGAAGACGGCCGCATTCGAAATCATTGAAGAGCTCGGTCGTGCACCGGATTACCACTGCCTGCCTGTGGGTAATGCCGGCAACATCACGGCACATTGGATCGGTTACTGCGAAAGCTCTGCATCACACGGTGACAATCTCACGGAATCCTGCGCGTTTTGTGATGGCAACTGCACATTTGTCAAAGGCGCTGCCTGTACCAATCGGCCGAAGATGATCGGTTACCAGGCTTCGGGTTCCGCTCCGTTCATTCGCGGCGCAATGGTCGATCATCCTGAAACCCTTGCCACCGCAATTCGTATCGGACATCCGCAAAGCTGGGATCGTGCTTGGAAGGTTATGAACGAGTCCGGTGGCTGGTTTGCTGAAGTCACCGACACCGAAATTCTGGCCGCACAGCGCATGTTGACCATGCATGAAGGGATTTTCTGCGAACCGGCTTCAGCCGCTTCGCTGGCGGGCCTGATCAATGACATCAAGGCAGGGAAGATCCCTGAAGGTTCCAGCGTGGTCCTGACCCTGACCGGCAATGGCATGAAAGATCCGGATACCGCGATTGCTCAGTGCCAAAGTGCACAGGGCGATGTGGAAAAAGCCCGGATGTTGACCATTGACGCCAACCTGGATTCGGTGCGCAGCGCAATCCTTGGTTTTATGTAACATCACGACCGTGTCACAAATTGACACGGTTTGAGGCGCTATTTATTGTTGATCCTTGTGCCCAGTTTTTTCTTGGGCTTTTACTTGGGCTGTGGGGTCTTTAGTGCCAGATCCGCTGCACCCTTACAGAACCCGTTTGGTGGAACTCGTTTGGGCCGAAACCCGCTTGAGTGACCCATGCTTTTCTCTTCTACACTCTTTTTTTGATCTAGTTTTTTGATCTAGCAGGACTATCGTGAACGACCAATTCGCCCGCATCAATCGCCTTCCACCCTACGTGTTTAATATTATTGGAGAATTGAAGGCGAAGGCGCGGGCGGCCGGGGAAGATATCATCGACTTTGGCATGGGCAACCCCGACCAACCGACGCCTCCACACATTGTCGAGAAAATGGTTGAAGCCGTCCGTCGGGGTGACACGCACCGTTACTCGCAATCCAAAGGCATTCCGCGCCTGCGAAGAGCCATTGCGAACTGGTACAAGACGCGTTACGACGTCGACATTGATCCGGAAAAGGAAGCGATTGTCACCATCGGCTCCAAAGAGGGTTTAGGGCATCTTGCCATGGCGACCATGTCGGCGGGCGATACGGTGCTCGTACCCAATCCGGCGTACCCGATCCATCCGTACGGCAGCATCATCGCCGATGCGGATATCCGGCATGTGCGGCTCACACCCGATGTAGATTTCTTCGAAGAGCTTGATCGCGCCATCAAGGAAACGTGGCCGAAGCCGAAGATGCTGATTCTCAACTTTCCGGCCAACCCGACGACACAATGTGTCGAGCTGGATTTTTTCGAGAAAGTGGTGGCCATCTGCAAGGAAGCCGGTATCTGGATCGTGCATGATCTGGCCTATGCCGACATCGTGTTCGATGGTTATCGTGCACCGTCGATCATGGAAGTACCCGGCGCCAAGGATATTGCGGTGGAGTTTTTCACCTTGTCCAAAAGCTACAACATGCCGGGCTGGCGGGTGGGCTTCATGGTGGGCAATCCGACGCTCGTCAACGCACTGGCCCGGATCAAATCCTATTTCGATTACGGCACCTTCACCCCGATTCAGGTGGCTGCGATTCTGGCCCTGGAAGGCGACCAGACTTGTGTCAAGGAAATCAGTGACATGTATCAGCGCCGTCGTGATGTTCTTTGTGAGGGTCTGATCTCTGCGGGCTGGGATGTGGTTATTCCGAAAGCGACGATGTTCGTCTGGGCGAAAATACCCGAGCAGTTCTCGCACATGAAGTCACTTGAATTCACCAAGCATCTGTTGGCAGAAGCCAAGGTGGCCGTATCGCCGGGTATTGGTTTTGGTGAGTACGGCGATGATCATGTCCGTTTTGGCCTGATTGAAAACGAGCACCGCACCCGCCAGGCGATTCGTGGAATCAAAGCCATGTTCCGTAAAGAGGAGATTCGCCGAGCTGAGCTTCAGGGTAAGCAGACGGAGTCTTCGAAATGAGTGTGGCTGAAGTGACGAATGCCGATGTCGCGCTGCCGCCGTTGCGCGTCGGTTTGTTGGGTCTGGGCACGGTGGGCGGGGGCGTGGTCAACGTTCTGACGCGCAATGCAGAGGATATTGCGCGTCGTTCAGGGCGACGCATCGATGTGATTCATGCCTCGGCCCGTAATCTGGGTGCCCCGCGTATTTGTCCTCTTGACGGGATTCTGCTGACCACCAACCCGATGGATGTCGTCGAAAATCCGAATGTCGACGTCATTATCGAAGTCATGGGCGGCATGACACCGGCCAGCATGTTGATTCGTCGCGCGCTTGAGCTGGGCAAACCGGTCATTACCGCCAATAAGGCGCTGATTGCCCACGAGGGCAACGAACTGTTCGCTCTGGCGCAGGCCAAGGGTACCGTCGTGGCATTCGAGGCGGCGGTGGCGGGCGGCATTCCGATTATCAAGGCCATCCGTGAAGGCCTTGCGGGCAACCGGATCGAGTGGCTTGCCGGCATCATCAATGGCACCGGTAATTTCATCCTTACGGCCATGCGCGACGAAGGCCGCAGCTTCAGTGATGTGCTCGCCGAAGCGCAGAAGCTGGGTTACGCCGAAGCCGATCCGACCTTCGACGTCGAAGGCATCGATGCCGCGCACAAACTATCGATTCTGGCGGCGATTGCCTTTGGCATGCCGCTTAAATTCGACGGTGTCTACACCGAGGGAATCAGCACACTCAAAACCGAGGACGTTCGTTACGCGCGCGAGTTGGGCTATCAAATCAAGCACCTCGGCTTTGCCCGGCGGCACGAAAATGGCGTCGAGATGCGGGTGCATCCAACTCTGATCCCCGAGCGCCGGTTACTGGCCAACGTCGATGGCGTCAAGAACGCCGTTCTGGTCTGGGGTGATGCGGTGGGCCCTACGTTGTACTACGGTGCGGGCGCAGGGGCTGATCCTACCGCTTCTGCCGTCGTGGCTGATCTGGTGGATGTGGCGCGCACATTGACCGCCGATCCGAATCACCGCGTGCCCCATCTGGCCGTGGTGCCCGATCAGGTGACCGATCTTCCCATTCTGCCAATGGATGAAATTCAAACCGGCTACTACCTGCGTTTGACCGTGCTGGATCAACCGGGTGTTCTGGCCAATATCGCCCGCACCTTGGCTGATTTCGGCATCAATATCGAAGCGATGATTCAGAAAGAGGCAAGTGACGAAACCTTGCATTTGCCCATTGTGCTGCTGACGCACCCGATGCGAGAGGCCATAATGAATGCTGCCATTGAGTCGCTTCAGGCGCTCGACGAAGTCTGCGAACCCATTGTTCGCCTTCGGGTTGAATCGCTGGTCAGTTGAAACTCTGGGTACCCATCACGGTGAATGCTTTGTTATTTTCTCTTGCAGCTTTTCGTCGATTGTTCTGGTCGGCCCTAGTCTTGGTTGCGGCCATCTCGCTCGCGGCTTGTGATGACCAAAAGCCAGAGGCACAAGTCACCGGTTTACCCGACTTTTCTGCGTTGGTTGTGGCCAATAATGCCTCTGTGGTCAATGTGAGTGCCATTGTCCCATTGGCGGCCATGCCGGATACCCCAAATCAAGGCGGGAATAACAGTGAACTCAATGATTTCTTCCGTCAGTTTTTTGGCTTCAATGGTCAGGCGCCCGGTGGATCGGCGCCTCAGGAGCCAACGCAGCCGGTCGAGCCTGAATCAAGTAGCGGTTCGGGATTCGTCCTGAGTCAGGATGGTGAAATTTTAACGAACGAGCATGTGATCGATGGCGCATCACAAATTTACGTTCGGCTGGCAGATGGTCGTGAACTTAAAGCAAAGGTTCTGGGTAGTGATAAGGCCGGTGATATAGCACTGCTTAAAATTGATGCCAAAGGGCTCAAACCCGTTAAAATTGGTGATTCCGACCAAGTTAAACCCGGGCAATGGGCGGTGGCGATCGGGTCGCCTTTCGGGTTTGATCATTCTGTCACGGCCGGTGTCGTCAGCGCCAAGGGGCGATCACTGCCGGGTGATGACAATCAGCGGTATGTTCCGTACTTGCAGACCGATGTTGCCATCAATCCGGGTAGTTCGGGCGGTCCGCTCTTTAATGTGGAGGGCGAAGTTATTGGTATCAATGCTCAGATTCTCACAGAATCAGGCGGTTACAATGGTCTTTCGTTCTCCATCCCGATCAATTACGCCTTGCAGGTGGTGGAACAATTAAAGCAGCACGGTAGGGTTGATCGTGGCTTTCTGGGTGTTCAGATTCAATCCCTGAATCGTGAAATGGCCCAAGCCATGGGCCTTGACCGGGCCAAGGGTGCGTTGGTGACCGGATTCGTTTCAGGGTCACCTGCCGAGCAATCCGCGCTGCAACCTGGCGATGTCATTATCGCTGCCAATGGCCACCCGATTACGGAATCTGCCGACTTGCCACAAACCATCGGCGTTCTTCCACCGGGAAGCGACGTGCGCCTTGATGTAGTGACAAAAGGTAAAGCGCACTCCGTATTAATCAAGCTGGTTGCATTGCCTCAACATGCACCGATGCAGGTTCAGTCCATGAAATCCCATGACTTAATTGTGGAAGATTTTGGCCTGCTCTTGACGGACGATGGCGGCACGATCCGTGTCAAGGCCGTAGAGCCCAACAGCCCGGCCGCGAAAGCGGGGCTGGCGGCCCAGGATGTCCTGCTCACGCTGAATCAGCGCGCATTGAATTCCCTGGACGCTGCACAGAAAGCCTTCGAGTCAGCCCGCAAGGACAGGCCCAATGCGGTTCTCATGCGCCGTGGTGACCAACAGCATTATGTTGCCCTCTCGCTTCAAGCCGACTGATGATTGTCAATGGAGGCAATGTCCTCTGGTCTTCCGGTTGCAAGGCGCCGAGTAAAATTGGCCGAATCGGTTATACTTCGCCGCTTTACGGTGAATCTATCGCGTTTGCGTCTGATTCACTGGTATCTGGATTCCATGAGCGCAGCGTCGCGGTGCGCCCTTTAAAAACTATTGAGTAGAACCATGTCCGAACGGCTCTCGCTGATTCGTAATTTTTCGATTATTGCCCATATCGACCACGGTAAATCAACATTATCAGACCGCATCATTCAGTTGTGCGGTGGCTTGAGTGCGCGAGAAATGGATGAGCAGGTGCTCGACTCGATGGATCTGGAGCGGGAGCGGGGCATCACCATCAAGGCGCAAAGTGTCTCACTCGACTACACATCACGTAGCGGCAAGGTTTACCGTCTGAATTTCATTGATACCCCCGGGCACGTGGATTTCTCCTATGAGGTTTCGCGCTCACTGGCGGCCTGCGAGGGCGCGTTGCTGGTGGTGGATGCATCACAGGGCGTTGAGGCGCAATCGGTAGCCAACTGCTATACCGCGATTGATCTTGGTCTGACCGTTGTGCCTGTATTGAACAAGATTGATCTGCCGTCGGCTGAGCCAGAGCGCGTCAAACAGGAAATCGAGGACGTTATCGGCATCGATGCTGAGAACGCCGTCCTTACATCCGCCAAAACCGGGGTGGGTATCGAAGATGTGCTTGAACGCCTGATCGAGGAGATTCCCGCGCCCGTCGGAAACGAAGAAGGCCCGCTCAAGGCGCTGATCATCGATTCCTGGTTTGATAACTATGTCGGCGTCGTTGCACTGGTACGCGTTATAGACGGCGCTATCGTGCCGAAGCGCAAAATCAAAGCCATGGGCACGGGGGATATTTTTCAGGTCGAAAAAGTGGGTGTGTTCACGCCCAAGACGCTCGCGCGCGAAGGTCTTTATGCCGGTGATGTGGGGTTTGTGATCGCAGGGATCAAGAATATCGATTCGGCGAAGGTCGGTGATACCCTGACCGACGCCGAAAATGGCGCTACCGTCGCTTTGCCCGGTTTCAAGGAAATGCAGCCTCGGGTGTTTTCCGGTTTGTATCCTGTCGAGGGTGAAGACTACGAAAATCTGCGCGAAGCCCTACGCAAATTGCGACTCAATGACGCAGCACTCCATTTCGAACCCGAAGTTTCACAGGCACTTGGATTCGGCTTTCGCTGCGGATTCCTCGGTTTGTTGCACATGGAGATCGTGCAGGAACGCTTGGAGCGCGAGTATGACCTCGATCTCATTACCACCGCGCCGACGGTTGTGTATGAAATTGTAGAAAACGATGGTTCGACCTATCGAATTCACAACCCCGCCCAGCTCCCTAATGTGAGTAATATCAAGGAGCTGCGCGAGCCAATAATTGAGGCAAGCATTTTCTGCCCCGATGAGTATGTCGGTGCGGTTATCGGGCTTTGCATTGAGAAACGTGGCGTGCAGAAAAATCTGAGTTACGCGGGCAAGCAGGTCACGCTTGTTTTCGAGTTGCCACTGGGCGAAGTAGTGCTCGATTTCTTCGACAGGCTCAAATCGGTGAGCCGGGGCTATGCCTCGTTCGATTACAAGTTTGTCCGCTTCCAGGATGCCGATCTCGTCAAAATGGACATGCTAATCAATGGCGAAATCGTCGATGCGCTGTCGTTGATCGTGCATCGCAGCATCGCTCAAAGCCGGGGCCGGGATTTATCCGAGAAGCTCAAGGAACTCATTCCGCAACAGATGTTCGAAGTAGCGGTTCAGGCGGCCATCGGTGCCAAAATCATTGCGCGCAGCACGGTGAAGGCCCTGCGCAAGAACGTGCTGGCCAAGTGCTATGGCGGGGATGTCTCTCGAAAACGCAAGTTGCTCGATAAGCAAAAGAAAGGCAAGAAACGCATGAAGCAAATCGGTCAGGTCGAGGTGCCACAAGAGGCATTCCTGGCTGTTTTGCAAATGGATGCCAACAAATAACACCAATTCGGGGAGAGTGATTTTGGATTTTACATTGATACTGGTGTTGGGCACCCTGATTTCCGGTTTGATCTGGTTGACTGACAGCCTGTTTTTCAAAAAGGCGCGTGTCCGCAAGGCGGCTACAGGTGTGGTTGCCGATGGTGCGCCGGTTGTCCTCCACGAACCCCTGCTGGTCGATTATGCTCGTTCCTTTTTCCCTATTCTCCTTGTGGTTCTGGTCGTGCGTTCGTTCATTGTTGAGCCATTCCGTATTCCCTCAGGTTCGTTGATGCCGACCTTGCTGGTGGGCGATTTTATTTTGGTCAATAAATTCAGTTATGGCTTGCGGCTGCCGGTACTGGACACCAAGATACTGCCAACCTGGGAACCGAAGCGGGGTGATATTGCGGTGTTCCGTTATCCCAATGATCCGAAGGTCGATTACATCAAACGGGTAATCGGCGTTCCGGGTGATCATATTCGCGTCGAGGGCAATAAGCTCTGGGTGAACGACACGCCTATTCCCGAAACTTATGTTGGTGTCTACCCAGGCGACGACGGTATGAGAATGGCAGGAGCTGACGTTTATCGTGAGGATCTGCTGGGCGTCAAGCATGATGTTCTGTTCGAAAAGGATGGTTACGAAAAAAACGGTGATTGGGTTGTGCCACCCCATGAATATTTTATGATGGGCGACAATCGAGACAACAGTAACGATAGCCGTTACTGGGGATTCGTACCGGAAGCAAATCTTGTGGGCAAAGCCTTCATGATTTGGTTGCATTGGGATTGGAAAGACGGCAAATTTGATGCCGGCCGTATCGGCAAGGTCATTCATTGATGCTTCGGATTTTTGATGCTTTTTGATTATTTAAGGAAGAGGGACAATTGCATGAAGCTTGATCACAGTATCGCAAGTCGTCGTCACCAATCGGGCATGACCCTGATCGGTTTGATTATGTACGCCTTTATTGCCTTTTTTCTGGCCATCCTGTTGATGAAGGTAGTGCCGCTTTATTTGACCGACCAGAAGATCAGCAGCATTTTCAAGCAGCTTGAGAGCTTTCATGGTGACGCGACGCAGATTCGTAGCACGATTGATAAGCAACTTGATATCAATGAGATCGATAACATTACCTCCAAAGATTTCAAAATCACGCCATCCGGTACTGGCCTCAAGGTGACCTACAATTACGAAGGGCGAGCGGATATCGTTGGTAACTTGTCGGTCGTGGCTTCATTCACGCACTCTGTGAATGTCATCCCTTATGTCGAATAGCCCGTTTGTGACTGCGCCGGAGAAGCTGGCGCAGCACATCGGTATTACCTTCTCCAACCCCGAGCTACTTGAGACGTCGCTCCGCCATCGCTCGGCGGGCAACATGAATAATGAGCGCCTAGAGTTTCTCGGTGATGCCGTACTCAATCTGGTGATTGCCCATCAACTCTACACAATGCATTCAAAGGCAACGGAAGGTGAACTTTCGCGCTGGCGAGCGAGTCTTGTGCGAGAGGAAAGTCTTGCCGTCATTGCTCGGGAGCTGGATTTGGGGGACTATTTGGTTCTTGGGTCGGGCGAACTGAAAAGCGGAGGCTTCCGCCGTGACTCAATTCTTGCGGATGCACTCGAAGCAACGATCGGGGCCGTGTATCTCGATCAGGGTTTTGAGGTTGTTCAGGCCTTACTGGTGCGCTTATTTGAACGCATGCTGCAAGACTTGCCCGACGCCGCAAGCCTCAAGGACCCGAAAACCCGATTACAGGAATGGTTGCAAGGCAGCAAGCGTGAATTGCCATCCTATGAAGTGACAAAGATCAGTGGGCAGGCACACAAGCAAGTGTTTGAAGTGACTTGTCGTTTGAATGATACGCAGCTGACGGCCGTTGGGTGTGGTAGTTCCCGGCGCAAGGCGGAGCAAGCGGCTGCTGAGTCGATGTTTGAAGCGCTCACAAAGGCGCAACATAATCGCATTGGGTCTGGGCGGTAAATGGAGTTTAAGGTTGCCTCAGGCGCAAAAACGGTTATTCACCGATTCGGTCAGGTGGCTATTGTCGGGCGGCCGAATGTCGGTAAATCCAGCCTGCTCAACCGTCTGGTCGGGCAGAAAATCAGTATCACAGCGCCCAAGCCGCAAACGACCCGACATCGGATAACCGGCATTTTTACTGAGCCGCGTGGCCAGATCGTCTTCGTTGATACCCCTGGCATTCATCAGGGCGGCAGTGATGCGCTCAATCGCCAGCTCAATCGCACGGCTCGCAGTGGGTTCGATGGCGTGGATTTGGTGCTGTTCGTCGTTCAATCCGGTCGATTCAATGAAGAAGATGCGGGTGTGCTGGAACTGATTCGGCAATCCGGTCTGCCGACGATCCTGCTGATCAACAAGATCGATCTGCTGTCAGATAAGACAGCACTTTTCCCCTTTTTGGCCCAGATGCAGGCGCGCTTTGACTTTTTGGCGCTTTATCCGTTGTCTGCGCATCGAGACCGGGGCTTCGGTGGCTTGCTTGATTTGATATTCAAACACCTGCCACAGGGCGAGCCGATGTACGACCCGGATGAAGTGACCACCATCACGACGCGATTCATGGCTGCTGAGATTATCCGCGAAAAAATGGCGCGCTTACTGCACGACGAGTTACCCTACAAAACCACGGTGCTGATCGAGCGATTCAGCGAGGAACCGGATCTGACTGAAATCGACGCGGTTATTTATGTGGCGCGTGATAGTCAGAAAGGTATTGTCATTGGTTCGGGCGGCAAGAAACTCAAAGACATCGGTAGCTTGGCCCGGCATGATCTTGAGCAGATGTTGCAGACCAAAGTCATGCTGCGCTTATGGGTTCGGGTGAGAGAGGACTGGGCGGATGATGAGCGTGCGGTTCAGTCGCTTGGTTATCAGCTGCCCGAGTAATGCAGCGTGCGTATGGTGCCAGTGTTCATGACACGTGCTTTTGTGTTGCATACGCGCCCCTGGCGGGATACCAGCTTGCTGGTCGAGTGGTTTACTGAGGACTTTGGTCGACTCACCACGTATCAACGCGGCGCGCGAACCCGCGGCAAGAAATCCCCGCTCAGGCCGATGGCTTTTCAGTGCCTGCAGATGATGCTGGCTGGTCGTGGTGACATGAAAACAGCCACACAGATTGAGCCGGCAGGGTATGCGCAACTCCTGCATGGTCAGTCGCTTGCCGTCGGATTCTATCTGAACGAATTGCTGATGCGCGCGTTACATCGCCATGAGCCAGCGCCGGTATTGTTTAATATTTATGCACAGCATCTGGCCGAATTGGCCGGGCAATCTGTCGATTTTGGTATGGTGGTGCGCGGATTTGAGCGTGACTTGCTGGCCGAACTGGGTGTAGGGATTGATTGGCAATTGACTGCCGATACCCAGGAGTCGATTGACCCGCAGGCGATGTACTGGTTGGCTCCCGAAGAGGGGATTCTGCAACAACGGGGGCGAGGGTATCCTGTGGCAGGCAACGTCTTGAAGGCCATTGCTGAAAATCAAGCAATCGGTGATGCTGCAGATCGTCGTCAGGCTCGTGACCTGCTCCAAAGCCTGCTGGCGCCTCACGTTGGTTCAGCCCCGTTCCACAGTAGAGCGTTGTGGCGGACGCAGGCCCAACCGGGCGAAGGTGAATAACTCCTGTGCCCGAAATAACCGGACTGTATTTTATTTCCTGGCACTTAATTTCTCGGGCATTTAATTACTCGAGCAATTGCTCACAAAACTTCAGTTAAAAAGGATACACATCCATGACCAATCGTTTGACCGCGCAGATCCCCCTTCTGGGTCTGAATATCGACCATGTAGCAACGTTGCGGCAGGCGAGGGGAACTACCTATCCGGATCCGGTTCATGCCGCGTTGCTGGCGGAGCAGGCGGGTGCGGATAGCATCACCTTACATTTGCGCGAAGATCGGCGACATATTCAGGATCGTGACGTTTTGCGTCTGCGCGAGATGTTGCAAACGCGCATGAACCTCGAGATGGCCGTCACTGAAGAGATGATCGAGTTTGCTTGCCGAGTCAAACCGCATGATTGCTGCCTGGTGCCGGAAAAACGCGAAGAGCTGACGACGGAGGGTGGGTTAGATGTTGCCGGTCAAATTGACCGTATCCATACTGCTTGTGACCGGTTGCGGGCTGCCGGCATTCGCGTGTCGCTCTTCATCGATGCCGATCCACGCCAGATCGACGCGGCCGTAGCCTGTGAGGCCCCAGTCATCGAACTGCATACTGGTCATTACGCCGACACGCTCGATGATGCCGGTCAGAAGCAGATATTGAACGATATCATCCGTTCGGCACGGGATGCGACTGATGTCGGCTTGCAAGTCAATGCCGGTCACGGACTGCATTACCACAATGTGCAGGCGATTGCGGCCATCCCTCAGATAGAGGAATTGAACATCGGGCACGCCATCATAGCCCGCTCGATTTTTACCGGGTTGCCCCAAGCGGTTGCGGATATGAAGAAGTTGATGCGCGAAGCCCGGATGGGCTGATCGCTTCATGATTCTTGGCATTGGCACCGATTTGGTAGAGATTGACCGTCTGGCAAAAAGTTACGCCCGATATGGCGATCGTCTGGTCCATCGAATTCTGGGCGT
The DNA here is from genome assembly GCA_021795795.1 of Pseudomonadota bacterium. The sequence goes on along the minus strand of JAJYPA010000013.1, from coordinate 35,977 downwards.
ATCTGAGCGGGTGGCCGCACCGGCGAGTGACTCACCTCGATTTACAGCTTGGCTGGCCAAACGGTTTGCAGCCAAGGAAGCGGCAGTTAAAGCGCTGGGCACCGGCTTTAGCGGCGGTATTTCCCTGCATGATATTCAGACCATTCACGACGAGCATGGCGCACCTGAACTCATTTTTGGCGGCTTGGCACAACAACGTCTGGATGAGATCGGGGCAGTGCGGGTGCATTTGAGCATCAGCGATGAACGATCACATGCGCTGGCATTTGTGGTCATCGAGGGCGGCGATTGATGAGTCGCTCGTGTATCCCTGCGCCCATGCGTGCATAGCACTTGACTTCAGGTACGGGCAAGATTCCCGGCGAGATTCTTAAGCGAATCTGGCGCATTGTTTCCCGATCTACTCCATTTAAGGTTGCGGCCATTGTGATGGGTCAAGAAACCCCGTATAATCCGCGCCTCGTTTCTCCTGCCTGACCGTTGCGCATACGGCAGGCTGCTTTTTTATCCATCCACAGGAGTCAATTATGCGTCACTATGAAATCGTGTTCATGGTCCACCCGGATCAAAGCGAACAAGTCCCCGCCATGATCGAACGCTATCGCGGCATCATCGAAACATCCGGTGGCACCGTTCACCGTCTGGAAGACTGGGGCCGTCGTCAACTGGCCTACCCCATCAACAAGCTCGTCAAAGCACATTATGTGATGATGAACGTTGAAGCGTCTCAAGCCGCAATTGCTGAGCTCGAAGAAGCGTTCCGTTTCAACGATGCCGTTCTGCGCCACCTGACCAGCCGTATGGAAGCGGCCGAGACCGAGCCGTCCGTCATCATGCGTGAGCGTGATAACGAGCGCCGTCCACGCCGTCGTGATGACGAGCAGGATTCAGGCCGTTTTGATCGCGATGACGACGATCAAGCCGAACAAGAAGAACAAGTCGAAGCAAGCGAATAAGCCAGCTTTACCAGTTTAGGGGATTACACCATGTCACGTTTTTTCCGTCGTAAGCGTTTTTGCCGATTCACCGCCGAAAATGTCAAACAGATCGATTACAAAGATCTCGATACCTTGAAACAATACCTCACCGAAACCGGCAAGATTGTGCCTGCGCGCGTCACCGGTACGGCTGCCCGTTATCAGCGTCAGCTTCAGACAGCGATCAAGCGTGCCCGCTTTCTCGCGTTGCTGCCCTACACTGATCGTCACTGATCGGTTCGACCAGACCAGTACAGGAACACATCATGCAAGTTATTTTATTGAATAAAGTCGAAAACCTCGGCACCTTGGGCGATATCGTCAATGTACGTGCCGGTTATGCGCGTAACTTCCTTATTCCTTACGGTAAAGCGAAGGCCGCGACAAAGGCGAACATGGCTGAGTTTGAAGCCCGCCGCGCTGAACTCGAAAGCCAGGCTGCTGCTGAATTGGCTGCCGCTGTGACGCAAGCCGAGATACTGGCCGAAGCCATGGTCACCATCCCTGTGAAAGCGGGCGCGGAAGGCAAGCTGTTCGGTTCTGTCGGCACGATTGAAATTGCACAAGCCGTGTCTACTGCCTACGGCGTGACTATCGAAAAGCGTCAAGTGCGCTTGTCTGCGGGTGCTTTGCGCTCTGTGGGTGAATTCGAAGTGCCTGTACACCTGCACACTGATGTCAATGCAATCATCAAAGTGGTCGTGGTCGGCGAAGAATAAGCGACCATTTCGCTGAACTCACAAAAAACCCCGCGTGATCCGCGGGGTTTTTTTGTCTGGAATATCCGTGTTGTTTTTTCGAAGAGAGGAGAGCGTGCGCTCAGCTCTTTTCGCTGACAATGATGGCCGTGTGACGTTCGAGCTTACCTGGCCCCGTAAATGCCTCCTTCGGCAAGGGATTCTGGTGAGCGATCTTGAAATCCTCGCTACCGACCCAGTTTTCAAATGAAGCCTTATCCTGCCAGTGCGTCAAAACGACATAGACGCCGTCTTCGGAATCGGGCCGCAGAATTTCCATACGTACAAAACCGGGTTGGAGATCGACCTGTCCGGCACGCGCACGGAAACGCTCTTCAAACGCATCGTGCCATTCGGCGGCAACAGGGACTCGGTTGGCGACTACATACATCAGATTTGCTCCTTGACTATCGAGGGCGATTATTGAAATCAACGGGGTTCAATCCGAAGGTAGAGTCAAAAATCTTACCTCGGTTCCCTTTCCTGTTCGGTTTGACCGGGTACTTTGATGAGCAGAACCATCAGTGCCGCGAGCAGGGATGAACCCAGCACGAACAGGTGAAGATTGACTGCTGCCGCCAGTGCGCTCGTCGCATCCAGACCAAAAGGCTGCAGGGCAAGCACGACACCTGCCTCAAACGTACCGAATCCGCCGGGGGCATGGATGGGCAAGACGGTGGTCAGATCGCCGCCAATGGCACCTGCAAGCGCGGCCGCCAGACCCAGCGGGGCGACATGAGCCAGAACCCACGCCAGCGTAAGAAGCTTGATCAGCCAGTTCGCCCAGGTCCAGCCGAGTGTGGCCAGGAAATGAGCGATGGATTGGGGTAGGCTGTCCACACTGCCGAGCAGACGGCCTCGCCATTTGCCTTCCGGGCGGGCTGCGATGACTCGACGTACGCGATGGCGGGCCAGGAAGATCAATACCGGAGCCGGTACGAGGATGATTACGAGGATCGCCCACGCATCCGGCAATCCCATGCCCCATATCGCCGCCAGCAACCCGAGCAGAACGATTGCCTGTAGATCGAGTAGCCGAAACCACAGCAGTACCGGTACGGTGCGGGACGCGGGCAGGGTGAAATAGCGTTGCATCAGGATCGGGAAGCTGATTTCCCCTGTTCTCATGGGTAGAAAATTGTTCAGCAGGATGTGCCAGGTGGACAATTTCAGTGTGGGCCAGAATTGGCCACGTAATTCGTGGATGAAGTATCTCTGAATACGCAGGGCACGCAGCGCGTAGCTTAGAACCATCAGCAACAAGGCGAGGCCGAGTGACGGTGCCGAGATCAGTCGCCAGGGCGCGAGCAGTCTGTCCGGCCCGATCCAGGCGACCACTCCGGTCAGAACCGTGAGCACCAGAACCCATGCAAGCAGGATTTTGAGTCGGGGGGAGATGGATGAATGTGCAGATGAAGTCATGTGGCGCTGCGAGAGAAGGCTGGATTGGGCATAATACGCGCTCACTAATCGTCCGTCATACGTGTGCGGCGATGTTTGCGCTTGTTGCTTCAAAATATTGTTCCAAAATATTGTTTAAGGGGGAGTCGGTTGAATGAGTGCCGTGATTTTCCATCTGATCGATGATCCGGACACCGAGGCTTTCTGGTTTTATGCGGCGGAACTGTGCGCCGAGGCGGCCGAAGCGGGGCACATGACCTATGTTGTCTGCGCCAATCTCGCGCATGTGGAAAGTTTTGACGATTATTTATGGGGCTACAAACCCGACGCCTTCGTGCCGCACACGGCTGACCCTGAAGATATCGCCCACGCACCGATTTTCCTGGGCGTGGATGTGGCGGCTGGTGGTTTTGATTATGTGATCAATCTTTCCGGCAAACCCATCGAGCGCGTTGCCGATCGCGTTCAACTGGATGAACTTGTTGATGCCAATCCCGCCAATCGGGATGCCGCCCGCGCACGCTGGCGCGAGTATCAAGCCTCAGGGGCCAAACCCGTTCACCGGCAGATTGCCCAGGTGCCGCGTGACGATCGTTGAGCGCGTAACCCAGTACGAACATATATAATTTAAGTTGATGATAAAAATGGAAAAAACCTACAATCCCGCCGAGATCGAAGCTCCTTGTTACGTGCGCTGGCAAGCGAGCGGCTACTTTGCTCCCGATGCCAGTCTGCCCGCCGATGCACCGAGTTACTGCATCATGCTGCCGCCACCGAATGTGACGGGGCGCTTGCATATGGGCCATGCGTTTCAGGATACCCTGATGGACATGCTCACCCGTGTACATCGGATGCAGGGTGATCGCACGCTCTGGCAGCCGGGTACCGATCATGCAGGTATTGCAACGCAAATGGTGGTGGAGCGTCAACTCGAGGCCGAAGGCAAGACACGGCATGATCTCGGCCGCGAGGCATTCACCGAACGGGTGTGGCAATGGAAAGCCGAATCGGGTGGATTCATCACCGAACAGATGAAGCGCCTGGGTGCCTCCTGCGACTGGTCGCGCGAGCGGTTCACGATGGATGAGGGTTTGTCTGAGGCGGTGCGTGAAGTCTTTGTGCGCTTGTATGAGGATGGTCTGATTTATCGTGGCAAACGGCTGGTGAACTGGGACCCGGTGCTGCATACCGCCGTCTCGGATTTGGAGGTTATCAGCGAAGAGGAAACCGGCCACCTGTGGCATCTGCGTTATCCGCTGACCGATGGCAGCGGCCACTTGATTGTCGCCACGACCCGTCCTGAAACCATGTTGGGTGACACCGCCGTGGCCGTACATCCGGAAGACGAGCGCTACCAGCATCTGATTGGCAAGACCATTACCTTGCCGCTGGTAGGCCGTGAAATACCGATCATCGCGGACGATTATGTCGATCCGGCCTTCGGCTCGGGCTGCGTGAAAATCACCCCCGCGCACGATTTCAACGACTATGCCGTCGGACAACGCCACAACCTGCCCAAAATCAATGTGCTGACCATCGATGCGCGGATTCGTGAACAGCCGGAAATCATCGGCGGCGAAGAAGAGGGTGCCTTGCCTGCTCACTACGCGGGGCTGGATCGCTATGAAGCTCGTGATCGGTTCATTCACGATCTTAAAGAACTCGATTTGCTGGAAAAGATCGACGATCACAAGCTCATGGTGCCGCGTGGCGACCGCAGCGGCGCGGTGATTGAGCCGATGTTGACCGACCAATGGTTCGTCGATCTCACCCGCGAAACACAGGACGATGGTCGTCCGGGCGGACTGGCCGCCATTACTCGCCCGGCCCTGGACGCGGTGCGTGGCGGTGACATCAAATTCGTGCCGGAAAACTGGTCGAATACCTATTACCAATGGCTTGAGAACATTCAGGACTGGTGCATCAGCCGCCAGATCTGGTGGGGCCACCGTATTCCGGCGTGGTATGACGGATTTGGAAATGTTTATGTTGGGAGAAATGTCACCGAAGTACGAAAAAAATATGACTTGCCCGATTCAAAACCTTTAACACAAGACAATGATGTGCTCGACACCTGGTTCTCCTCCGCACTCTGGCCATTTTCAACCCTAGGCTGGCCGCAGCACACACAGGAACTGGCGCAGTTCTATCCCACAAGCGTCTTGGTAACTGGCTTTGACATCATCTTCTTCTGGGTTGCACGGATGGTGATGATGGGTAAGTACTTCATGCGTGACGTGCCGTTTCGTGAAGTGTACGTGCACGGCCTGATTCGCGATGCGCAGGGACAGAAAATGTCCAAGTCCAAGGGCAACGTGCTCGACCCGATCGACCTGATTGATGGCATCGATCTCGAATCGCTCGTTGCCAAACGCACCGCGGGCCTCATGCAGCCCAAAATGGCGGCAAAGATCGAAAAAGACACGCGCAAGGAATTTCCAAATGGTATCCCGGCCTTCGGCACCGATGCGTTGCGCTTTACCTTTGCCGCACTGGCCACCACGGGGCGGGACATTCGTTTCGATCTCGGGCGCATTGAGGGCTACCGCAATTTCTGCAACAAGCTGTGGAATGCCAGCCGGTTTGTGATGATGCAATGCGAAGATCAAGACACCGGCCTGACCGACGCGCCGGTGACTTTGAGTGATGCGGACGAGTGGATTATCGGCCGTCTGCAACAGGTCGAGGCACAAGTGGCTAGGCATTTTGCCGAATATCGCTTTGATCTGGCGGCACAAGCGCTGTACGAATTCACCTGGAATGAATACTGCGACTGGTATCTCGAGTTCACCAAGCCCGCGCTCAAGGCTGATGATGAAGCCGCTCAGCGTGGCACACGTCGCACCCTCGTGCGCGTGCTCGAAGCACTTTTGCGGCTCCTGCACCCGATCATCCCGTTCATCACCGAGGCCATCTGGCAGCGCTTGGCACCGATGGTATTGGCGGACGGGTCGTCAACCGATAGCATCATGGGGCGTCCCTATCCCTTGGCGGACGAGAGCAAAATCAATACCCATGCGATCGAGTCGGTCGAGTGGCTGAAAAATGTGATTCTGGGTGTGCGCCGTATTCGTGCCGAAATGGACATAGCGCCCAGCAAGTCGCTCGACGTGCTGGTAACGCATGCCACCGTTGAAGAGATCGCCCGGTTTGAGCGATTTGGTGCGTTGCTGAATTCTGTCGGTCGGATTGGGCGTGTTACCCCATTGGGTGAGGGGGAGACTGTACCCGAGGCGGCCATGGCACTGGTTGGCGAGTTGCAAATCCACATCCCCCTGGCGGGATTAATCGACAAGGAAGCGGAATTGGCTCGAATTGAGCGCGAAATTGCCAAGACCGAAGCCGATTTGACCAAATCCCGTAACAAGCTCGATGCACCGGGTTTTGCCGATCGTGCCCCGGCGCAGGTAGTCGCGCAGGAACGGGAGCGAGCGGAGAAATTCGAAACCAGCCTTGGAGAATTACGGGCACAACGGCTGCGGATCGAACGGCTTTGAGCTTGGGGAGAATGTAACCACACCTCGGCCATGAAGGATGGCTGCGTCATACGCAAGGGCAACTCTGCCATGGTGGCGGGTTGTCGTTCGGCCGGCCGGAGTTGAGCAATGTGTAATAGACCATTGATCCACCGAGATTTTCTATGTACCAGACAGTTCGATCTGCTTTTTTCACGGTGCACTTGCGCTGGCTGCTGCTGTTATGCGCGGTGTTTTCGAGTTCTGTCATGGCTGCCGAGCTATCCATGCCGGGTATGGACACGCCGCTTGTAATTGATGTTGTGGCCGCCCAAAAGCCACCCAAAATGCGTTTGTTGTGGCTGCCTTCCGAGCAAGGGATTTTGCCGGCCGAGAAACAGATGGCTGAGCAATTGAGCGCGCGCGGTTTCGAGAGCTGGTTTGTCGATCTCTACGAACCGCTTTTTCTGTCGCCGACGCCCAGTGCTGTCGACAAGGTGCCAACCGAATGGATCAGTGGCCTGATCAGTAAAGCCAAGGCTGACAATCTGCCCTTGATTGTGATCGCTCCCAACAAGGCGGCCGAACTGGCGGTTCGGGGGTGGGTCGCGCTGCAATCCACACCCCAACAGGGTGTTGGATTTGTCTTCATTAACCCGAATCTTTATATCAACACCCCTGTGCCCGGTGAACCTGCCCGTTATTGGCCACAAGTTGCTGCATTCAATGCGCCTGTGTTTGTCATGCAGGCCGTACTATCTCCCTGGCGCTGGCGTCTTATGGAATTGAAACAGCAGTTGGAAAAATCCGGGAGCACCGTGTTTACGCAGTTGCTGCCGGACGTGCGCGATCGTTTCTATTTCCGGCCCGATGCCACTGCGTTCGAGCAGGCGCAAGGCAAGGCGCTGTCGTCGCGCATCACTCAGGCTGCATCATTGTTGGCCGGGTATATGACCGAACCGAGAGTAGCGGGTAAAGTCGAAACGTCGGCCCCGGTGGCAGTCGAGCAGACAAAATCAACCGAACTTCAGCCCTATTCGGGTCCGCAGAACAGAGCTTTGGATCTCATGGATTTGCGGGGGCAAGCAATTGACTTGAAAGATTATTGGGGCAAGGTGGTATTGCTCAACTTCTGGGCCAGTTGGTGCCCGCCCTGTGTGCATGAAATGCCCTCGATGACCCGATTGAAAACCTTGTTGAAAGGCGAGCCTTTCGAGATTCTTGCCGTCAATCTGGCCGAGGATCGCGCCGCAATCGATGCTTTCATCAAGCAGCACCCGGTCAACTTCCCCATTCTGACCGATCCGGCAGGGACAGCAGTGCAGACATGGATGGTATACGCTTATCCGAGCACCTACCTCATCGATCGGAAGGGACGGATTCGTTACGCCTTGTTTGGTGGCGCGGAGTGGGATCAGCCGGATGCGGTAGCGAAAATCCGCAAATTGATTGCTGAGCCGGATTGATCAGGGTTTGGGGAAGAAGGGGGGCTTTCCCCTGAGCCTGATGCCCCCGGTAAAACCATCCATGATTCGGGGGCGTGCCGGGTAGTGGGTTAACCCCGATGTCCACAGACTCGCGACCAGTCACCCCGGGATTCGATTTCATCGATCGTCAGGCCCTGCGCCATCCATTGTGCGGCCACGGCTTCGGCTTGCGAATTGAGAATGCCAGACAGCGCGAAGCGTCCGCCCGCTTTGATATGGGGGGCGAGGATGGGCGCGAGTTCGATCAGGGGCTGGGCCAGGATATTGGCGACCAGGACGTCGAATCTTTCTGCTGAGCCCAGTTCTTCCGGCAGGCCGAGCCAGAGGCGATCTTCCGGAATGTCATTGAGGGCTGCATTGTCCCGGCTGGCCTTGAGTGCCTGTGGGTCAATATCGGTGCCATAGGCAACCGATGCGCCTTTCATCAAGGCTGCCAGCGCGAGAATCCCCGAGCCACAACCCACATCGAGGACACGTAGCCCTTTGAGTGATTGGGCATCGAGCCAGTCGAGGCACAGGGACGTGGTTTCATGCTGCCCGGTGCCGAAGGCCAGACCCGGATCGATCCGCACTACGGTTTTGGCTTCGGTAGGTGCGTCGCTCCAATGGGGCGTAACCCACAGGCCATCGCCGTAATGAGTGGGGGCGAAATCCGCTTGAGTTTGCCTAACCCAATCGGTTTCCTCGATGAATTCGTGATCGAAATCACTCAGAAGGGATGGCCGCAGCAGGCCATGCAGCTGCCCCATAATGTCTGCCGGGCTGATATGGCCTTCGAAAAGACCCGCGACGCGAACCCGCTGCCAGAGCGGCGTTTCACCCGGTTTGGGTTCATAAATCTGCTCGTCGCCGATTTCTTCCAGCGAAACGGAGACTGCGCCCGCTTCAAGCAGGGCATCTTCGCAGGCTTCGACATCGGATTGGGGGACGTCCAGGCTCAGTCGCTGCCAGGCCGGACTCATTGTAGACGATTCGGACATCAGTTCAGACCCAGTTTCTTTTGCAGATAATGGATATCCGTGCCGCCTTCGATAAAGGCCTGATCGGCCATCAGATCACGGTGCAAGGGAATATTCGTCTTGATGCCATCGATCATCATTTCGTCAAGCGCACCGGCCATGCGGCGGATCGCCTGGTCGCGCGTGTCGGCATGCGTGATGAGCTTGCCGATCATCGAGTCATAGTAGGGCGGCACGCTATAGCCGTTGTAGATGTGCGAGTCGATGCGTACACCCGGTCCGCCTGCAAAATGCAGGTTGGTGATTTTCCCCGGACTCGGCACAAACGTGGCCGGATCTTCCGCGTTGATACGGCATTCGATGGCGTGCCCGGTCAGGCGGACTTGATCCTGCGTGATCTCAAGTGGCAGGCCCGCCGCAATACGCAGTTGCTGCTTGACGAGATCGATGCCGGTGATCATCTCGGTGATCGTGTGCTCGACCTGCAAACGGGTATTCATTTCGATGAAATAGAAGTTGCCGTTTTCATACAGGAATTCGAACGTGCCCGCCCCGCGGTAGCCCATGCGCTGACAGGCGGCCACGCATACCGCGCCGATCTCGGCACGTTGCTCCGGCGTGACGCCTGGTGCGGGGGCTTCTTCGATGATTTTCTGATGGCGGCGTTGCATGGAACAATCGCGTTCACCCAGATAGATCGCATTGCCCTGGGTGTCCGCAAGTACCTGGATTTCGACGTGGCGGGGGTGCTCAAGGAATTTTTCCATGTACACCTGCGGATTATTGAACGCCGCTTGTGCTTCGCTACGCGTCATGTCGATGGCGTGCAGTAGGGCCGCTTCGGTATGCACCACGCGCATTCCGCGACCACCACCACCACCCGCTGCCTTGATGATGACCGGATAGCCCACTTCACGCCCAAGACGCAGGTTCTCATCCGGATCATCGCCCAAGGCACCATCGGAACCCGGTACACAGGGTACATTGGCCGCGCGCATGGTTTCCTTGGCACTGACCTTGTCGCCCATCATGCGAATGTTCTGGGCCGTCGGGCCGATGAAGATGAAACCGGATTCCTCGACTCGTTCAGCAAAATCGGCATTCTCGGACAGGAATCCATAACCGGGGTGGATGGCGACCGAATCGGTCACTTCTGCCGCCGCGATGATCGCAGGGATGTTCAGGTAGCTCTCGTTCGAACGGGGGCCGCCGATGCAGACCGATTCATCCGCAAGGCGAACGTGCTTTAGGTCGCGGTCAGCAGTGGAATGGACGGCGACGGTCTTGATGTCGAGTTCGCGACAGGCACGCAGGATGCGCAACGCGATTTCACCGCGATTGGCGATTAATACTTTGTTCAGCATGGCAAAACCTCTAAAACGCGCTGGCTTATTCGATGATGAACAAAGGCTGGTCGTATTCGACCGGCTGGCCATTCTCGACCAGAATCGCGGTGATGGTGCCGTTGGTTTCGGCCTCAATCTGGTTGAACATTTTCATGGCTTCGATAACGCAAAGTGTGTCGCCGGCCTTGACGCTGCTGCCGACGTCGACAAATGGTTTCGCCGTGGGCGAGGCCGCGCGATAGAAGGTGCCGACCATCGGTGATTTGATCGGTGTGCCCTTGGCCTGATCCGCGACTGCGGGTTGGGCGGCGGGAGACTGTGCGGCAGATGCCGGCGCGGCAGCGGGCAGAGTGTACTGGACCGGCGCGGCCTGAGCAATCAGACCACGAGAAATACGCACGGATTCTTCGCCTTCGCGGATCTCGATTTCGGCGATGCCCGACTCCTCAAGCAGTTCGATCAGTTTTTTAATTTTACGAATATCCATGGATGGACTTCTCCAGATGAGTTTGGCCTGAGTTCAGCGGGAATCAGGCGGGTGGCAGGGTGGGCGTCCACAGCGTGCTGCGGGGGATGCCAAGATGATTCAGTAAGGCGAATAGCGCCAGTTCATAGCCGACGGCGCCCAAGCCTACGATTGAACCGATCGCGATGTCCGAAAAATAGGAGTGCTGGCGGAAGGATTCGCGGGCATGAATGTTGGTGATGTGGATTTCGACGAAAGGAATGGCCGTGGAGAGCAGGGCATCACGCAACGCGACGCTGGTGTGCGTCCAGGCGGCAGGATTGATGACGATGCCATCCACGCTGGCATCGGCGGCGGCATGGATACGCTCGATCATCTCGTGTTCGGCATTGGTTTGAAGATGTTCAAGCGTCGACGATGTCTGTCGGCAGAGGTCATCCAGCCGCTGAACGATATCGTTCAAAGTGGTTTTGCCATAACGTTCGGGCTCGCGCGAGCCGAGTCGATTCAGATTCGGGCCGTTCAGCAGCAGAATTGTTGCCATGCGTCGCAGTTCCTTGTCGCGGGTGTCTTTTATGTTGTGAAATTTAAGTTGTCGGCATTGTGCCGTGTGACCGGTGGAATGTCCACTAAACAGCCGGTTGACCTCGTCATTTTAGTGCGTAATTTCGACATATCGCCGCAAGATCGAGGGAATTGTGCTTTATAAAGGCTTGCCTCGCAGGGCGCGAAGCAGAATGCGGGTGTGTTGATCCGGTTTGACGCGGCTTGGGTTCATCAGGTGATTTTGGCGATTTTGTTCGGCTGTCTTCAGTCGTTCGGCCAGATGATCCGGTGATTCGGAATACAGGGTTTGCGCTACTGTGGCCGATCCCCGTTGTTTGGATAATCCCGAAACGGTAACAACCCATTTGGTTTCACCGCGTTCGATGGATAGCTCATCACCGATTCGGATGACCTTGCCGGATTTTTTACATGATTGACCGTTGATTTCGACCTTGCCGCCTTCGATGGCCGTGGAGGCAAGGGAGCGTGTCTTGAAAAAACGCGCTGCCCAGAGCCAAGTATCGATGCGCTGTTCAGTGAGCTCATTATTCTGGCGCGCCTTGACTGAGGGTTGGACCATGCACTAACGATTTGTGGTGGAGACGGACCTTGATTGTACCTGTCTTCTGAGTTGAAGGTGATGAATAAAACCGACCAGCCAGGTGCCCGCAACGATGCCGATGAGTATCACGCCGACAAACCATTGGCCCTCGCCCAGCATGGCAGGTGCGGTTCCAGGGCAGACTCCCGTCAGGCCCCAACCCACACCGAACAGAAGGGCACCGGGAATGAGTGCGCGCACGAAAGGTTTATGCGGAAAGCTGATGGGTTGACCGCTCGCCACACTGCGCCATTTCAATTGCTTGGCGAGAAAATTGAGTACGGCGCCAACGCCGACAGCAGTAGCGATGACCCATAACAGGTGCAGGTTCTCAAACAGCAGCAGGCTGGCAATGAGCGCAGGATCGGTTGCACCGGCACGGCTCAGCAAAAATCCGAACACTACGCCGAAGAGCAGGAAGCTGCCGTTGCGGATCAAGGTGCTTGAGTTATTCATGATCAACCTCCGAATGTGTTCAGAAGGTGGTGGGCGAGTTGCGCCGTACCGACCGCCGCCGCGAAAAAGAAGGCGGATGCGACAATGCTCGCTGGTGACCCCATGGCCACGCCATTGATGGTGTGACCGGAAGTGCAGCCACCGGCCAGACGAGAACCCATGCCGATCAAAACGCCGCCGAACAGCCACCACAACACGCGACCTACATCGGAATGAGGCATCAATGCCGTGTAAAACGTGCCGAAATGTGTCGGTTCGGCCCATGTGCCGGTCGAGAGGCTTGCGAGTAGCCCGCCGAGGAAAATGCCGACCAGGAACCAGAGTTTCCAGTCGGTCGCGGTGCTGTGAGCAGGCCCCTGGAACAGTGGCAGGCGACTGCCCATGCGCGCGCAGGCGTTACCGAAAGCAGCCGAACAGCCCAAAGGTTGGTCGGTCAGCCAGCGTTGCGCAAAAGCGAGTGCACCGATGGCACCTCCTGCAACCCATGCGGGCCACAGGGCGGTTGAAAAGATTGGGGAATCGGTTAGCCAGGCAAAGTTGGATAAAGTCATGTTTGCACCCTCAAGGGCGATTGCAGATATGACTGAACTTTAGCGTGTGGATGTTGAATCCGCGCGCTAAACATTTTCATTGGCCTATTGAGCTACTCTATTAGTTTTATTAGGTATAAATAAAACAAATAATGTATTGTCAGGTCGATTCTTCCTTGCGATCGGGCAGGACAATATTGAGTTCCAATGTGTCGACACCTTCGTGATGTTCGATCTGCACCTGAACGGCGTCGTCTTGCACCGCTACATATTTGCGAATGACATCCAGCAGATCGTTTTTGAGCTTGGGCAGGTAATCCGGGTCGGTATTCTGCCCCTGGCTGCGTTCATGGGCGATCAGGATCTGGAGCCGTTCTTTAGCCAGATGTGCGGTCGGCTTGGGACGTGCCCGGAATAAATCAAAAAGACCCATGATTACCCCCGTCCGAACAGGCGGTTGAAAAAGGATTTTTTCTCAGCCTCGACAAACCGCATGGGCCGGTCATCGCCGAGAAGACGGGCGACGGCATCCTGATAAGCCTGTCCGGCGTCGGCGGTCTGGTCGAGAATGACCGGACGACCGGAGTTGGATGCCTGGAGTACTGCGGGTGATTCGGGAATGACACCCAGCAGCGGCACGGCCAGAATTTCGAGCATGTCTTCGATGGAAAGCATTTCTCCCGCCTCCACCCGGTTGGGTGAGTAGCGGGTGATCAGCAGGTATTCACGAATCGGGGTTTCACCATTTTTCGCGCGCAGTGACTTGCTGGCGAGAATGCCGAGCATGCGGTCGGAATCACGCACGGAAGATACTTCGGGGTTGGAGACCACAATCGCCTCGTCGGCAAAATACATGGCCAGTTGTGCACCACGCTCGATGCCGGCAGGGGAGTCGCAGATGATGTATTCAAAGCCGTCGGCCTTCAAATCATCGAATACCTGCTTCACGCCCTCTTCGGTGAGTGCATCCTTGTCTTTGGTCTGCGAAGCGGGCAGAACATAAAGATTATCGACCTCTTTATGCTTGATCAGCGCCTGGCTCAAGCCGGCCTCTTTCTGGATGACGTTAACGAGATCATAGACCACGCGCCGTTCAACACCCATGATGAGGTCAAGGTTTCGAAGACCCACATCAAAATCGATGACGACGGTTTTTTTGCCGGCTAATGCCAAGCCACTGGAAATCGCTGCGCTTGTCGTTGTTTTACCAACGCCGCCTTTTCCTGAAGTTACAACGATAATCTTTGTCACAAATCAACTCCTGCCCACACCTCTGACCGAGGCGCCGCGAAAATAAGGAACATCCGGAACCCCGCTGATTCTGCCATAAATCAGGATTGATTCATAAGGTTTGCTGGAGAGGTGTAGTGGTTTGGGTATGTTTGGGATTGTCGGGTTGGCTTATTGTTTTCCAAAAAAGCGCGGAATAATTCCATCCTGGAGTTTTTTGAGGGCGAAAATCAAAAAATGTGATTTTTGATTTTGTTCATGAACAATCACATACGTGACCGTTCATGGCGACACTTCCCAAGTGCCGCACGGAAGCTCTGATTTGATCGGGGATTCCCAAACAGATTTATTTACCTTGGTTCGATATGGATTAGAACATTAATTGAAGTCTGCACGAAGACGGTTCGTATCCCGTGTCCGACCCTTTGTAAAAGGGGGAACGAGGGGGATTTAGGATGGCACTAGGTTTGTGCCTTCCTTAAGCTGGGGTTTTTCAAGGTTCCCTGCAGTGTATGGGGCGCAGGTGTCAAGCGGAAACCGAGCATGATGCCTGGTTTTCGTGAAGCACCATTGCAACGGCTAAACCAAGTCGATGGGACCGAAGACTGACCCTATAAATAGATCAGGCATTGCCAGAAGACCGGCGGCGTTGACCGGAACCTGCCGTATGCGAGCGATTGCTGGGGTTGTTCCCTGAGTTATTCCCGGAACGATTGCCCGTATCTCTGCCGCCCTCTCTTTGGGGGCGATTGCCTGCTGCGGCACCACCAGGTGAACGGGGTTGACCGTCTCGCTGGGAACCGGCTGACCGGGGTGCTTGGGCGGCATGACCTTGGGTGCTGCGCGGCAGGAAGTCGCGGCGGGGTTGGCGCGCGGCCTGTGGTTTGCGCAATGGTTCGGGCTTGGCATTCGGGTCCGGTTCGAAGCCGGGCACGATCACGCGTTCGAGTTTCTGGCGAATGGTGCGTTCTATATCGGCCAGCAGTTTGTGCTCGTCCACGCACACCAGCGAGACAGCTTCGCCGCCTGCACCGGCGCGACCGGTACGACCGATACGATGCACGTAGTCTTCGGGCACGTTCGGCAGTTCATAGTTGACTACATGGGGCAGGGCATCGATGTCGATACCGCGGGCGGCAATGTCGGTCGCGACCAGTACCCGCAGTTTGCCGGCCTTGAAGGCACCGAGCGCCTTCTCGCGGGCAGACTGGCTCTTGTTGCCGTGAATCGCCATGGCGGGGATGCCGTCCTTGTCGAGTTGTTCGGCCAGACGATTCGCGCCGTGTTTGGTACGGGTGAATACGAGCACCTGTTTCCAGTCGCCGTCCACGATGAGTTGTTGCAACAGGGCCTTTTTGGCATCCCGATCGACCGGGTAAATTCGTTGTTCGACGCGTTCGGCGGTGGTGGTCTGTGGCGCGACTTCGACCTTGGCCGGGTTGTCGAGCAGATTCTGGGCGAAGGTTTTGATTTCCGGCGCGAAGGTGGCCGAGAACAGCAGGTTCTGTCTTTTCTGAGGCAGCAGGGCGAGCACGCGCTTGATATCGCGGATGAACCCCATGTCGAGCATGCGATCGGCTTCGTCCAGCACCAGGATTTCCACACCACCCAAATCCACGTTGCCCTGGCCGACATGATCGAGCAGGCGTCCAGGGGTGGCGACGAGGATGTCGAGCTTGCGTTGCAGACGGTCACGTTGCGGGTTGATGTTCACGCCGCCGAAAATCACCATCGAGCTTAACTTCAGTTTTTGGCCGTATTGTTTGACGCTTTCTTCCACCTGCGAAGCGAGTTCGCGCGTGGGCGTGAGGACGAGCGCCCGGATACGATGCTTGGGCGCCGGATGCAGAACGGGCAGGGTGGCGAGCCGTTGCAGCAAAGGCAAGGTGAAGCCGGCAGTTTTGCCGGTCCCGGTTTGGGCCGCGGCCAGAAGATCCCGCCCGGACAAGACGATCGGGATCGCTTCACGTTGGATGGGGGTGGGATTTATATAGCCAACGGCGTCGAGCGCGGTCAGCAACTCGGGCATCAGGCCCAGTTCAGCAAATGACATGGTGTTTCCAAAGGGTATCGGTAAAGGGGATAAGAAAGGAGGGGTATGAATGCGGCAAAGCCGAGAATCATACCTGATTGCGTCGGCCAGCAGGGTTTTGATTTCTTTAGCCGGTTCAGCCGTTCGCCTTCGGCTGAGCACTGATGATGACGGCGCGCGTTTGTTCGACGATCTGTCTGATGGCCTCATCAACCAGCGCCTGACTCGCTGCTGCGAACTGTGTCGCGTTGTTTTGAGTAATGGAGCGGGTTTTGTCGAAGCGCCAATGGGATTCGACGGTTCTGTCTTCAGGATTGGTCCACAGGCAGGTCATGACGAGATGGGCTTTGCCTTCGTTGCCGCTGAGGTCATGCTCCAGGCGAATAAGTCGGCAACTGAGATTCACGGCTACGGGGGCACTGGCGGAATTGGGTACAACGCCAGCCACCCAGGGTTGCTTGAGCAGGGTTTGTTCGATGGCGTCACTCAACATTTCGGCAGGAGCGGCTAACCAACGGCTGTTTCGATAGGGCGAGAGGTTTAGCGTGTCGCGGCTGTACATCATTTCCTGAGTTTCGAATCCATGTGCGGCTTGCAGTGTGCTCATTTGTATCAAATAAAAAGCATCTTTCCCTTGGGCGACAATCGCGGGGGTTTGCAGGTTCGTGCTGTTGAGCCGGAACGTGTTCTGCGCTTCAGGTGGCTTGATGGGCAGGCTGCAACCAGCCAGAGCCAGACTGAGCATGCACAAGGCGGCGAGATAGGTAGAGGTTTTCGTGAGAACTGATGGACGCATGGTTAATCCTAGGTGTCTTGCTTATCTTGATCGGGATCGCATCAGGCCGAATCACGGCGACGGTGCGATTTGATTGGGACTGGCAGAGGTTTTCCCCTCACCGGGCCCCGGAGGAATGGGTGCCGCGCCATATAGAATCTGGCTTGGGTTGTCGTTGAGCTGGTTGACGAGTCGAGTCAACGCAACACTGGTTTCCTGCAACTGTGACAGCAGGCCATCGAGTACCGGCAGGGTGCGCTGGTTGAAGTTGTTCAGTGTCTGATTGCCGGTCTGAGTCATGGCGATCGTATTGTCGCTGGCCGCGCTGACCTTGTTGGCCGCTTCGTTTGCAGCGTCCAGCGTCGATTTCAACCCTTGAATCGATTTATTGAAGCTTGAGACCAGCATCTGGGATTGCATGATCAACGTGTTCGCAGATTGACTGGCGACCGCCGTGTTCTCCAGGGTTTTGCGCCCGGCAATGATGGCGGCTGAAATATCGGTTTGATGCTCTGCGAGCACGGTGGTCAGCCCATTAATATTCTGCAGCATGTTATCGAATATCGCGATGTTCTTTTCGCTGAATAACTGGTCGAGCCGGTCGCTGATACTCGTAATCTTGACCATCGTGTCGCTAAGTCCGCCTTCGAGTCGAGAAAAAATGGATGGCTCATAGGGAATTACCAGTTCGCCATTCTTTGTGCGTTGTAACAGTGGAGTGTTCGATTTGCCTCCGGTCAGATTCAGTACGCTCAAGCCAGTGACTCCTTGTGGGCGCAGTTCCGCGACGGTGTCGGCACGAATGGGAGCTTTGGCGTCAATATCGACTCGGATGCGGATGCGGCCTGGGTTGTTTTCATCGATTCGGATTTCTTTGACTTCACCCACGTCTACACCCCGATACAGTACGTGGCTGTTGACGGTCAGCCCGGCCACGCTATCGGTCGCATAAATCACATACGGTGTGAATGATTGCTGTTTGCCGCCGGTCACGAGCCAATAGGCAGTGGCCGCGAGGCCCAAGCCCAGCAGCAACACAAATAACCCGACGGCGGTGTAATTGATTTTCGAATCCATTAGGTCGTCTCTGCACTGGATGAGGATGGAGCGGTAGGGGGCTTTTCTGGCTTTGCCTGTTGTGATGCCAGCCAGTATGCTTGAGAGCGAGCACCTCTGAAATAGGCTTGTAGTTCAGGCTCTTCTCGCGCAGCTAACTCGGCGGCCGTGCCGACGGCCAAAACCTTTTTTCGTCCGAGAAAAGCCACTTCGTCAACACCACGCCAGATCGAATCGAGATCGTGTGTCGCCTGCAATACTGTGAGGCCGAGCGAATCGCTTAAAGTGCGCACCAGTTCATCAAATGCGGCAGCACCGATGGGATCGAGCCCGGAGGTGGGTTCATCCAGCACCAGCAGTTCGGGATCGAGCGCCAACGCCCGGGCGAGCGCCGCGCGTTTGACCATACCGCCGGACAATTCCATTGGCAACTTGTGCGCGCTGTCGGCGGGCAATCCGGCAAGCAGGATCTTGCTCATGCCAAGATCGGTCAGCCAGTGCGGGTCGAAATGGCCGTGTTCCTTGATGGGCAGCAGCACATTTTCCAGTACGGTGAGTGATGTGAACAAGGCGCCGCCCTGGAAAAGGACGCCAATCCGTTCACGCAGCGACTGTCGTTGGGCATCGTCGGCCGAGCCGGTATCCACGCCGAAGAGCTTCAGCGAACCTGCATTGGCCTGACGAAGCATGATCAGCGTGTGGAGCAGGACGGTTTTTCCCGTACCCGAGCCGCCGACGAGCGCGCAAATCTTTCCGCGCTCCAGTTGGAAATCCAGCTCATCATGGACGCGATGGCTGCCGAACTCATTCACGATGCCGTGGGCATCAATGACCAGATCCTTTGAGCCGTTGTGGTTTGAGCCGGTTGCAGCCGTCATGCTCATTTCAGTAACCCATCAGGTTGTAGAGCACGGAAAACGCCGCATCGATGACGATGACCATGAAAATGGCCTGCACGACACTCACGGTCGTCGCGCGACCTACTTCCGCCGCGCTGCCCCGGACGCGCAAGCCCTGCATGCAGCCGATCAGCGCGATGACGATGGCGAACACCGGTGCCTTGATCAGCCCCAGCCAGAGCGTGGTGAGCGATACGACTTCCGGCATTCGCTGGAAAAAGACGGAGAACGAGACACCGTATCCGTAATTGGCGACGACGGCGCCACCGAGCAGACCCATGAGATCGGCGAATACCGAAAGCAGGGGCAGTGTCAGTGCCAGCGCCAGCACCTTGGGGAAAATCAGAATCTCGAACGGCGGCACGCCAATGGCACGCAGCGCATCGATTTCCTCGGTGATGCGCATCGTGCCGAGTTGAGCGGTATAGGATGAGCCGGTACGACCGGCCACGATGATCGCCGCGAGCAACGGCCCCATTTCTCGCAGGGTGATGATGCCCACGAGATTGACGATCAGGACGTTTGCCCCGTAGTTTTCGAGGGTGGCGCCGCCCTGATAGGCCATCACCATCCCGATCATGAACGACAACAGGCCGACAATCCCGAGCGCCCGCACTCCGGCAGCTTCAATTTCGGATAGGACGGCGCGCCAGCGGATGCGCCAGAAGGCCAGCAATAGCGGAAATCCACGCCAGACCAGTTCGCCCAGGAATGACAGGAATGATTTTGCTTCATGCCATTGGTCAACGGCCACTTCGCCCAATCGCGCTAACAGGGACGGCTTGTGTATAGGCGAAGGTGTGGAATCGACGAGTCGTTCGTCCAGCAGCGTGAGCAGGCCGGTTTCGCGTGAGGGAAATTCCGAGAGGTCAACCGTCAGGCCCGCTGCACGCCACTGCCTGATCCAGCGCGCGAGCACCAGTGCGGCGGAGCCATCGAAAGCAGTCATTTCGCTGCGCAATACGATTTGCGGTTTCGCGCCCTCTTTGACCGGGGTGTCGACCTTCGGCACGTGGTTCAGGCTGCGGATCGTCCAGTCGCCACTGAGCAGCAGCACCGCGTTCTGCTGAACACCCATGTGCTCGTCGTGGAGCCAGCGAACCTGGGGCGTCGCAGTGGCTGGAATGATCGTTTCGGCCGCTGTTGTCATGGGCTTGCGTCGGTATCTCTTGGTGATGATTGGTTAGGAGCTTATCATTCCCCCGAAAACCTGTCCGATCAAGCAATCAAAATTGGTGAATACGCTTCGCCAAGCACGTAAAGAGAACTACCGCGTGAGCAAACAACGCCTGCAAAAAATCCTGGCCACTCAGGGACTCGGCTCCCGTCGCATGATCGAAGGCTGGATCAGTGCGGGCGAGGTGAAACTCAATGGTGTCACGGCCCAATTGGGCGATGTGGCCGGGATCGGCGATGTCATCGATGTGCGCGGGCAGAAAATCACGGCATCCGACGAAGAGCCGATCCGACGGGTCATTATTTATCACAAGCCTGAAGGCGAGATCACTTCCACCTCCGATCCGGAAGGCCGCCCGACTGTGTTCGCCGCGCTCCCCGCCATTCGTCAGGGGCGTTGGATTACGGTTGGCCGCCTGGATTTCAATACATCCGGTCTGCTGCTGGCGACGAACGATGGCGAACTGGCCAACCGCTTGATGCACCCGAGTCACCAGATCGAGCGCACCTATGCCGTGCGTGTGCTGGGTGGCTTGACAGAGGATCAGATCAAGCAGTTGACTACCGAAGTTCAGTTAGATGACGGTCCTGCCAAGTTTGATCAACTCAGTGACGCCGGCGGCACTGGGGTGAACCGCTGGTATCACGTGACCCTACGTGAGGGGCGGAATCGTGAAATTCGCCGCATGATTGAAGCCGTGGGCGCCGTGGTTTCCCGTTTGATCCGCATCAGTTACGCGGGCATTCCGTTGCCACCACGCCTCAAGCCGGGGCGTGCGCAGGATCTGCCGCCAGAAATGGAAGATGCGTTGGTCAAACTGGTGGGCCTTCGCCCTGAAACCCGTCGCAAAGTGCAGGATGAAGACACCAAGCGGCGCGCGCTGAAGCCTTATCGGGCGCGTGTGCAAACCGGCACGGTCGCCAAACGGCCTGCCGAACCGTTTCGCGTTCCTGCCCGCGCGCAGGCGCAAGAGGATGCCGCTACCGCCAACCGACCGGCCGCTCGTCCTATTGAACGAGTAAAAACCCGTATGAGTCAGCCCGGAGAAGCTCGACCAGGTGAATCTCGACCGGTTCTGTCTCGCGCACGTCCTCAAGGGGCAGAAGCAGGCCCTGACAAGCGCAGCAAGCCCGCGCGTGCCGGTGGCAAGCCGATCCGTCGGGAGCGACAGGGAACGGCGCGCACTCCCGCTCCTGGGCGGAAGCCTTCTCGCGGCAGGTAAGCATCTGCAGGTGTTGCTCGTCGGGGGGCATCACGCAGGGCTTCCTTAACCGGCGGCGCGAGTCTATCATTCAACAATGATTAAATTTCCTTCCGAAGACCATACGCCAAAACCAAATACCGAGGGGCAGGATAGGCGGCCTGCTAGCATCTCGACGATCAGCTTTACCGATCCCATTCAGTTGAAAAACCAGTTGCTGATCGCCATGCCCAGTCTGGACGATCCGAACTTCAACCATAGTGTGACCTACGTTTGTGAGCACAATGAAGAAGGTGCGATGGGCATCACCATCAATCGTCCGCTGGACGTCACCTTGGGAGATATTTTCGATCACATGAAAATTTCCTGCTCCAACCCGTCCATTCGCAGTCGGCCCGTGTTCATGGGCGGCCCAGTCGCGCTGGAACGTGGTTTTGTGTTGCATACACCGCATGGTGGCTGGGAATCGACGCTGGAAATTACCGATGAAATCGGCCTCACGACCTCCAAAGACATTTTGCAGGCTTTGGCCGATGGCGCTGGCCCCGCGCGCGCCGTGATCGCCCTCGGCTATTCGGGATGGTCCGAAGGGCAACTCGAGCAGGAACTGGCAGACAATACCTGGTTGACCGTTGCGGCGAAGACGGAGCTGATCTTCGATTATCCGGTCGAGGAGCGTTGGGCCGCAGCGGCACGGAGTTTGGGTGTCGATATGAACCTGCTGTCCGGTGAAGCCGGTCACGCCTGAGTAAGACGCGAATCGCCATGACGACTTCGGCCGCGCCCGGAACCTGGCTGGCATTCGACTATGGAGGATGGCGTGTCGGTGTTGCCGTGGGTGAGCAAATGTTGGGCAGTGCACGCCCATTGACTACGCTGCATCATCGCAACGCGCATCAGATCCAATGGGATGTCATCGGGCGTTTGCTGGATGAATGGCGTCCGGTTGGTCTCGTGCTGGGTTGGCCGGTAATGGATTCGGGCGAGACCTATCCCGTCGCCGAGTTTATCCGTCGCTTCGGTCGCAGGCTGGAAGGGCGTTTTAACCTGCCGGTTCGTTATGTTGATGAGCGCCTGAGTTCCGAAAATGCCCAGATGCTGCTTACCGCTCGTCTTGGCAAGAATAAGGTAAAAAAATCGCCCGGCATGATCGATGCTCAGGCTGCTGCCATCATTCTGGAAACATTTTTCAGTCAAAGTTCGGTGCAATCGTCGGAGAATCCCGGAGAGTCTTTTGGGGAATCTCCTACCGCACCCTAAGCAAACGGTACCTACACATGACATCCAGTTGTTCATCTGGCCGTACATCCGGCCCTGAAATCAAGTCGGTTGATTTATTGATTGACTCGTGTTTTTCCGAGTTGAAGCAGGCGGTCGATCAGGGGAAATTAAACAATCCGCTGATGGTGGGCATCCACACTGGTGGTGTTTGGGTGGCAGAAGCATTGCACCAGTGCATGAAGCTGGCCGAGCCGCTGGGCAAGCTGAATATCACGTTTTATCGGGACGATTTTGATACCCTGGGCCTGCATCCGCAGGTCTCGCCGTCGCATTTACCTGCTGATATCGACGGTCGTGACATTATTCTGGTCGACGATGTGCTGTATACCGGTCGTACCATTCGCGCGGCCATGAATGAGCTGTTCGATTATGGCCGCCCTGCGCGTATCTGGCTTGTGGTGCTGTTCGAGCGCGATGGCCGTGAACTTCCGATTACGGCAGATACGGTCGGGCAGCGCGTGCACCTTGCCGCCGACCAGCAAATTCATGTTGATGGCCCGGATCCCTTGATCGCGAATATTGTGACTCGTGAGGAAAATGCCTGATGGCCGTCAATTTTGTGCGTCCGAGTATGCCCAAACTGGTGACTGATCCCTGGGCAATCCAGTTCGATGCGCAGGGGCATCTCAAGCATTTGCTGACCATCGAAGGTCTTGGTCCGACCTGGATTACACGGATTCTCGATACGGCTGAAAACTTCATGTCGGTAACAGATCGTGAAATCAAGAAGGTCCCACTGTTACGCGGGCGCACGGTGGTGAATCTGTTCTTCGAGTCATCCACGCGCACGCGCACGACCTTCGAGTTGGCAGCCAAACGATTGTCAGCCGACGTGTTGAACATCAATCTTTCCACCTCGGCAACCACCAAGGGTGAAAGTTTGTTGGATACGTTGCGCAATATCGAAGCCATGCAGGCGGACATGTTTGTGGTGCGCCATGAACAATCCGGCGCGGCTCATTTCATGGCCCGGCATGTCGCGCCACACGTTTCCGTTCTGAATGCGGGGGATGGTTGGCATGCACATCCGACCCAAGCGCTGCTTGATGCGTTCACGATCCGCCGAATCAAAGGCGATTTCGCACCCCTGCGCATTGCGATTGTCGGCGATGTGAAGCACTCTCGTGTGGCCCGTTCCCAGATTCACGCCTTCAACTCGCTCAACGTTGGCGAGTTGCGTGTGATTGGCCCGCGCACCCTAATTCCGAACGACATTGAACCGATGGGTGTGCGCGTATTCCACGATATGCGCCAAGGTTTGAAAGACGTGGATGTCATCATCATGTTGCGTTTGCAACGCGAACGCATGGAAGGCGGCCTTTTGCCGACTGAGCAGGAGTTCTATCGCCTGTACGGTCTGACGGAAGAAAAACTAAGATGGGCCAAGCCGAATGCGATTGTGATGCATCCGGGGCCAGCCAATCGCGGGGTCGAAATCGAATCCCGCGTTGCAGACGGCCCGCAATCCGTCATCCTCGAACAAGTTTCCAACGGTATTGGCGTACGTATGGCCGTGATGGCGTTGTGCATGAGTGCTGAATCATGATTCAAAATCCACCTAATCTTGGGATTGATCTCGACCCTGTCCGGCACCCTGAGGGTTGCCGTCCGGGTATTGATTGCGACACCTGGCTCATTCAGGGAGCGCGGGTGTTCGATCCGGCAGTCCAGCTTGATTGCATTGCTGATGTGTATCTGGCAGATGGCCGGATCGCGGGTATAGGTGATGCACCAAGCCAGTTTCCTCATGAACAGATGCAAAAGATTGATGCCAAGGGGTTGTGGTTGATTCCAGGTGTCATCGATAGCTGGGCACGCCTGCGCGAGCCCGGATTGGAACACAAGGCAACGATCGCCACGGAAACATTGGCAGCGGTCGCGGGCGGTATTACAACCGTCTGTATGCCGCCGGATACTGATCCGGTACTCGATACGATTGCCGTGGCGCGTTTTATCAAACGTCGGGCTCAATTGTCCGGTCGTGCCCGTGTGGTGGCGATCGGTGCGCTTACGCAAGGTTTGAAGGGCGAATTGCTGGCGGAAATGGCCGAATTGACCGAAGGCGGGTGCGTCGCCGTGTCCAACGCCCATTACCCCGTGCGCGATTTGCGTCTGTTGCGCCGGGCGCTGGAGTATGCCGCCACCTTCGATATTCTGGTCGTGATTCAGCCCGAAGACCCCTCCCTGAGCAAGCGTGGATGCGCGCACGAAGGGGTCATCGCCACCCGACTGGGCCTGCCGGGCATCCCCGTATCTGCCGAAACGGCACCACTTGCACAGTTGCTGGCGGTGGTGGCGGAAACGGGCGCACGCATCCACATCAACAATCTTTCTTCGCGTGCGGGCGTGCGTATGATTGCCCAAGCCAAGGCGGAAGGCTTGCCGGTAACGGCATCCGTGAGTGCGCATCACCTGTGGCTGTCCGAAATGGATACGGACGCGCTGTGTGGAAATACGCATGTTCAGCCACCTTTACGTGGCTTGAGAGATCGGGATGCCCTGCGTGCCGGTTTGGCGGATGGCACGATCGATTGCGTGATTTCCGATCATCAACCGCACGAAACCGATGCCAAGCTGGCGCCATTCCCGGCAACGGAGCCCGGGATTTCCGGTTTGGATACCTTGTTGCCGCTCGTGCTCAAATTGGTCGACGAAGAGGGTTTGAGTTTGGCCAGAGCCTTGGATGCGCTGACGCGTCGTCCGGCCGAACTGTTCGGTCTGAATGATTCGGGTAGACTTGCAGTAGGCGCTCGGGCCGATGTGACATTGATCGATCCCGATGCTTACTGGACTCTGGATGAGACGACGATGCGTTCAGCCGGGCGCGATACCCCTTTTTTCGGTTGGGATTTTCGTCATCAAACCCGTGCTACCTGGGTGAATGGCCGCCTGGTTTTTGAACTCGCTACCTGAAATTGATTCGAATTTTTGCTCTGAAGCTACGCCATGAAAGCGTCATATGTCGCAGACATGATTACCACAAACACCTTCACCCCACCACCTAAGGAGAATGACGATGGCTTCGAAAATTTTGAGCATCATGCCTGCTGATGATTGGTACGCCCTGATCAGCGATGAGGACGATGGCATCGGCTATGAGCCCTTGACCTGTTTTGCGCTGGTACAGACTGAAGAAGAGGGCGTTCTCTCCACGGAAGTGCGGCCCATGGTGTGGGCTGAAACGGCTGTTATGTTTGCTGACGAGATCGAAGGCTTCATGGATATTGAGCGTATCGAGGAAATTGGAGACGATGATGACTTTGATCTGGATGAAGAAGAGCAGTAATCATCTGATTATTAATTGATTTTCCCGTTTGAAACCACCGGTTACTCCGGTGGTTTTTTTGTGCGCATCATTTGCGTGGTATTGGATCGTTGGTGCGGAAATCACAATTTTCCCGTCAAGGCGAAAGCCCCTCTTCTCAAGTTGAAAAAAACACGGTATAAGGCTGCGAAAATCCATCAATTCCTGAGGAATATACTATGAGTAAAGACGACGATATTTCCGATCTCAACGAGCATTGGGAAGAGGATGCCGAAGATTCGGCCGATGCTGAACCCGAAGTGGAAAAAGTAAAACCT
This sequence comes from Pseudomonadota bacterium, assembly GCA_021795795.1. Next base: position 9,783 of record JAJYPA010000013.1, on the reverse strand, counting down.
GTCGAGAACAAGGACGCCCGTCGTCGGCTTGACGATCTGCTGGAGATGACTCGCGTCAAGCGGCTGATAGAGGATGACTTTTAAACGGCACTCAATGCCAACTCAGCGCTAGTGTACTGTTTCGCTCTTGGAGGTACTTTCAGAGTCCTCCGAATGTGTCAGGACAAGGCGCCGTGCGCAGGCAATGGCCAAACCCTTGGCAAGCACGGCAACGCCGTCATGGCACATTCGGAGGACTCCCTTCGGGCGAGCCGCTGGCCGATCATCTGCGGCGTTGCGCTCGCTTGCATTGGGATGGCCATTGCGGCGCGAGCGCGCCTTGCATCTAATCGGCCAGCGACTCGCTGAATGTGCCTCCAAGAGCGAAACAGTACACTATTTTTTTAACGGCGACCGGTGAGGGTGCGCCACAGAATTCGCACCATCGCCGTGAGCCGGTCCATAATTTTCTGGCTTCTACCGCCGGTATAGGCGGTGGCCGGATCAACTTGAACCTCGCGGAGTACCTGCTCGGTACGTGCAATACAAAAACGGTAGGTTATGCCAGACAGCCAGGGCTTGCCCAACAGGGCAGATGCCTGGAGTAAATCCCGGCTGCGACGGATATGGCGTTCGCACAGGCGGCGCCAGGCGAAATCCACTGTTTGTTGCTCGAAGTGATCCGCATTCACTCGGTATTCGGCCAGTTCATTCACAGGCAGGCGCAGCGGTTTGTTTGCCTGATGATCCGTCCGGGCGCAAAGCAAGCCATCCACCAGTAGGAGCGCCATGATCAGGCCATCGATTTGAGCGGCTTTTGCCGGGTCACTAGCTCCGATCTGATTGTGGTGACCGGGCCGCAGTCGGGGTAGCTGTTCTCTGTAGAAACTCATGAGATCCGCGAATCCCTCCAATGGCTCTGAAGGATGTATGTCATGAATTGAAATCGGCCATGGTAGAAATTCGAGTACGGATCGTGACATGGATTGCAGCCTTGAATTTTGAGTGTGGATTTTTAGTGTGGGTTTGATGTTGGCGAAAGTAAGGCGAGCAGATCGGTGGGAGTTGTCAGTATGACATCGGCCAGCCAGTCCTCGATAGGGCGTTCTCCATCCAGATAACCCCAACGGACGGCGGCCGAGGGCATATGTGCGGCGCGGCTGGCTTGTATGTCGCGCTCATGGTCGCCCACATACATGATGCGTTGTGGTGGTAGCCGTAGATGTCCCGCGGCATAAATGAGTTGGTCGGGGAAGGGTTTGCGCCGGAGCAGGTCATCGCCCGCGATCACTACCAAGGGCTGGATATCAAGTGCCTTTAACAGTTGCCGGGTTAAAAAACCTGGCTTGTTGGTCACGATGCCCCAGTTCATTTCTTGTTGATTCAACCAGTCAATCACTTCATCGAACCCTGAGAAGAGTCGGGTTTCACCCGCAATATCCTGCTGGTAGAGCTGCAGGAAACGGTCACGAAGAATAACGAAGCCTTGATCATCCGGACCGAGCTGAAAGCCGATTTCCAGCAGCCCCCGCGCGCCATTGGAGACCTGTGGGCGAATCTGATCGAAAGGCAAGGGGGGCAGGTTGCACTCCAATCTCAGGCGATTGAGGGCAAGCGCCATATCGGGTGCCGTATCAATTAGGGTTCCGTCGAGGTCGAACAGCACGCCTTGAATGGGCTGAGTCTGATTGGAGGGCAGCTTTGCATCAAATCTCATGGCGACGGCAGGCCATGAGATAGTTTACGTCCAGATCCTGCGCATTCAGTGCATACGAACGGGTAAGGGGGTTGTAGGTAATGCCGCTGAACGCCACGGGGGTGAGCCCGACCTGACGGGCCATGTGTGCCAGTTCGGACGGCTTGATGAACCGCTTGTGATCATGCGTGCCACGAGGTACCAATTTGAGCAGATATTCTGCTGCAACAATGCCGAATAACCATGATTTCGGATTTCGATTCAAAGTGGATAAAAACACCCATCCGCCCGGTTTAACTACTTTGGCCAATGCTTGAACAATGGACTCGGGTTGGTCGACGTGTTCCAGCATTTCCATGCAAGTGACCTGATCAAAGGTGCCTGCCTGCGTTTCGGCAAACGAAAGAATGTCTTCCAGACGATAGTCGATATTCAAACCATGTTCATTCGCGTGCTTTTTTGCCGCTTGCAACGCATCGGCAGCCAGATCCAATGCAGTGACCTTCGCGCCTTCCTGCGCGAGTCCTTCGCTTAGAATCCCTCCGCCACAACCGACGTCAAGCACGCGAGCACCAGATAGTTCGGCATATTGGCTTATGAACCGGATGCGTAAGGGGTTGATGGCGTGAAGCGCGGCAAATGCACCGTCCTGATCCCACCATTGGTCGGATAATTGGTTGAACTTAAGCAGCTCATCGGCGCGGGCACTTGATTGGGCTGTCATACGATTTTTCTCGACAAGGAAGGGGGAATGAACAGCTCGATTCCGGTAAGGGTCTGGCCGCATTGGCGTGTTTATTCTAGCAGGGCACATCGTGTTTTGAGTCGCGTATACACGAGGAAGGTTTCTGCTTTTATGATAAGCTCAAACAAAGGGGGCTCGAATCCCCTTTATTTGTTGTATCTTTATTTACATTACGTCACTAGATGCATTGGTCAGGAGCATCACACCATGAATATTCAGATGAGAGCAGCCAAATGAGCAGCCATTTGATGTCTACCTATAACCGGCAGCCGGTTACGTTTGTTCGTGGCGAGGGTGCGCGCTTGTGGGATGAGGCAGGGCGCGAGTATCTGGACGCATTGAGCGGTATCGCAGTGACGGGCTTGGGGCACGCCCATCCTGATATCAGTGAAGCCATTTGTGATCAGGCACAGACCCTCATTCATACATCCAATGTCTACGGGGTGCTCTGGCAATCCCGACTGGCCGACAAGTTGGCCGAGATTTCCGGCATGGAATCGGTGTTTTTCGCCAATTCAGGGGCGGAAGCGAACGAGGCTGCAATCAAGCTGGTGCGGCTGTTTGCGCATCAACGGCAGATCGAAAATCCGCAGATTCTGGTAATGGAGAATAGTTTCCATGGCCGGACGCTGGCCACGCTGGCCGCGACCGGGAATCCGGCCATCCAAAAGGGGTTCGAGCCCTTGGTTGCCGGCTTCCTGCGCGTGCCCTATGGTGACCTGGAAGCGATCGAGCGGATGGCAGCGTTACACGACAACGTCGTGGCAGTTCTGGTCGAGCCCGTTCAAGGCGAGGGTGGTGTCCGTGCGGCGCCCGAGGGATATTTACGTGGTATTCGTGCATTATGTAACCAGCATGACTGGTTGATGATGGTCGATGAAGTGCAAACCGGCATCGGTCGTACCGGGAAGTGGTTCGGATTCCAGCATGAAGAAGGCTTGTTGCCTGATGTTATGAGTTTGGCCAAGGGGCTCGGGAATGGTGTTCCGATTGGCGCTTGTCTTGGTGCAGGCAAGGCCGCGACCCTGTTCGCGCCGGGCAATCATGGTTCAACTTTTGGTGGCAACCCCTTGGTTTGTCGAGTTGCGCATACGGTTCTGAGCGTGATTGAGCGGGACCAGCTCGTTTCACGTGCGGCACAGTTGAGTGAGCGGATTCGCAGTGGTTTGCTGGCGGTGTTTGCCGGTCAGTCCGCTGTGCTTGAACTGCGTGGTCGGGGCTTGATGATTGGCGTCGTGCTGGATCGACCCTGTGGCGAATTGGTGCGTCTTGCCTTGGATGAAGGTTTGTTGATCAATGTCACCGCTGGTTCTGTGATCCGGTTGCTACCGCCGTTGATCTTGTCCAATGAACAAGCCGATGACCTCGTGAAACGCCTGGGTGACTTGGTTTTGGCCTGGTTGGATGCCAATGCGACTCAAGTAACGGATTAACCTGGTTTAGGGTTCGGGCAGGGCGCTTCCCTGGGTAGCGTTGCCGTTCATGAGATCGATCAAAAATGGTTGGGGTGATGTGGCACTGTGCCGCGACCCGATAGATAGAGATTTTTTATGTCAGTGCGTCATTTCTTGAGTTTGCTGGATTATTCCCTGGCGGACTATCGTCGAATTCTTGCTCGGGCCGAGGCGCTCAAGAAGGCCTATGATGCGGGTATTCGCCCGGCCACCCTCCGTCAACGAGTCTTGGGGATGATCTTCGAAAAGGCGTCAACACGTACGCGATTGTCCTTCGAGGCGGGTATCGCCCAACTAGGCGGCACGGCCATCTTTCTGTCGCCGCGTGATACCCAATTGGGGCGGGGTGAGCCGATCGAGGATTCCGCTCGGGTCATTTCACGGATGGTCGATGCGGTCATGATCCGTGCAAAAGATCACCACATGGTGGAGCAATTTGCCGCTTATTCCCGTGTACCCGTGATCAATGCGCTGACCGACCTGAACCACCCCTGCCAGCTGCTGGCCGATGTGTTCGCTTTTGAACAGAATCGCGGCTCCATTCAGGGCAAACGCGTGGCGTGGATCGGTGACGGTTTCAATATGTGCCATTCGTATATCAACGCAGCACAGGTATTCGATTTCGAGTTGATGATCGCCACCCCGGAGGGTTATCAACCGGATCCGGCCGTTGTGGCTGCCGCGGGTGATCGTGTTCATCTTGTCCGTACCTCGTATGAGGCCGCTTCCGGTGCCGATCTTGTAGTTACCGACGTCTGGGCCAGTATGGGGCAAGAAGACGAGCGGGAGCGCCGCTTACGGGATTTCAAGACCTTTGTGATCGACGATGATGTCATGGCGCGTGCCCATTCCGATGCCTTGTTCATGCATTGCCTGCCCGCTCATCGTGGCGAAGAAGTAACGGCAGAAGTCATTGATGGCCCACAAAGTGTCGTTTGGCAAGAGGCTGAAGCACGCCTGCACACACAGAAAGCCTTGCTTGAGTTTTTGATTTTGGGTGAAGTCTCTGATGATGTCGGCAACCCTGTTATCTAATCGGGTTCAGCGCCTTGTCCGGCCTGACCATGAACGCTGAGTGTCATTCGGCATGAATACGCACTTGCGGTTAAAGGGTGGCGTCACGGAAACGGACAGCACCGTTCTTAGTCCTCAGCAGGTGCTTGTGCAGGGGCTGCGTAATGCCGTGCCCTACATTCGTGAGCACGAAGGGAAGGTTTTCGTGGTGGCCTTTGGTGGGGAGGCGTTGGCCGAACCCGAGTCATTCAATCGTGTGGTGCGTGATCTGGTCCTGTTGGCGGATCTGGGCGTTCGTTTGGTTTTGGTGCCCGGTGCGCGCCCCCAGATCAATCGCCGCCTGGCCTTGGCTGGCTTTGAACCCCGATTCCATCAGGGATTGCGCATCACCGAGTTCGAAATGATCGATCCGGTGACCGAGGCAGTGGGTGCATTGCAGTTCGATCTGCTTTCCTGGCTATCGACCCGGCTGAGCATGTCGTCGGGTTCGGGCCTGGCGCAACGTGTGCTGACCGGCAACTTCGTGACCGCGCGCCCGATGGGGGTTATTGATGGCGTTGATCTGGGCTTTACCGGTGCCGTACGCCGAGTCGACGTAGACGGCATTCGGGATGCGCTGGGCGACGGCTCGATCGTGGTGCAGAGTAACCTCGGTTTTTCGCCCACTGGCGAGCTTTACAATTTGCGTGCCGAAGAAGTGGCGGAGTCGCTGGCAGTCAGCCTCGGTGCCGACAAGCTGATTTTCCTGACCGATCCCGTCGATGATCTACCTTCGGTTATGGGGCTGGCGGACGTGCACCAGCTTCTGTCGCAATCCGGTTCAACGCTATCGGATGAGTTCCGTTTGCATCTGGAAAGCGCGATACGTGCCTGTTCTCGCGGTGTGGATCGTGTTCATCTCGTCGACCGTGAAGATGATGGCGCGTTGCTAGTCGAACTCTTTACCCGCGATGGCAGCGGCACGCTGATTTCTGTCGAGCCCTTCGAGCGTATTCGGGCGGCCAGTCTTGATGACATTGGCGGTATTGTTGCGCTGATCGAACCCTTGGAGCAAACCGGCGTTTTGGTTCGCCGGTCGCGCGAACAGCTTGAGTTGGAGCTGGATCGTTTCGTGGTGATTGAACGTGATGGCGATATCATCGGTTGTGCCGCTCTTTATCCTTATCCAGAATCCCAGTCGGCCGAATTGGCTGCTCTGGTGGTCCATCCCGCTTATCAACGGGGCGGACGGGCAGGCCGCTTGCTGAGCTTCCTTGAGTTGCGTGCCCGGTCCATGGGGCTGAAATCGCTGTTTCTTCTATCGACGCAGACCATGGCTTTCTTTAAGGAAAAAGGGTTCGTGGCTGAAAACATCTCTGCTCTGCCAACGGAGCGGCAAGCCTTGTACAACTTCAAGCGCAATTCCAAAATCTACCGTAAGTGGATCTGAATCATTCCTTGATGACCTCGTCGTCATCTCCATGGTGGGAAAAGGTTCGACTGGTCATGCCGGCCGCCAGCGCAGATGAATATGGAAGCTGCCAGATTCAAGAGCTGCGTAATCTTTCCATCCCGATAATCGGTACGGAAGAAGTGCTCGATGTCCAGCCGGATCATTTCGTTCTCACGCATTCAGAAGGCTGTTGGCAGCTGTTTCCGCCAAAAGGCATCGATATATTTGGTCGCCATTCCCTCTGTATTGATTTCGTTCAGAATGCCCGTTTCAATCAACCAATGGCTTTGCGTGAACCCCTTGCAAAAGCGGCCGGTTTGCGTGCCAATCGTCGTCCAATGGTTATCGATCTGACGGCAGGTTTGGGTCGTGATGCCTGGGCGTTAGCCAGTACGGGTAGCACCGTGTTTGCTTTCGAACGACATCCACTGATTCACTTCCTGTTATCTGATGCGTTGATGCGCGCGAGGTTGGATTCCAAGACCCATGATATTGCATCGCGCATCCATCTTTATGGTTCAGACGCGCGAGCGGTTTGGCCTGACACCATCAAACCCGATGAACATACGGTTTGGTTGATGGATCCGATGTTTCCAGAGCGGCAGAAGTCTGCGCTGGTGAAAAAGGACATGCGCATCTTTCATGAACTGGTGGGTGCCGATGCCGATGCCGATGCCCTGTTCGCGTGGGCGCGTCGGCAACCGGCGAATCGGTATGTGGTCAAGCGTCCACCGCATGCGCCCGCTTTGGCGGGTGCTGTGCCTGCAATGAGCATCAGTAGTGGTCGGGTGCGTTTCGATTGTTATATCAAGCCTGCGGCTTCCCTATCGCAGTAACAGTAAATCGTTGGTGGCGCATCGGTTGTGATCGTTAATCGGGTCGGCGGAGTACCATTTGTGGAAATGGGATTCCGATATTCTCTTCATCAAAGCGTTGCTTGATTTGCTCACGAAGTTCCGTTTGAACCGCCAATATATCGCTGGCATTAACCCAAACGCGGACCAGCAAGTCGATGCTCGACGCGCCAAAATCATTGACGAGCACAAGCGGCGCAGGTTCGGGCAGTATCCTGTTGTCTGCCGCACAAAGCGACTCGATGATCTCTTTTGCTTGTCGTGGATCGTTCGCATAATCGATGCCAACGGCAATTTCAATCCGACGCGTTGGATGGGTGCTGAAATTTCTGATCGGGCTGTTGTATATGGTGGCATTTGGCACAATGATTTCAACATTGGTCGGATCGGTCATGCGGGTTTGGAAAATACCAATTTCCTTAATGGTGCCCATCACATTAGCGCCCTCGACAAAGTCACCGATCTTGAACGGGCGAAAAATAAGGATCATCACGCCCGCTGCAAAATTTCCCAAAGATTCCTTGAGAGCAAGACCAACGGCAATGCCAGCGGCACCGATGAGGGCTACCAGTGATGTTGTGTCGAGTCCCAGTTGAGACAAGGCAGCGACCGCAATGAAGAGCAGGAAAATGGTACGTGCGATGGAGACGATAAAGCCAATCAGCATGACATCTATCCGTGCTTTTCGTAATACGCACTCAAGCCAGGGTACGGTCCAGCGGCTGATGTAATAACCTACTATGGCGATGGCGAAGGCGAACCCGATTTTGATCAGCCAAGGTTGGATTACGTTATGGAACAGTGCAGAGTCGAACATGTTCGATAGTCTCCTCGGGATAAGGGTATTGAAAAGCAACACTGGATTTTAGTGTGCCATTTTTCATTAAGTTCAGAGTGATCTTGACCTCGAAATCACGGTCCTGGCGCTAAGATTCTCTTGGGAATCTTACGTTTTGACATTACTCATTTCCTGGAGGGAATGTTCTTCGACTGATCTTTGAGGTGATGGTAGTACAGGCAGAGGAATCTCTTGGGTATTTGGAATCTGTGATGCAGATAGTCATCACCCGGATCACCAGTTTGAATAGAATTCGAAGCTGCGTTAGCTTGCACATGTCAGGTGGGACACCCGCAAGGAGTAAGAGACGCTTATGCGGCGGGTAAATCTTCTCGAGCGAGAATGCGCGTCCAGTTTTGTGCACTGATGGGCATGATCGACAAACGGTTTCCCCGCCGCACCAGGGGCAGATCTTCCAGCATCTCGTCGTCTTTCAGTTCTTGCAAGGTAATGTTGCGCTTGGTATGGCGCACATACTGGACATCCACCTGTACCCAGCGCGGGTTTTCCGGTGTGGACTTGGGATCGAAATAGTGGTGATCCGGGTCGAATTGCGTAGGGTCCGGGTAGGCTGCGCTGATGACTTCCATAATGCCGACGACACCCGGTACCTTGACGTTGGAATGGTAGAAGAAGACCAGATCACCGATCTTCATCACATCGCGCATCATGTTACGGGCCTGATAGTTTCGAATACCGTACCAGCCTTCCACTTTCTGACGCGACAGATCGTCAATCGAAAAGACATCGGGTTCGCATTTCATCAGCCAGTGGTTCATACGAATTTCCTTATCGAGTAGTGGTTGGTTTTGATGATCCCGGTATTGGTCACGATGTAGTCCAGCGGGACATCCCAGGGATCGGCAGGCAAATGTCCGGTTTCCTGGCAATCGAATGCAATTCCGATCAACCAGGGTCTGGGGCGGCGAAGCCCAGTCAGGCTTCGGTCGTAAAAACCGGCCCCCATGCCCAGCCGATTGCCGCTACGATCGAAGCCGACGAGTGGTATCAGAATCGCGTCCATATGGGCGCTGCGGAGTATCGGCAGGCGTTGTGATTCGAGAATGCCGAATCGGTTACGGTGGGCGTTTATGGGAAGCCGTGCGTTTGGGGTGAGTGTGAATGCGGGCCGAAAATCCAAATGCAGGTCCGGGCGAATCATCGGCAGCCAGATTTTGCGCTCAAATCGCCGCATGAAGGGCAATAGATCGGGTTCGCCGTCGAACGGCATGTAGGCGGCTATGCGGCGCGCGGTACGAATCTGTGGCATGGCGGCGAGAAAACGCTGAATGCGCTGCTGTTTTCGATCCCGCTGGTAGCCATGAAGCGACTTTCTGGCCTGCCGAAGCTGGCGGCGAAGAGATGTTTTGCTTAAGGGGAGATTCATGCAGAAATTTTAGTGGGTTGAGCGTCTTCCAAAACGCCGTTGGCGGCTCTTCGACCTTGAACCGAGGGTTCAAGCTGGGCGGCGCGCAATGGATGTAAGGCTTTCCGACGAAGCGGACCTGCACACGATCCATTTGATGCGCCCCCCAATGTCGCAGATTAAGGCTCAAGGGATAGAGAGCAACCTGACGCACGTCCGAGAAGACTGGTTCAATCCTAGGCTTTCCATCCGTTTTAAGCAAGTGCGATTACTTTGTATGTTAGCCCAAAGCCGTAATGTCCCCTTTGTCCAATTCTAAAATGTCCCCTTTTGATTTCGGGAGGGGTGATGGCAGAGGAGCATATTACGATGAGTTACCAAGAGGTCGACCGACTGGGGGTGATC
>JAJYPA010000174.1 GCA_021795795.1 Pseudomonadota bacterium | reverse complement strand
TAAGCCACCCAGCCGTCGTTGGGCATGGTGTAATGGAGCGCGCCTTGCGTCCCCAGCACCAGATTTTCCAGTATGCCTACCAGTTCCAAAGCCTCTTCGTGGTCGTCGAAAATATCCGCATGGGTGATTTCCGCCCGTGGCGTAGACCCGAAACTATCCCCTGAGCTGTTACTGACGGTCACCAGCCAGTAATCCCTCTCCTGATCGTCCAGCATCCTATTGCTCACCAAGTCCACCTGGCCAGCCATATCTTCGTCTGGGTTGACCCAGGCAATGCCTTTCAGGAAGAGATTCTCGCGGCTTACGGTTTCCCATGTCGCATCGATACGGTAGCCGTACAGCAAGCGACGACCGCTCAGTATGGGCGTGCGGACGATCTCTGGTTGCTGCTCAACGGTTTCGCTCATGTAATTTTCTCCAAAAACCACCCGTCACTTTCCAGTTCCACGCCACCGTCCTCCCGTTCTCCGATGACCACCGTATTGGTCCAGGACCAGGAACTTTTATCCACCAGTCGGAGCGTGTCATCCAGGAATCGCGGCAAGGTCTGCCGTCGATACCGCTGCACAAAAAGACGATACGCTGGCCACTCCCTATATTGTACGATCCACTCCGGGCACTCCGGGCCGGCGACCATGAGGCGATTCTGGTCATCCAGCGTGAAGTCACCCCCATGCAGCGCTTCCAACATAGCTAGCGCGACCGCATTATGAGAAAGCACACTCCAGCCGCATTGCTCAATGAACAGGTGGTCCTCCGTATCCGTCCCGCGTATGGTGGCCAAGTGTTGGCCAAGTGGTTTGCCGTAGGCGCTAAATCCAATATCACCGACCCGGTGCGGTCCTGGTTCTTCGATGATCTCGTACCACGGATAAGAATAATGGGTTGGCGGCGGCATGGGCAGCGGTTTCTTGCCGTTCAACAGTCGCCAGAACAGCGCGGACTTTTCCCGCTGCGCGTTGTAGAAAAACAGTCCTTTGGTTTCACTGTCGCCGCAGACCTCGCTTAGCACCTGGTCATACTCGATCACGGCGCGATCCCATCGGGCCAGCAACTCGGGCGGCAAGCTGTCTTTATTCTGGAAGAATGTGGGCATATTCAGTCGGTTCCCCAATCAATAATTTTCACGAAGGCTGCCATGGCTAACAGCCATCCTCCGATGAAGATTGAAAGCGGTTGCCAGTAATGCACCAATATCCACCAATAGCTTACCGGACCCACAAAGCCGCCGATGGCAAACCCAATGACACAAACGGTAGCCAATAGAGCAAACAGGTCGATTTCTATTTCCATTTTTTGCTGTCCTTATAGGGAACCACGTTTTCCAATTCACGCTGGACTCCGCCGGAGTCACGAAATTCTTTCCACAGTAACAGATGGCCTGGGCAATAGTGGACGTTTGGCGCCACCTCATAGGCATGGCTCGCGCACAGCGGCAAATCGCAAGTCCTGTCTTCGCCCACCGGATAGTCGCAAAGGAATCCGCTCATCGCCGCGCACTCCCCTGCTGCGCAATGTGGCCCAAGGTCGCCGCACAGAAACATGGTGCCACCGTCTTTGGTACGTTCGATGTAGCAGGGCATATCAACCCTCCATTGCCGCGGAGGCACAGTCCAACGCACACGATTTTGCGTCTCTGAAGCGCAAGAAAAACACCCCATCTTCTTCGGGTTGCTCTGGATAATGAACCACCCAAGCAGGCACCTTATTTACGCGGCTTTTCGATATCCACACAAGGACGCGCCCGTTTTTAATGGCGTTTCGGACTGAGTAGTCTATGAGGCTTTCCCTGAAGATGCGCAAATCCGGTTTCTTGGCCATGGCAGTTCCCCCTGTGTGTACGATTATTATATATCAATCATAACAGACTGTCAAATTCTAGGCCAAAATAGCTATCGGAAGCGCACTTCGTAGCCAGACTTGGCGGTGCTGCCGCATAGACTTCTCTGTGCCCGTCGCTTTGCATGGGTCCAACCACACCGGCCCGCTCCATCTCTTCGAGCATGCGGGCGGCCAGGTTATAGCCCACATTGAGTTGCCGTTGCACGTAAGAGATGCTCGCTTTGCGACTGCTGGTAACGAGAGCTACCGCCTGATCATAGCGGAGACTGGCATCTTCCTTTTTCCTGATCACCCATTCCCGCGCTCGGCTCAACGTCTCCCGCTCCAGATCCGCCAGGGACCGCCCTTCACACTGTGCAGGTATCCATTCGGCGATAGGCAACCCAGGGTGCCGCGCGGAAAGGCTCTTGATAAGCGCATGTGCAGCGTCCTCCGTCGCCAGTGGCATCTCGATCTCCAGGTCGAAGCGCCGCCGCACCGCCCGGTCCAGCATGTCCGGATGGTTCGTGGCGCCCACGAACAATACGCAATGGTCCAGTCGGTCCATGGCCAGCAGCAGGGTGGATACGATACGGGCCTGTTCACCCACGTCGCTTCGCTCGGGGTTGCCAGACCGTTCCGCCAGGATGGTCTCCATTTCGTCCAGAAACAGCACGCACGGCTGCCCGGCCAATCCGTCCAGCAACTTACTGATCTTCGCGCCGGTTTCGCCCATGTACGACGTGATCAGACTGCCGTAATCCACCACCAGGAACGGCAACTTCAGCGCCCGGGCGATGGCGCCGGCCAGTACCGTCTTTCCGGTGCCGGGAGGCCCCATGAGCAAGAGCCGGTTCCGGGGCTGCAGATTGTGCGCGGCCAGGGCATCGGCGTAACGCTGTTCCGTGAGCAGGTCCGCTACATGCGTCCGCGCTTCGTTGGGCAACACCACCTGGGCCAGGTCGTGCGATGGCGACTGGATATGGACCAGCTTATCCAGGCAGTTGTCCAGACGAATATTGTCCTCCGAAGAAGGATTCCGGCTTTGGACGTCTATCAACCCTTGCAGCCGTTTCTTCAGGACCGAGTTTTCAGCCTCGTTCGCGGCCATGCAGCATACGGTGGCCAATGCCTTCGCATGATCGCGATAGAGTGCTGCCCGCGCCAGGGCGAAGATTTCGTCAGACTTTGCCACGTTAAACCTTGCCAGTGTTAGGAACGACAGGCATCAAATGAGGAAGAGGCCCTATCGCCGCGGACCCCGCAAACCCTCCCACTACCGTGCCATCACTAGTCAGAATGACCTGCCCACTAAATGCAAACTCATCGAGCGCTTTTCGCAAATCCGCATCTTCAACACCGACTGTTGGGATATACAGCACAGGAGTAAGACCATGTGTTTTCAACACATCTAGGGCATGCACTCGTCTCCGCTGTGCTTGCATCCGCTTCCAGATCGTCAGCAGCAAGTTCGCCACAAGCACAATAAGCACTGCAAACCAAAGGACCCTGTTCATCGCACTTCCTCCACCCGTGTTCTCAATTTCTGATGCGCGTTTCCACACCATAGACACGAGCGCTCGTCGCCGTGAACTGCCCATCGCGTTTCATCTCCGATGAAGGACCGTATATGCTCGGGGTCAATCGCGCAACGCCCTATGCGCATGTAATCCGCCCAGAAGTCAGTGATCTCCTGCAGGTAGCCGAGGTTCCCGGGCGGGTGTGCCCACACCTGCTCCAGTGTGCCGTAACAGAGCACGCCCATAAGCCACGCGCCGTGGAACCAGCCGTCATCCAGTAATCCGATCCGCAGGATATTGTCCGCATCGCGGTACACTCGGCAGGCATCCGCCCAGGCCTGCCCCTTCCTTTTCAGGAAACGATACAAATTCGGGCTGAACTGAGGCCCGTTGCGTGGGTTGATGACGGCGAGGTCAAGGCCGTTTTCGGGATGTTCGGCCCACTCTGTAACGATATTGGATCTGCCCGTTTCAGATATGCGACCCTGCCCGGTTTGGTGAATGCAGCTATCCATCCTGATTTCCTCCCGAATTGGCAGAACCTATTTCGATAGGCCCCAACAACGGCTCCGCGCTCACCCAGCGTACGGCGGCCGGCGTTTGCAACAGCAAAGGAATGCGCGCATCAGCGGTGGCTTGATCCTCGATGGATACGCCCAGCCAAACATTCGGAAGCGGCCACTCCGGTAGCCCAGCATCATTACTACCGCGGGATGCGGCAATTTCTCGCATGGCTTGCCCCACGGCATGTTCGCGGTTGTCATGTTCAGGGTCGAACCACCGCCACATCCGCTCCGGGCGCTTGGTCAACACTTGGAAAACATGCTGTTCAGCCAGGGCCATGACCGCGAACACCTTGTCGATGAAGTCGTCCGGCACAGCCTCGTGGAAGAGATCGCTCATGGAATTTACGAAGATCAGCCGGGGCTTTTCCCAACGCAGAGGTTGGTCAAGCCGGTCTTCGTGGCAGGCCACATCGGTAAACGCCAGGCCAAAATAGGCCGTGGCCTTGGGGTTAGCGGAAAGCCGTGCCCATTCGCGCTCCGCGTAGCAGTGCTTGCAGCCCTGGGAGACCTTGGTACAGCCGGTGACCGGGTTCCACGTCGCATTTGTCCAGGCGATGCCGGTTTTGTCACTCATTTCCTTCCCCTTCCCCGCCATAAATATATCGATGCACAGTACAACCATCCGTCCCGCCGTCAGGAACGAGCGTTTCGACAACGCCCAGCTTCTGCAAAGCCTCGGCGGCGCCGTCAGGGTTCAGTGATTCGGCTTTTCTCACCGCCGCAAGCCAGATGCTCTCTCCCGTGTAAGCGACGCTGCCGCCACTAACGGAAACGCTGCCGGACACACAGGATTCCGCCTCTTCTTTGGCCTGTTCGAGATATCCCAGCGTATTGCACTTCGGGCAAGGCATATCGCCGCCGTCGAACAGGGGTCCACCCGGCTCGTCGCAACTGTCGAGATCCCACAAGTAGCCATCAATACAGCAGGTGTCGATATAGTTGGCACCAAAGTCGTGGCCTTCGTAATCACATGCCGGCCAGTTTCGTATTTTGTCGCTCATGCTGCGCTCCCCACATCGTGCAAAACATTGTTCATCTCAAAACCCGGAAACCCCGGAAACAGCTCTGCAGCCCCACGCAGATACTCCAGCATCCATTCCGTCACTAGCCATCGCCGCCCCAACCGTTCCGCAGCCAGGCCTGTTTTTACCGTGCCCCCAAACGGATCCACAACTAGGTCATCTGGTTGAGTCAGCAGCCTAATGAAAAAATCCGGGATGCTGGTCGGCTGCATAGCGCCATGGATCGGCAACCCCAATGCCTGAGCATGTCGCCGGTATGCCCTGGTGTCGCCGCAGGCGTGTCCGCGTTCGATGACGTTGCGCGGTATCCGTCCGGTAGTCACCCGCCCAAAGCTGTCCGGCCGAATGCGGTAGGCCCCATCGCCATAAGTGGCCAACCGCCCTTCCCCGCCCACCGCCATGAGACGTTGGTGCCGTGCCGTATGGGCCTCCAGAACGCGCCGGTTGTCCGACCGCGCCCGGTCTGGATCATTGGTGAACCAATACAGGGGTTCATACGCCGTGGTGAGCTGCACCCGGTTCACGCATGCCCAATAGGTCGGCGCTGGTGGCTTGCTGTAATTGACCCAGGGAATACGATCCATCAGCGCGAGGCCTAACCGGTCATTCAGGGCCAGGACCAGCCGTTCCAGGTACAGCGACCGGCTCGGTTTCTTGGGCTCGAAAACATCTCCGCTCAGACTGAGCACGATGCTCCCGCCGGGCACCAAGTTACGAACGATAGGCTTCAAGGCTTCACAGATGAAATCCACGTACTGCCGTTCGTCTGGTCCACCGTAAGCACGGGCTTTACGAAGCGGATAGGGCGGCGAACTGATGCACAGGGTGATAGGCTCATTGATCTGGCGAAAGACGTCTTGATGGTTTCCCCAGATGGCTATGCCCAACTCGGTGCTGAAGGCCACCAGCGTTACGCCGCTTGCCGCCCGGTGCAGATCCTTTCCGGCATTTTCAGAAAGTTGCCAAACGCCACGCTCACCGGGCACATGCTCGATAATCCCCAGTTGCTTCAACGTCTGCTGGTACCAGCGGATTCTGCGCTTGACGGTGGATCGCGGGACGCCAGCACGGCCAATCGGGGTACGCGTATCCATGGCTTCGGGTGTCGTACCGATCCGCACTGCCACTGTCGAGTAGAGTGATTCATTGTCCAGCACGCCGCCCGGAGATGCTGCGTATGCACTGGCGATTTCGGCAAACAGGCTTATTTGTTGGGGTTGCGCGTTCAAATCGACGTGATCTCCAGTGTGGTTTTAAGCGCCTTCAAATAACCTTCAGGATTCCCGTAATACAAGCCGTACAGTCCATCGAAAAACTCTACGATCTCCAGATGCGTCGTAAACACCGTGGTCGGGTGTGCGAAGGTGTATTGCTCATTCGGATCAAACACCACTTCTTTCCCGGTCAGGTGGTATTGTAACAGGCGGTGCAGGATCGTCCGTGATTTATCAGCGCAACAAGACATTCCTTCCCTATGCTTTACGATGTTCTTGAAGTGAGAATTTAGAAACGTATACCGCTGTAAAATGAAGTGCGCCTCCCGCTTTCCCGGGAGGACGGTCTGAAGTAGGCCGTCCACTACTCGTTCCAAGCGATAAGGCAGTCTGTAATGGAACTGTTCCGCTTGCCCGTCACGCGCAAACGCCTGGGCATCCTGCAGTAAGGGATGGTCCCGCAGTGACGCGAACAGGGCCATTTTGTCCTGATCGGCACTACCTAGGATCGCGGTGATCACGTCTTGGATCGGCGTGGTGGCTTCGAGTTTAGCTTCCATGAATCTCCCGGTTCTTCTGATGCGGACTACTGGATGGAGGCCGGCCGCGAATACGTCATGAATTCGCATTTCCGCCGGGGGTGATCGGTGTATTTTTCAGCCTGTCCAGCGCAGCCACTTGCGACTCTGTGCTGAGTTTTCCCAGACAAGACTGCTTAAGGCTTGCCCAGGAGAGGAGATTGCGCACGGAAGGAGCAGTCCCTCCGGTATAGCGAAAATACTTCAGCCACGAGAGTCTCTGCGCGGGTGTCGCATGCAGTTCGCGCCTGGCGGCCTCTCCGATGCAGCCATCGGCCGGGTATCCCCGCTGCTCCCGCTGAACCGTGGCCAGTAAGCGGCAAGCGAACACGGCCCGCTTGAACTGCAAATGCGTAAGCAAGTTATTATATGTTCTCGCGTAATCCACCATGAATTGACGCACGCAGGGAGAAGCATGTTGGACTTCGGCAGGAGTGACCACTTCCGCAGCACGATAAGCCCCCAAACCGCAGCCACTCAGCCCAAACATCAACCCTAGCGTAAAAGTTCTATAGGTCTTCCACATCTGTGCTTTCCTCGAAGATTATCGGACGGTACGGACCGGTCGCGGATCTCTGTGCCTCAGTCAGGGCTTTTCCCCAAACCGACAGACAGGCACACCACAGGGCGCTTAACAGCAACACTAGTCCTGCCCAGGGAAGGTTGGAGATGAAACCCAACATCCAGACCATGATCATCCCGATCGGTAAGTGGGAATCCGGTAAATGAAACCGAAAAAGATCGCTCACCAAAAGACCTTCCCCGTAAGGAATCCACAGGAGGGCGTTCAACGCCACGAACCCCCAGGACGTCCATTTAATGATCCATCGAACGAGAATAAAGATGGCTTTCCGGAGGATCGGGTCAGTTCTCATCGGTGTCCTCGCTTTCGCTAGCAAGGCGTAACACATGGCGAACAAAAAGAACGGCAACCGCGATTACTTGCGAGGCGAGCCCGGCCAGACCGGAATACACTAACCCATCCGGCACGTGAGCTTTCGGTAAAAGGGAGGCCAATACTACCGGATAGGGGAAAAATAGCCAGACCGTAACTGCGACCCCCCAGGCCATCGTTGCCAATGCCTGCATTACCTGCGGAACCTCCTGTTCCCAGAAAATACGCAGCCCTTTTCTGAAAGCGATGACCTGTTTATGCATGGTTCCCCCCTTGTTTCGGTAATTCGATCGGCGCTAGACTGAAGGTGCCCGTCGGTGCCCCGGGCACGTTTAACCGCAGAAAAGGGAGTCCATCTTTCAGGACCTGTTCAAGCACCGCGCGATCATTAAGGGTTCGCATGATTCGGCTTAGTTGCGCCATCCCTAACAGAAGGTTATGGAAAAATAATGCCGCCTCGTCACTGTACGGTATCTCCTGGGCCTTGGCGGGAAGCGTGAACCCCGCCCAGGCGTTCAGCAGTTGCGCCGGAGTCTCATGATCGAGGTGGGTGCCCTTTTGGTAGTAAGGGAGGTATTGAACGGTTTCATTGTCCTCATAGCGCACGACCCGTTTCAACAAAGCCTTGGCTCCGGTCACTAAATGGTACCCCCCTTGCGCCGGATGGGTCGCGCTAATCTCCATGAACCCCGTTTCACCGACTACCCATTGCGCGCCCGGGAACCCGGCGTTTGGGAAAATAGTCCCCTCTGCGGTTTCCGCAAAAGCAATTTGCGCGGCCACATGGTAGCGAATCACCGGAAATTCTTCGACTTTCGGCTCAATCGCGCGGATACCTGCCAGCCTGATGGCGGAATCCAACGCTTCGAAGGTCTGAGCACTCGCTCGAAACCGACCCTCCGGCGCTTTTCGGGGCGAATAAGCCAGATGTTCGGAAGGAAACGCAGGAAGCAGGCTCTCCGGAAGATTGGCATAAAACCAACCCTTCGCGTCGATTTGCACGTCCGCCGTAAATTCTAGGGTATGCCCGGCTTTGTTCGTAAAAATATAAGGTACCGTCCTGAATTTTGACATCTTGGTTTCCCTGTTCAACGTCTGTGCTTCACAATTCGCGCACCGTGATTTCGTACTTCGGCTTGCCATTGCAGGTCACGGTTATTGGCTCTCCGATCGCCAGCGCATACTCGCAAACCGCGCCGCAGGCCGCGCCGGTAACGTCCTGTTTTCCTTCGCCCCACGTTGCACCATCCTGCAGCACATGGCCGGCGTAAATCCGTTGGGTCAGGGGGCTGGTCCCTACGTGCAGTTTCCGCATTCGGTGCTCCTTATCGCGGTGGTTGGCGAATTCCGCCTTAGGGCTTCTTGTAAAGCCGCGAATATACTGATATAGCTGGCAAACTTTTGGGATCGCGCCGAGGGGAGAACCATCGGTAGGACCACTCATGTTTCGACATGGACCTATTCGCCGTCCAAAATTTCAAAACTACCTGGCGCATTGCCTTCGTCACCCGACAGCAGCAACAGCTGCTTTTTCGTTCCGTCCGGCATCGTGATGTCCAGACCGAAAAACTCACCGCCATCCAAATAATGCCCGGTGCGAACCAGCCCGGTAATCGTCCCACCCATCAACTGATCCAGCTTTTTCAGGTAAAAATCAGCGCTCATGAATACCTCCTTTCATTGTATGACCATTATATATCAATCATACACGGGTGTCAAGTTTTTGGTCTGCCGCTTTAATTCTCCCTATCGCAGCAGCACACCGGACGATGGCCCTGCGTGTCGCCGCGGCCGGGTTGTCTCCGTAAACCTCCACCACTTCCGTTGGGTTCCTTTCGCGCATAAGGTCACCGCGTTGATACCGCTTTGCGATAACGGAATGCTTGTCGTGACCGTAGACCGGATAGGGTGTAACCGTGATCCCAAGCGCCACGGACAGAAGAAAAGCGTCTCCGTCGTGAGCAAGCGGGTTCCAGTAGGTGTTGATCTTTTCAGCCGGCGCCGTTATCCACAGTCCGTCATGGGTAATTTCTGGATTGTTGCTCCACTGCAAGCCCGCTGCAAGTGCGGCTGATTTTATCAATTCCAGGTCGGTCATTTTTCACCCCCGGTCGAGTGAACGCGATGCAGATTCCCGACCATCGCGCACACGTCGGCCATCAGATCATCCAGCGTCCCATCATTACGAATGACGATATCCGGGTTGCAGGTTTGCCAGAACTTCCGAAACGTGACCGCCACCGGTTCGACGACGGGCCGGAGCACCAAACCGAGTTGCCCACCAAACTCCCGCACCAGGTCGGCCTCGTTCTGGAATCGCACGTCGGTGATGACCCAATGCGTGTTTGGAGTGAGCATCAACCGGTCGCGCACTTTGTCGATCAGATACGATTCGCATTGCGCCCTGCGATAATCCCCCCACCACTGAAGTATCTGGCAGGGTGACCGTGGTTTCCAACGCCAGAAGATCCGCATCAAAGGAGAGATGCCGTGCATCCGCAGGATCGTCCTGACGAACTCCGCATCGGTGCAGTTTCGCATGGACAATCGAAAGGTCTGACGCTCCTTCGTATCGCGGTTCTTGAGAAACTCGACCGACACATTAAAAGCTGTGCTTACCTCATCGTACAGACAATCAGCGAACGCTATCCGCTGGAATCCGTGTTCTGCGACCAGAATATCTGCAACGCTGTCCTTGCCGCTGCCGGCCGCGCCGGTAAGCCCTATAATCATGCGGGTTCTCCGGTAGATGCGGCTTCGCCAGGAACCTCATGCAGTTTTTCCGCATTCCACAGTCCAATCAAGGTTTCTGAGACCACGCGAACCCTGAAATGCACCTGGTTCAGGTTGCGATCAATCCCCTCCGTTTCGCAATATTGTTGATATTCGTCGTCAGCCACCCACAGGGCTTCCTGGTAACGACCGGTTTCGGCAAGCTTCACGGAACGCGCCAGGTAACCAGTAAAACCTGCCGGTCGCCAAGACGCCCGCCGTGGACCTGCAATTTCCAATGTCGCATTGGAAGTTTTCTGCTCAATCATTTCGCCCCCTAGTTCTTGGTCATGACCACCCGGTTCACCGGGCCGCTGGCATTGTGGGACAGGGTGTACAAGGCGCGCGCCCTTTCCCAGGCCACGATCTGACCGGGGGTCAATCCGGACGCCTTGGCCGCCTCCGCCAGCGCGTCGGCCTGTACGGCTGCCTGCAGCGAGGCCAATTTCTTCTTCTGGACCTGGACTACCTCGGCAGCCTTGATGGTTTCCAGTTCAGCTTGGAACCCGGCCTTGGCGTTCACCTGCTTCTGAATGCTCAACGGCAGGTCAAAAGTCGGTACTGTCACCGAATTGATGATGTACGGGTCGATCTTGGGGTACAGCTTGTGCAGTCGCTCATTGAGCACTTTCTTGATAGTCTGCGCATAGGTATCCAGATGCGCCGCGATTTTCTGCGGGGTGCTGCCTTCTGTAGCGATCTGTACCGCGTAGGGGATGGCCGAGTGGTCCAGCATACGCAAGCCCACCGTGTTGTAGTCCGTATGCGGCTCTTCCTGAATCTGCTTGGTTTCCCGGTAAAACAGCGGTACGCGGTTTGGGATCAGGGAATACTGCACCACCACGGTCACCGCCTTCATCTGGACGCCATGCTCATCCCTTGGGTGCATGTTTTGTACTTCGGCCATGGTCTGCGTCGTGTCCACGGGGATGATCCCGTGGATCAGCGTAACGTGAAAACCGGGATGCGCAATGGATTTGTTGATATAGCCCGTGAACCGGTTATGCCAGATTCCGACGGATCCCGTGGGGACGGACTGCGAGCAGCCGGCCAGGGACAGGACGATGACTGGGAGGAACAACAGACGGAATTTTTTCATCAAATACTCCTTTTGAGGATGGTTTCTGGATAACCAAACGATGACCAAGATGATTCTTTAGATCTCGTCGGTTTGTTACCGCACATGCTCTATCGCCTTCCCCGGCTCCGCCGTCCGCCAATCCGGCCACTGCCGGGCCTCATTGCGGGTCTGTTTGTCAGTGATGGCGGACGCGATGGCCTCCGGCGCATGGCCGGCCCGCCAAGCACCGTCCAGCGCCAGCAGAATTACATCCACCCACTCTGTGATATCCGCTGGGTCGGCTTCGATCTCCACCAGTTCCTTGCGAATGTGGTCCAACACGCCAGCAGTACGCTCACCTGGACCAAAGGTGCGTAGGGAAAAGTCACGCTGACGATACAGGTGCGCCACAAGGTCGAAGGTTTCGGCTTTGGCTTTTCCCGCCTCGGCTTCCTTGAGGTCAAGCTCCTCACGAGCTAGCTTTTTCATGATACCAGTAGGGGTATCCCATTCATTCCAACAGGATTTACACC
This sequence comes from Pseudomonadota bacterium, assembly GCA_021795795.1. The sequence continues at coordinate 2,208 of JAJYPA010000174.1, read as the reverse complement.
GATACCTCAGTCCCAGGTCTTGTACCCGCCCGGAATAACATAACGGACAAGCCATTCTATCTCTGCAAAATAATGACATGATGATCTCCATTCATTTGGTATAAAATGCCTAGACTGCTACTTGGTTACGTCAATAGCAGCAGCGCATCGGACAATGGCACGGCGCGTAGCCACGGCAGGACTATCACCGTAGATCTCCACGACCTCCGTGGGGTTGTGGTAGTCCTGCGTATCCGTGTCGCCGCTCTGATGCCGCTTCGCTATGACGGAATGCTTCTCCGGCTCGAACACTGGATAGGGTGTAATCGAAATACCCAACAAGACCATCAACTGAAAGGCATCGCTATCCTGTTTCAGGGGATTCCAGTACGTTCTGTAGTGCTCTGCCGGAGAGGTTATCCACAGCCCATCATGCGTAATTTCCGGGTCTTTGCTCCACTGGAAGCCTACTGCCTGTGCGGCAGATTGAATCCACTCCAGATCGGTGGTCACCTGTCACATCCATCAGAATTCAGCGCGGGTACTCAAGCTATAACGCCGAGCGTTTAGCTGGAGGTGAAGCGCCCCTTCTTTAGTGGTAAGCATAACCGTCGCTCCTGTGTAAAATGGTCAAATACTTCGGGTGAACATCGAATGGCTTCTCGAATGCCGCCGTGGACAGGGCGAAGGACGGCCGCGCGCGAATGGCCACGCGTCCCACATGGGTTCCCGCAAGCTTGCCCTTGGGTACCACCGCCCTCACCATGTCCCCCGTCTGGAACCCCCACGAGAATTTGGTCACCGCTTTGTGTCCCACCGGGAATCCGTTTTTATCCAGCCGCGCGCGTTGCCGCTCACCGTGCCACTTGGCTCCGATCAGCAAAGGCTGATGACCCGGGTTCAACCGCACGGAGGCACCACTGGCTCCGACGCACGCGGCGTCCATCCAGTGCGCCTTCGGATACTGTTGCTGACTTCGGTTCCACTTCGTGCGCCCGCCGCTGCCGGTCTCCACCGGCAACCCGGTCTGTTGCAACGCCGTGTACAAAGCCCAGCGGGTACTGTTTACGGCGGCGGCGTCTTTCAGCGGGGCCTTCGCCTGACGTTGTATCCGCTGCAGTCTGGTTTCCTCATGGGTCTTCCGTCGCGCGATCTTCTTCGCGTCCTTGCCCGCGAACGCTTGGGCGTTGGCCTGCATGCGCCGGCGCCGGCCCTTGCCCGTTTTCAGGAACTGATCCAAGGGCTGCTGGTCTTTTTCCTGGTTACAGTCGTGGCAGGCAATGGTGAGGTTGCTCACCCGGTCGGTGCCGCCCTTACCTTTTGGATGAATATGATCCACCTCCAGGGGCACCATCTCGGCGTCGCAATACACGCAGGTCCGGCCCCACTTCTCCAGCAGATATTCCTTCACTTCGTAGCCCCAAAGGGTGCCCTGCTGGTATTCCGTTCCGGAAATCTCCGGGTTCTCCAGGGCCTGTAGGTCGAACTTCACCAACTCCTGCGAGAGGCGGGTTACGGGCGCCCATCGACCACACCGCGCCACCCAGGTCCAGGTGGTGTCCACCCGGTGCTGTAGAGACGGCGGCAACCAGCCGGCAGACTTGGTGCGGTTGTCGAACCGGGGTTCCCGGTACCGCAGATTTCCCCGCCGATGCCGTCGATGCCCGCTCCGCTGCTCCAGCGCCTTGTGAATGGCCGCGCCGCGATGCTCCAGTTCTGCCGCCCAGATAACGGTGGGTCCGCGGCGGGCGAACAAAGCCACCAAGGCAATGCCGGTGGTTTTGCTGCCCGGATCCAGCTTTTCCACCAATTCCTGCTTTTCACCGCCCTCCCGGTGCTTCAGGACGATGACGAACGGATAGCGCCGGAACACCGCCGCCTTCCCCTCCCGCAACAACTCCCGCGCCCTGGCCGGATGACAGGGCATGAGTGGCTGCCGGTTCCTGTCCAATACCAATACTCTGTTCTGCATATCGCTACCTTTTCAGTCTCCGCTATCGCGGGTAAAGTGTGCCTCGGCAAAGTTATCGGGGCTTTTTTCGGACGACGCATACTACAAGGACACGGCTTGCGCTACTCCCAGCTTGCTGTTTAATCCTTATCCGACAGATACCGTCTTGAACCGGTTTATGCAAGGGCATGATTGGGATTGAATGGTTGCCCCGATTTGAGCACACCGAAGGCGATATGCAGCAGCCTGCGCATGGCAGCCACAATGACCTGCATAGG
>JAJYPA010000173.1 GCA_021795795.1 Pseudomonadota bacterium | reverse complement strand
CCTGACCGCTGTCCACGACGAGCAGCCGGCGCAAGGCCCGTATGGCGGGATCCAGATCATCGTCCACGGCATCCAGAGCCGCCGACGCCTGGAGGAAGTCGAACCCGAAGATGGGGGACACCTGTACGGGCACCTTACGATTCGGATACCAGAGATCTAACGCGGTCCCCGCTTCGGTCTGGTGGCGATCCGCGTCTCCGGTCAACAAGAAGGTGCTGCTGCCCTGCTGGTCCAGATCGACCAGCAAGGTCCGAAAGCCCATGTTGTGGGCATGGATGGCCATATGTACGGCAAGCGTGGTCTTGCCCACGCCGCCCTTCTGGTTCGCAAAGACCAAGAATTTAGGTTCCATGAAAAGCTCCTGTGATGGTTTCCAGACGGGTATAGCCAGCGCCCGTTGCGCCCCATATCGCTTGCGCGGATGGTCTCGTCACCGCCGCAGAATCTCCTGCACGATGGCCGATACGCTCACGCTGTCCGGCAACTGCGCGACCTTGGCCGACGCTTCCGGGGTGAGCGCGATGGCGAAGGGTTCGTAGGGTGGTTCCGGCACGGGGCGACTGGCCCGGCGCAGGCCCATGTTGCGCAACTCCACCACCGAAAGCCGCACCAGTTCCTGGCTCACCCGCACAGCCCGGGCGTTGGCATCGTCGCGGTATTGCGGGGCGATGAGGTCCCGCCGCAACCGGGGGATGATCCGGGACTTCACCAGCCACCTCCTTGCGCGTAAGGGTTGGCTTCGGAGGGTTGGGCCGGAGCCTGTGGCTCCACGGACGCCGCATTGTTCCCCACCAGATTCACCCCGTGCCGGTATGGTCCCGGGAACACCAGGTCTTTCGTCACCACCACGTTAAAAGCGTATCCGGGCCGGATGGTGAGGGTCGGCGCGATGTTGATGTACTTCTGGAACAACTGGGCCTCCGCCTGGCCGAAGGTCTGGGCGAGGGCCTGTTCCCCATTCTGCAAGGCCTGGTTTGCCGTAACGCCCGTCGTGTTGGTGGAGGTACTGGTCGGGCTCGCCTCGGCCATACCCACGTCGATCAGGGACAGAAGCAGGGCGTTCTTGAAGATCTCCCAGGTGTGGTTGTTCACCAGGTCCCTGAAGCCCGCATAGCCGCGCGGCGACGTGCCCGGCATGTTGGATAGCCGGATGTAGGTGCCGTTGGGGAACTCGATACGGGTCCACTCCACGCCTACGCGGGTCTGGCCCATGACCGCCCCGGACCGGTAATAGCCGATCAGGCGACTGCCCGCCGGGATCAGCACGTGGGCCGCGTTCAGACTGTTGTAGACCGGATGGGCGACGACTGCCGTGACTTCGCCGGCAAGGTCCGACTTGATGCCCGTCTCCAGGATGGCAGGTATCACGGCGCCCTGGAGCAGTTCCCAGGGGCTGACCTCACGCCTATCCAGGTGGGTGCTGTACACCCCGCCCTGCGCCTTGTTCTTGCCCGTCATGAGCGCAATGGACTTTGCCAGGGTCAGTGCGTCTTCCGGGTTCGCACCCGGCAAGGGCGAGGCAAGTGCCGACGCGGCGGCCGCGACCGCCGTGCCGGCCTGGTTCCCTCCCCAGGACGTTCCGGATTCCCCCTGCTCTCCCTGCCCACTCAGGGCCTCCATGAAGGCGGCCTCCTGCGGACTGGGTTGGCTGATGCCGGGGGCCGTCGCCGGGGACGCCACGTACGCCGGAGCCTGCGACCGGGTGCTCGCCGTCGCGGCGGTGGCTGTACTGTTTACCGGAGCGGTCACGTCAGGCTTCGATTTGGGTAGCGCCCGCATGTCCGGGGCCTTGTGTGGCTTCTCCTGCGCCGCGGAAGGCCCGGCGCCAAAACCGTGCAGCTTGTCTATGGCGAGCAACCCTCCTCCACCTGCGGCCACCAGTGCCAGCACGGTTGCGGCGACGATCTTTTTGGATCTCAGATGCGCGCCCAGGCTCCGCTTGTCCGGGATCAGGGATCCCTTGACCTTTCCCGGGCCTTCGCCCAGGGGTATCCGATTGTCTGCCACGGGTCCCCTCCTTAGTTGCGCTCGTGGATGAGCCGGACCACCTTGCCGCTGCTGCCCTTTCCGGCCAGGAGCAGGATCTTGTGCGGCACTCCGTCCACGATGTAGTAGCCGTCCCGGAACGTGGTGTTGACGATGGCGTTCTGTCCGGCGGCGTTTTCCGCCAGCACGGACGGTATGCCGCCGTGGCTGCCCTGATCGGGCCGGAACTGGATGAAGGTTTGTTGGCCGTCGTCGAAGACCCGCAAGGGCTCGATGGACCGGCAATCGCTATCGGAGAACCAGCCGCCGTCGGCGCAATGGATTTTCCAGTGGAAGTCCAGGTTGGCGGCATCGATGGTCGGCAGGACCGCCACGGCCTGACGGGAAACCTTCCGCGCGAAGGCCGCCTTGGCAGCGGCATCCTGCTTCCAGGTACGGACGATTGCGTCCGGGTAGTAGAAGCCGATCATGGGTGTGTAGCGCGTCTTGTCGCTGGTCACCTCGATGACGTAGTTCATGGCCTTGCCGGAGGGCGACGTCCCCGTCACCACCAGATTGGCGTGCAGGCCGGCAAACCGGGGCGTGACGGCGAGTTCCGGTTGCTGGCCCGCCATGAGGGCTTCCACCTGCCAGTAAGCGGGGGATAGCCCGATGGCCTTGGGACCGGTCATACCGGACCGTAGAACGATGACCGACGTATGCAGGGGTGCCGTCACCAGGGTTGGCAGGGACTGTCCGTAGGCGTACAGCACCTCGCCGTTGGTCCCGGCAATGGGGGGAAGGTTCTGCGTCTTACCCGCCTCGTAGGCGGCGACCAAGGCCTTTTCCGCGGCCTTCTTGGACCGCTCCGAGATGCGACCCTGCGGCGGCGTGGCGATGGCCTTTTCCCAGATTTCCGTGGAGGTCTCCCGGGCCGACATGGCGGATCCATCCGTCCCCAGAACCTGCACGTTGGGTTGCTGCACGGCGGGCACCGTATAGGAAGCCATGGGCGGCACCTTGCCCGGAATTCCGCCTGGGTCCGGAGAGGCCGGACCGCCGGCGGCGACGCCGGCAATCGCTACCCCGCCAATTCCGAAAGTAGCCGCGGCCACCGCCGCACGAAGAATGTAGGGACGCATGACGATCTCCTTTTAGGGAACCAGATTCCAGGTGAAAGACGTGAGATAGATGCCGAAGGGGTCCACCTTGAGGACGGCGGGATTGCTGGAGGGCGGCTGGATGCGGTAGGTGACGGTCCCCTCGTAGTCCTTCTGCCACGCGATGGACCCGCTGGCCCCATACTGCGTCTCGATCCACTGCACCTGCAGGGTGCCGCCCTTGTCCGTGGGCGTGCCTATGGGCAGGACCGACGTGATTTCCACGGTCCGCCCGCCCTCGTTGTTGGTGAAGTTGGAGTACGGGTTATTCCGCTGGAAATACGCGGTGAGCTGCTGGCTCTCCTTGTTGCCCACGATGTGGTAGGTGGACTGGTAAATCTGCTTCTCGGCGGCCACCACGGGTAGCCGTTCCCGCACGTCCCGCACCCAGTGGGCGATGACGTGGCGCACCACGGGCAGATCGTAGGTGCCCGCCTGCACTTCCTGGGCGAGATGCACGGCCTGCCCCAGATGATTGACTTCGACGACATAGGGCACGACATGCACCCGGTCAGCCTCGTAGACGAGTCCGGCGCCGAAAAGCGCAGTGATGCTCCAGGACACGAAGGCGGCCACCCGCCAGTTCTTCGCCTGGGCGATGTAGTCGCCGTACCGTTCCAGCCACTCCCGCCGCGCCACCAGGTAGTGTTCGGCGACCTCTTTCTGTTCTGCCATAAAGGGCTCCCCTGTCCAAAAGCCAACACCCGCTTCCTGCTCTGGTATAGCCAGCCAAAAAGGGGATAGGTAGGGGATTGCGCCTGGCAGGGGCTGCACCCGGCATGTATCCTGCGGACTGATCAGCTTGCTTGTGTGTAGACAGGCGTGTATTTTTTAAGAATGAAGCAAGTGCCAGACCTCAAGACTAATGCAGAGGCCGAAGCTTTCCTGGAACAGGACCTGTCTGACCTGGATTTCGGTGAGTTCGAGCCGATGCGCTTTGGGATAGGCCGAAGGACGCCGCTTTGCATATGCGAATACCGGCCGCCCTTCTGGACGTCGTAAAAGCTAAGGCCAGGGCTAAGGGCATTCCTATATACCCTTTATGTACGGATGCTGGACCCGGACGTGGCCGATAACTCAGGGCCGAGACAGCCGTAAAGGACAAGTCCTGTCCGCATCCGTATAAGGTGGACATAGGCGACTCCTGTCCTGGACCAGGGTTCGGCATGCAACCATGATCGCCACATGCAGTATCTCCGCGCGAGCATTGCCTGCTTTGTCCCCTAGAAATACCCTTGAGCATGGGAAACGGCAAGTTCAGGAATCAGACATTAGAATAAGCTAAGTTGCCTCTACTTTACTGGGGAGCATGCGGGATAATTTATCTTATATGGTGCGCATATCATTCTGAAACCTCTGAAGAACTTTGGTTGCCCTACACAGGCAGAGGGAGGGGATGATGCTTAGCGTGATGGCGACCCTGTGGGGCAAACGGAATTTCGGCGATGTGGGCAGGGCGGCGCAGACGCTGCCTAAACTAGGTTGGCCACTTTCACAAGGAGACCATATGGGTCTTGGAGACTGGTTCAGTACCTTCTGCACAAACCTTCAGGTTACCGATGGCGGAACGATTTCGCAACGTTACAAGAACATCACGAAGCGCCTAAACATCGACTTTTGGAACACGGCTTCTGATATCTCCCATAGTTTGTATGTCGGCTCGTATGGGAGAAACACAGCCATTCAGGGGTTCAGCGATCTGGACATAATTTTCCAGTTGCCGTATTCGGAGTATGAGAGGTCCAACAACTACTCAGGAAACGGTCAGTCCGCGCTATTGCAGACTGTTAAACAATCTATTGAGAATACGTACTCAACCACAAATATTCGAGCCGATGGCCAAGTGATCGTTGTCCCGTTCAATGATGGTATTTCATTTGAAGTCGTCCCGGTGTTTATCAACAAAAACGACAGTTACACATTTCCAAATGCAAACAATGGCGGCAGTTGGCGGGTCACAAACCCTAAGCCGGAAATCCTGGCAATTAGGGATCGCAATGCTTCCTGCAAAGGAAATCTTGTGCGGCTATGTCGTATGGCGCGGGCATGGAAACGAAAATGGAGAGTTCCTATTGGTGGCCTGCTGATTGATACGCTCGCCTATCAGTTCATCAGCTCATGGCAATACAAGGATAAGTCATATCTGTACTATGACTACATGTGCAGGGACTTTTTCAAATGGTTATCAGAACAGGATTCGGAGCAAGTGTACTGGAAAGCTCCGGGAAGCGGCCAATACGTGTATGGGAAAGGGCTGTTCCAATACAAGGCCAAACGCTGCTACAACATTTCACTAGAGGCTATTGCCCACGAAACTGCCACACCAAAGCAAGAATGGTCCGCCAAACAGAAATGGAGAGATATATTTGGAACAAACTTTCCAGACTAATGACACGCCAGAAGCACGGCACATCCTCGAAGGCCAACTAAGGGAGTGTTACGGGAGAGTTGTCTACTCTCACAAGACGCACGAGAAATGTGCCGACATTCTCCTTGCTCACCTGTCCACCATAAAGCTTTGGCAGATTCTTCTGTCGGCCTTTACCACTGGTAGCTTTATAACGACGTTCTTTGGCTCCGGTAATGTTGGAGCCGCAGTCGGGGTCGTGCTATCCACATCGCTCTTAGTGCTAAATGCCTACACCAAGAATTACGACCTAGGGGAACTTGCTCAGAAACACAGACAGGCTGCCAATGACATCTGGCTAATTCGTGAGCAGTACTTAACTCTTCTGGTCGATCTAGCCATGGGTCAGAAACCTCTTGAGGCGCTTCAGGAAGAGCGAGACAAGCTGCTAGCTGCTTTGCATAACGTATATGCCGGTTCTCCTAGCACGACATACGCGGCATATAAGAAGGCGCAGGAGGCTCTCAAGAGAAATGAGGATATGACATTTTCCGACAATGAAATTGATGCATTTCTTCCGCGAGAGTTAAAACGTGGCTAGCTTATCATTCAACCAACCTGCGCGAAAAGCCCGCAGGCCGGTTAGTTCAGGCGTTAAACCAACCTCAAGGAGACTTTGTGGCCATCGAAAATACAACTGACAATTTGCTTGAGCTATTAGCTGGCGGGAAAATACCTGTACCGGACGAATTTAAATCTTTAGTTATCGCCGTCGACTCCCATAACGTACTGGCCAAAGTATTCTTGCTAGAGGGAACCCCATACGTTTTCGAATCTAGCCCGATGAAATATGTCATCTTTCGCGAGCAGGTTGCAGAAAGATTTTCTGTCGGATCGCAAGATGTTTGCATCGTGGGAAGCGCGAAGCTTGGATTTAGTCCATCTCCTATCAAATTTGGAAGGCAGTTTAAAGAAGAGTCAGATGTTGATGTAGTAGTGATTTCAGAGGAACTGTTTCATTTCGGCTCATTCGAGCTATTTAAGAGCCTTAACAGTGTATCTCCATCAGTCCATGACGCTCGAAAGATGAACGAAAAATCTTCGGTTGTTCAAGTCGATGCGCGCGATTGGGTGCGCATGAAGGAGGCCCTCAGAAATTATACTTTCAATAACTTCAACCCAAGTCTCCTTCCCGGAGAAAACGCTCTCCGTCAAGATATTTTTGAAAAAATCACTTCTACTGCGGGGTTGTTCTTAGCGTTGGAGCCACAGGTCTTCGTTTCAAAAATACGGTGTAGAATATTTAAATCATGGAAAGCAGCGGAAGGCTATTACGCAAATAGTCTCCGACAATTGAAATCCTCGTTCGCTGATAACATTCAAGCAAGCTACCATGAGGAAATTGATGCGTACGAGTTAGAAGTTCAAGCGAATGTTGCCGCTCCAGCATAACCGATCATTCCGCTGGACCGCACAAAAAGCCGAGACTGAGCCGACCGATCCTAGAAATGATCCAGAAGTCACTGGGGAGCTGATTTTCTCTCTTCCAGCCAAAGTGCATGAGCAATCTTAATTTGACCCGGTTCAGGTATGATGATAATCAACGAGTTGCATCAGATCCGCAAACAAACATTATTACCTGCAGAAAGCCCCGCACGTTGGCGAGGCGTTATGCACTGCGGAAAGAACGATCCCGCCGACTGTCTATTAGTAGGAGTCTCGGTTTCGCCCATCGTGGTAGCCGGACTGGTAACCCGCGCGGCGGGCAGCGTCCAGATCGGATTTGGTGATCGTTGGCCCACCATCGAACCCTCCAGCAAACGTAAGATAAGCCACGCCCAACGCTATAGGGCCAGCCACCGTAACCAGAACGATCCAGAAACCGACGACCGGGATTTCCAGGATGAAGGGCGATAAGGCCATCACCAGAATCCAGAACAGAAAGATTTTCAGTTTCACGGCAACCTCCCCTCCAACTTCACAGCCGACCGAGTGCTGCTCACTCATAGCACAGATTGTCTCGTCGCCGCTACTCGCTGTGCTTCAGGCCAAACCCGTTCGCCTGGACACCGCTCATATCCGCCACGCCGGGGGACAGCATGGATTCAATGTCCTTGTGGGCATTGAGAACCCAAGCACGGTTTTTAGCAAACCTGTCCGCCAACGACATAGGCTTGTCCTGCCCTCCAGACTGCCCCCCCTGCCCCCCGCCGGAGGTGCCACGCTGCCCCTCAGCGGGAGCGGCTCGCTCGGTATCCACCGCACCGGAAGAACCCGCGTTCTGCAGGGAATCCAGTTTGGGTGGCGGCACCGTGTTCTCGGGTAGTCCGGACGGTTCCGGTATCTGCGGGGCCTGCACGGCGTTCGCCATACCGGCATCCGCCGCTCCGGATAGCGAGCCTGCCTCACCGGCGCCCAGGGCCGTTCCACCAGCCCCCGCGGCACCGGATAGTGCACCGGCTTCGCCCATGCCAGCGGCTGCGGCTTCCGCGCCCGTCAAAACCCCCGTGCCCGCGCCCGCTCCGGCCGCGCCCAATGCGACACCGCCCGTAGCCAGAGCCGCGGCACCCAGAGCGGCGGCCGCCACTCCGCTGGAGATCAACTCGCCACCGGACAGCGAAGATCCGCCTGTCATGACGCTGGCCGCGATGCCGGGCAGCTTCTTCGCCATCCATGCGATCAGCAGCACAAAGATGAGCACGTTGGCGTAAGCGGAAAGCGTAGTCCCGATATTGGTCCCGCCAGACTGTTTCACGCCGTTCAGCAGGTTGGTGACGATGGAGGACGAATGGTTTTCGATGAAGGCAATCCAGATCACGAGGACCATGAGCCGGATGCCCACGGACAGCGCGTACTTGAGATACCCTTCCGCGTGCTGCACGGTCCAGCGGCTGCCCGCAAAGCCCATCATGATGATGCCCACGGACGCGACCAGCGCGGCCTCCAACTGGATGGCCAGATACTCCAGGGCCAGATAGATCAGGGCCAGAATGGCGATGATCCCGACGACCATCCCGACAAAAGCGCCCAGGATAGTGGAGATCAGGGTCTTTCCGCCGGAGGATACCAGATCCCAGACATACTTGACGGCTCCACCCGTACCGCTCTGCACCGGACCCTGAACACAAGCCGCAAAAATCTTACCGCCGGTATCGAGGATCCAGCTGAGGCCCGTATGCGGCTGCCCGGCGGCGGCGACACCGGATGCCCGGAATCCATCGATAACCCAGCCAATCAGCTCATGCCCGTTGAGCAGGATGGTAAAAAACACACCGATGGTGATGAGCTTCTTGATGAAGGACGTGAACACCTCGTGCACATCCTTGCCACCAATGAGCCACTGCGCCACGAGATAGGCAAAATCCACCCCGAAGAGGACATAAAAGATCCCCTCGGCAATGCTTTTCAGAGAACTGTACCACCCCGTTGTTGCGTTGATAAACGTATTGGTAATGCCGCTGGCCCCAGACGTGCCCGCAAAGGCGTCCGGCGCGGCGAGGAGAAGCAGCGCCAGCACCACCCAGGGCACGAGGGCTTTGTGCCCCGCCAGGGGCGGAGGTCGTCTGTGCATCTCAGTTCCCTCCCAGCGCCTGGGTCAGGGTGTTCAGTGTGCCGCCCGCAGCACTCACCGCGGGCTGCGGGTTGGCGCCGTTGCCATACAATGCCTGAGTGGCCTCCTGATTGGCCGCAACCTGGCTGGTCTGATAGGCCAACTGGTTCTTCCGCCATTCCATCTCGGCCGCAGCCTCCGTATTGGCAGTCTGCTGCATCTGGGTCAGGGCCGATACAGTGGCCTGCCCGGCTTCCACGGCTCCCTGCAGCAGGGCATTGCGGCTTTGCGGGTTCTGCAGGGCCTGGCTGATGGCCTGCTCCGCCTGCGCCTGGGTGGCAAAGGCATCCGGGTTCAGGTTCGCGGCCTGGATCGCCGTATTCAGCGCGTTGTTGAGCCCGGTCGTGATGCTCTCGTATTTTTGGGTATATTCGTCCGTGAGCTGCGGATTGAAACTCGCATTGATGTTCTGAAACTGGTTGGCGATGTTCATGGCATTGGTGCCCAGCTGCTGGGCCTGCGCGGCCATGCCGTAGAGTTGGTCGATGGGCTGCAGAATCTGGTTCACCAGGCTCTGCGGCAGGGTAACCATGTTCTGAACCATGTTTTCGTACTGCTGGATCTGCTCCACCAGACGCTCGGCACCAGAGATCTTGGCCTGAATGGCCGTAGCTTCCTGCACGATCTGTTCGGGCAGGGTTGCGCCGCCCGTCATCGCACCACCAGCGAGCGCGGGAACCGGCGCGATGGTCGCCACCAGCATCAAAAGGGCACTGCGAATCTGTATCTTTTTCACGGGATCCTCCTTCTTCAATTCCCGTTGGCCTGGATGATCTGCATGATCTGCTGGACCTCCTGGTCATACTGTTCCAGGGGCGCGGTGATCGGGGCCATGTAGCCGGCGATACCGGTCTCGTCCGTCGCCAGAGCAGCCACGAGACCTTCCCGGACCGGGTTGGCGGTCCCGCCGCCGAAACCATACGGACTGGGGGCAGACCACGTGCTTCCGTTTTCCAGGGGTTGCGCCACCTGGGCCAGGAACGGCTCGTCGCTTATGGCTTGTTGCACCGCCTGCATGATTGGCGCTTTCAGCGGCAGGGTCGGCAAACTGCCCGTGCCCGTAGGACAGATTTCCATGAGGCGGGCGAGCCGGGAATCCGGGGCTATGCCATCAAACCAGCCGATAGGCGCTCCATCGTTTGGCCCGGCCACATACTGCGCCTGGGCCAGATTCGGAGCGTCTCCAATCCCAGCCTCCCACTGCGTAATGGGCAGAGGCTGCAAACTGCTGTTGGGACCGATGGCGTTGCTCAGTTGCGTTGCCGTGGTATTCAGCAGCGTGGACAGATCGTTCAGTGACGCCAACAGAGGCCCTTTCTGGGCCATGATCTGGTTCGCCAGCGCCGCTTCCCGGGGGCTGCCGGACTGCACAAGCTGCACCAGGTAATCCGACAACTGCTGCGGAAAGTCCGTAGCGATGGCTTGTATGGCGTAAGCCTCTGCTTCCCCATCGCCACCGATGTTAAGCGCACCGGTCACCAGATATTGGGTGACCTGATCCCATCGGGTGTTGTGGCATTGCTCACGAAAGCCCATGGGATTGGTGACCACCGGGCCGGGTCCGGCCCAGGTGGCGGCGGCGTAGGGCGCGAGTTGCCCATACGACTGCGCGGCGGACTGTACCTCCGTCCAGGTCTGCGCCATGGCGCCGAGCGCCCTGCTGTCTGCCTGCATGGCGGACAACGGATCGGCCAAGGCGGACACCGGTGTGGACAGCACGGCCAGAACGGCCAGGAGCGCGGTTGCAAGACGGCTTTTTCGCATGAGTAACCCCCAGAGAGAAGACGATTCCCTCCGGGTATAGCGGGGCAAAACGGGGATAGGTAGGCCCCAAGATCAGGGACAGCGGTCGGATACCGGAGTGTACGGATAGCCTTGCTCCGTCAGATCGCTTGGCCAATGCTCCAGGGCCCAACGGTTTGCCGCCCTGCTAACCAGAGCAGGGCGAATCTTCAGCACATAGGCCGACGAAAAGAGACCGCATAACCAGAGCACCAACTGGATTGAAATGGGCCACGTGGCCCGGGCATGTGGCGACACCACTGACACGATCAGCAGTATGGAAGTCATCAAGCCCAAGAGTTCCGGCAAGCCATCGTAACGAAATGACCGGGCCTGGTAGCGTCCGGCTCCATAGAAGGCAACACGAAGTATCTCTGCCCTGTTGGCGTGCCGAAAAGACTCCGACAGATAAATCGTACCGAATGCCCGGCTAAACCGGTAGCAACCGGGTCCGAGATCCTTGCGGTACTCTATTACCGGGAGTCCATATCTCCTGCTAATCGCTTCCAGATTCTGTTCGGATCGTCCCTTTGCTCGCTTTTTTAATGCTGGCATACCGGTACCCAGCCAACCATCAAAAGTACCACAGACCCTGATCGGATAGCGCTTTCGGCCAATGCTCCCGGGCCCACCGGTTCGCGGCGTTCTCCCAATGCCGCCGCCCAGTCTCGAAAGCCAGGATCGATCCGAACAGTCCGAAAAGCGGAAGCCAACCAGGAATGAGATCGCGTGCCTGCGAAAAGGCCACGCAGAGCACCAGAAGCACGGCGAAGCCAGCCGCGCAATACAGCGGCAACACATCCCGCCGGAAAGACCGTGTATGATAGTGCCCGGCTTCATGGAAGGCCACGCGCAACAGTTCCGGCTCGGTCGCATACAGCAGCGACTGCGAAATCTGAATCTTGCCCGTCAACCGATCGTAGGCGCCGTCCCCAGGCTTGAGCTTCCGGCTGAACTCCATGGGCGGGAGATCATATTTCTGACAAAGGGTATTCAAGTCCATCGGTGCCGTTGAGGTCATCTTTCGTCCCCTCTTATGTTGCCACTCTCTGATCCGTCAATTCAGCGCCTTGGACAGGGTGCTCAGGGTGTCCGGGCTGGATTGGTACTCGATATCCTGCTGTGCCTGGTCCGCATTGGTACAGTTCGGGGAGGATCCATCCGCGATGCACGGCGCGTGGTTACACTCCTGTATCAGCTTCTCCCGCTGATGGGGGTGATGCTCGTAATAGTCCGTGGAGTGGTATTGGCTCGCCATGTCGTAGGGCTCCGGCTTGCAAACCGCTGTCTGGTCTGCTGGTACCGGCTTCTTGTGCTCATGCCCACACCCGGCCAATCCCAGAACCGACAATGCGGCTACCGCGGCGATATACGTTGCTTTCACGACTTTTCTCCTTCTGCAGATCGAACCAGATGCTCCGGCCCCTCCCTATAAGCACGGATTGTCTCGTCGGCCTCAGAAAGCCGGATACAGACGCTCCAGAAGACCGATCCAGCTTCCCTGGACCGGAACGGGGAGACGCTCCCGCAACCAGACCATAGGCCAGCTGCGCCCGTACTGGTCCCGCAATTCCGCCACCCGCTTCACCTCGCGGGGGTCCGATACGGCACAGAACGCCAGGGTCACCGGACCCAGGGCAAAAGACACCAGACGCTGCCCGTTGGGGCTGCTCACGTAGTAGTCCTGCTTGGGTGTGGCGCTCTGCAAAATCTCGATCTGCCGGTCCAGCAAACCAAAGGCCGTGTACATGGGGAGCAGGGTATGCGACCCGGCTTCCCGGTTGGGCAGGAAAATCTTGGTCAGGCAACTCTCCTGCAAGACCGGAAGCAAGGGACTTCCGATCAGGTCCGCCAGGGACTGCGTGGCGAAGAGGACCGCCGCGTTCTTCTTGCGCAGCACCTTGAGCCACTCCCGGATTTTTGCCAGGAACAGCGGGTTGTCCAGCAGGGTCCAGGCCTCGTCCAGCACGATCAGCGTCGGGCTGCCGTCCAACATCGTTTCGATGCGATGGAAAAGGTACAGCAGGATGGGCACCACGATGCCCCTGGCGGTATCGCCTTGGGGCAGACTGTCCATCTCGAAGGTCAGAAACCGGCTGGAGAGATCCAGACCGTCGTGCCGGGCATCCAGCAGGTCCCCGTACTTGCCCGTGCCCTGGTACACGCCCACCGCCTGTTTCAGGCGGGCATCCTGCAGCAGGTTCACCACATCGGCAATCGACCGGCCATCTTCCTGCGCCAACCCCTCGATGGCCTGGTGGATGACAGCCCGCTCAGCGGAGGTCACCGTCACCCCCTGGAGCACGGCCAGGCTTTCCAGCCATTCTTCCGCAAACACCCTCTCGGCCTGGCTATCCACCCGCTCCAGCGGAGCAAAGGACAGCTTGCTGTACTCCCCACCCAGGTCGTAGTGCTGGGCCAGATCCGGCGCGGCAGCGCCCACGGCCTCGGTGAGCGCGAAGAGGGACCGCCCCTTATCGAAGGCGATGACCCGCGCGTTGCGATAGCGCAGCCACTGGGCCGCGAGCAAGGCCAGCAGACTGGACTTACCCGATCCCGGCGGACCCATGACCAGGCCGTGGCCCAAATCCGAGACATGCAGATTGAAGCGGAAAGGCGTGGACCCCGAAGTCTTGGCGAAAGTCAGGCACGGTGCCGGTTGATCCCCCGTGCGCATGAGCGGACTGGGGCACTCCCGATCTCCCGCCCAGATCGCCGTTTTGGGCGAAACATCCGCGAAGTTCATGCTGTTCAGCACCGGGCGGCGCACGTTCTCCCAGGTGTGCCCAGGCAGGCTGCCCAGGAAGGCCTCCACCACATTGACCGTCTCCCGCTTGGCCACGAAGTTGGCATTGTCGAGCAGGTTCATGACGATCCGGACCCGATCCTCCAGCGTCTTGGCGTCCTTCCCGCGTAGCACGACGGTGAATGTGAAATAGCCCAGGCGCACGGCACCGCTGGACACGTCGCCGTCGACCAGCGCGGTTTCCTGTTCCATGGCCTGCTTGAAGGGATCAGCCCGGTCGTGCCGGACCTGACCCCGGTCCAAGGCGGCCGAGAGGTAATCCCGCAGGCTGAATTTGGAGCTGGCCCACTTCTCCCGATACTTCCCGATCAGCTTCTTGGACTCCTGCTGATCCTGGAGAATGAAGCGGGTGGTATAGCGCAGCGGGAACGGCAGGCTGTGCAAATCTTCCAGCAGCACGGGATTCGTGCGGTCCGGATAACCCGCGACACTGACCACCTCGATCAACTCCCCGTCGATGGAGGGCTCCACTCCGGCGATGAAATCGTGATGCCCGAGAAGCACGTCCAGATAGGCCGGGATCGTTGGAGGATTCACTCCATGCGCCTGGCCG
>JAJYPA010000172.1 GCA_021795795.1 Pseudomonadota bacterium | reverse complement strand
ATCTGACACTACCCTAGAACGAATCCGGAGGCAGCCGACCGCAGCTGCGCTTGACATTACAATGCACTATAGGTTTAGGCTGAGATCACATGTTTCACTGGTAAAAATCCGCATTTCTGAGTCGAGGGTTTCGCTACGCACGAGCATCAGCAATTGGCGCAGAACAGCAAACTCGGAGGTTTGATGAATTCATCTACGAAATTGCAAGAACTGCAAATTGACGTTGGCGGCATGACCTGTGCTTCGTGTAGCGCGCGCGTCGAGCGCGGCCTGCAAAAACTGCCGGGCGTGGCCGAGGCCACGGTGAACCTGGCCACCGAACGGGCCGAACTGCGCTTCGACCCGGCCTTGCTCGAAACCGGGAAGATCCTGGGGGCGATCCGCGACACCGGCTACACACCGGTGACGCGCGAGATCGATCTTGCGATCGAAGGTATGACCTGCGCCTCCTGCGTGGGCCGGGTCGAGCGCGCCCTCAAGCGCGCGCCCGGCGTGCTGGAGGCTTCCGTGAACCTCGCCACCGAACGGGCGCATGTGCGCTATCTGCCCGCCATGACCGATCCGGAAACGCTGGCGGCGGCGGTGACTGAGGCCGGTTACGCGGCGCAGCCGGTGAGAGAGGCCGGCGCTGACACGGCGGATCAGCGGCGCGCTTCGCTGCGCGCCATGGGGCGGGACGTCGCCATCGCTGCGGCGCTGGCCGTGATCGTGCTGGTGCTGTCCATGGGTGGTACCTTCATTCCCGCTTTCGATCATGCCCTGCCGGCGGCCAGCCCGTTTCCACATTTCTGGGACTGGGTGCAATGGCTGCTCGCCAGCGTGGTGCTGTTTGGGCCGGGGCTGCGCTTCTTCCGCCCCGGCTGGATCGCCTACCGGCACTTGTCGCCGGACATGAACTCATTGGTCGCCACCGGTACCGGCGCGGCCTGGGCCTACAGCACGCTGGTGCTGATCGCGCCGGGCCTGTTCCCGCCCGAGGCGCGGCATGTGTACTTCGACTCGGCGGCGGTGGTGATCGCGGCGGTGCTGTTCGGCAAATACCTGGAAGAGCTAGCCAAGGGCCGAACCTCCTCGGCCATCCGCAAGCTCGTCGGCTTGCAGGCCAAGACTGCGCGCAAGCTGCAGGACGACGGCACAGAACAGGAAGTGCCGGCGGCCCAGCTTCGGGTCGGCGACCGTGTGGCGGTGCGCCCCGGCGGGCGCATTCCGGTGGATGGAAAAGTGGTCGAGGGCCGCGCCCACGTGGACGAGTCCATGCTCAGCGGCGAGCCGCTGCCGGTGCTCAAGCAGGCGGGCGACAGCGTGGTCGGCGCCACTGTGACTGTGGACGGGTGGCTGGTGGTGGAGGCGACCTCGGTCGGCCGCGACACGGTGCTGGCGCAGATCGTGCGGCTGGTGGAAAGCGCGCAGACCGGCAAGCTGCCCATCCAGGGCGTAGCCGACCGCGTGGTGCGCATCTTCTCGCCGGCGGTGATCGCCATCGCCGTGACCGCCTTCGCGGTGTGGCTGGGGCTGGGCGCGAACATCAGCGTCGCGCTGGTGACGGCGGTGGCGGTGCTGGTGGTGGCCTGCCCCTGCGCCATGGGGCTGGCGACGCCGGCAGCGATCATGGTCGGCACCGGACGCGCCGCCGAACTCGGCGTGCTGTTCCGCAAGGGCGAGGCGCTGGAGACGCTTTCGCATGTGGATACCGTGCTGTTCGACAAGACCGGCACCCTGACCGAAGGCAAGCCTGCACTGACGGCGGCGGAAGGACCGCAGGCCGAGGAAGCGCTGCGCCTGGCCGCAGCGCTGGAGGCGGCCTCCGAACATCCGCTGGCGCGGGCCATCGTCGCGGCGGCCCGGGAACGCGGGCTTGAACTGCCCGGCGTCGAAGACTTCAAGGCGGTGGCCGGCTACGGCATCGAAGGGCGCGTCGAGGGGCAGCCGGTGATCGTCGGCGCGCGGCGCTTCATGGAACGCGAAGGCGTGGACCTCTCCGCGCTGGCGGACCGCGCGGCGGCCCTGGAAGCCGAAGGCGGCACCGTGGTGTTCGTGGCCGCCGATGACCAGCCGCTGGGGCTGCTTGCCATCGCCGACCGTGTCAAGCTGGAGGCGCGGGCGGTGGTGCAGGCGCTGGCCGGTCATGGCCTGCGCGTGGCCATGGTCACCGGCGACGCACGGCGCACTGCCAAGGCGGTGGCCGCCCGGCTGGGCATAGAGGAAGTGCATGCCGAGGTGCTGCCGCAGGATAAGGCGCGCGTGGTCACCGAACTGCAGCAGGCGGGGCGGCGCGTGGCTTTCGTCGGCGACGGCATCAACGACGCCCCGGCGCTGGCGCAGGCTGATGTGGGCATCGCGCTGGCCAGCGGCACCGACATCGCCATCGAGGCGGCCGACGTGACCCTGACCCGTGGCCAGCTCGGCGAGGTGGTCACCGCATTGGCGGCGGCGCGCAAGACACTGGGCAACATCCGCGGCAACCTGTTCTGGGCGTTCTTCTATAACATCCTGCTGATCCCGATCGCTGCCGGCGTGGCCGCGCCGCTCGGCATCCATCTCAACCCCATGCTGGCAGGTGTCGCTATGGGCCTATCGTCAATTTTCGTGCTGGGGAATAGCCTGCGCCTGAAGCATCTCCACGCCTGGCAGCCCACTGCCGCCTGAGTATCCATCCCAACGAAAAGGAGCAATTACCATGAGTCAAATCGTCTTTTCCGTCACCAGCCCAAGCGACTATCCCACCACGGTCAAGCTCGTAACCGAGGCGCTCAAGCACGAGGGCTTCGGCGTACTGACTACCATTGACGTAGCAGCCACGCTCAAAGCCAAACTGGGGGTGGAACAAAAGCCATACATCATCCTTGGTGCCTGCAATCCGCATTATGCCCATCAGGCTCTGCAAGCGGTATCGGACATCGGCGCCCTACTGCCCTGTAACGTGGTGGTTCGGGAGGAGGAAGACGGCCGTGTCAGCGTAGTGTTCATGGATCCCGAATCGGTTCTCGGACTGATTGCTGATCCCAGCGTGGATCAGGTCGGACGGGAAGTAGCTGAAAAGCTGCATCGTGTGGCGGGAATGGTGGGGAAGTGATGGCTCTCCTGCGGGAGAGCGCTATTCCAAACAACTTTTTTCAGGAGATCGAAGGTGCGTGAAATCAAGCTCAAAGTTACCGGAATGACCTGCCAACATTGTGTCCGCGCCGTCACCACGGCCCTGGAGCGCATCCCGGGAGTGGACAAAGCAGAGGTGGACCTGGAATCGGGTATGGCGGTGGTGTATGGTCAGGTTCATGCTGACGAACTGATCGCCGCGCTCAACGAAGAAGGATACGACGCCAAGGTGCAGGGCTGAAGCATGGCAAAGGTATTGCTGTATACCAGCCCCGGATGTCCAGATTGTGCGGCGGTCAAGCAGTATCTTCAGACCCGCGGCATCGCCTATGAAGAACGCGACGTCACGGCCCCTGGTGTGGCCGAGGAAGCCAAGTCCCGCTATGGCGTGCGCGTTGCGCCGATCACCGTGATCGACGGCAACGTGCTGTATGGCACCTTTGCCGACCAGAAATCGCGACTCGATGCTGTCCTTGACGGTTAAGAGTCTGCTGCTTGACATTAAAACCAACTGCAGTGCTAAACTGGCAGAATATTAGCGTTCGCTAAAAGTTTGCCGAATAGGAGGCCCATCTTAGCCGTGTTCCCGGATGCCGCCAGGGAAATCGCGATGTTGCCACGCAAACGTGTCCCGTTGGCTCGTGGGCTTCGTGGTTTGCTACGCCTGTTCGTGAGTGGACTCCTGGTATTTCTGCTCCTTTCTAACGCACTTTTCCCGGATTGGTGTCGCTGCCCCATGATGGCAGGAATGCCCACGCGCTCGATGAGTGGGATGATGCACAATGGGTGCTCCATGATGGGCATGGGTAGCCACTGCCCGATGGTCGGGATGAACGCGCATTCGTGTTCGGCGCTTTGTGCGTTGATGCACGCCCCCAAGGCCACGACCTTTGGGCATCTTTTCTTTCCGGCCATCCTCGCCTGGGTATTGGCTTGGTTTCCCCTGCTTCTGCTGGACTTTGTCCGGCTGCCTTTGGGAAATCTACTGGTTGTCTGGCCACACCCTCCACCACCGCTGCTCGCCTGGAGAGCGAAGCGAGGGCGAGTAGTCCCCGGTAGGCCACGCGGTGTACTGCATCCGCCGAAACGACCGCGACAGCTGGGAGTGTAGGCGCGTGCAGTGCCGCTTGGTGGCCGTTCAGCCATTTGGGAGACGAGTGTGCCGTCTGCGCCCCAGCGAGGCGCATGACGGTACGCCAGGTCTTCCACCGGGGCGGATTCTATCGGATCATCCGGCAGTTCCTCGGGAGCTCGCTGTACGGCCGCAAGCGCCGCTGGTAATCGATAACGAGGTTGCGCGCTACCGCAAAGAGCCAAGCACGAGCGTTTTCCACCTGGCAGAAGGCACCGCCCTGACGGAGCGAACGGAGAAACAGATCGTGCAGGAGGTCGTCACCATCACCGGGGTCGGCCATGCCCTGCAATTGGCGGCGCAGAAATCGCCGCAATTCTGCCTCGGAGGCTTCCCAAGCCCGCAGCGCACAGGGCATGGGACGCGCATCTGCAGGGCTGTCTATCGCACCTGCGCTTTCTTGGATCATCTACGCTCCTCGCACCGCTCCAACAGCTTGTCGAGTATACCCCTGGCAGTGAGGCAGATGTGACGGAAGCGCTGCGTCTATTGCGGTTCCGTGCCTGGAACCAAGAGAACCGGCTCTTGGTCGGCGGGCATACCGGCGAGTTCTTCTTCCGTCATCCGGGCGTAAATTTCGAGGAGATAGCCCGTGGGGTCGCGCAGCCAGAGCTCGTGCAGGGGTGTGCCGCGCCAGGTGCTGCGCGGCGGCTTGACTATCTCGGCGCCGGCGGCCACGGCGCGATGGTAGGCAGCGATCACCGCCTCCTTGCTCCGCACTCCCAGGCCCACGTGGTAGAGGCTGTAGGTGTCGAGGGGCTCATCCCGGTCGTTGACGAGAATCACCAAGTTCAAACGCAGATCGGGGACGATGAAAGTGCTGAAACGCGCCGTCTGCTGTTTCGGCTCAACCCCGAAAAAGTCCCGATAGAAGGCGGTGCTGCGGGCAAGATCGGTCACCCGGAAGCTCAGATGAAATTCCTGGCGATCGGGCACCAGGGGAGATAACTCGGTGGACATGTAGTAATCCTCAGGGTTCGCTGTGGCCAATGCGATCCAGCTCCTGACGCAGACGCTTGGGGTCTTCGGTGAGCCATTCGGCAACAGGTAATTGCAAAAGCGCCTCGATGCGATGGCGCAGAATGCGGTAGGCCCTCTCGAAAGCGGCCTCGATTTCCGCCTCGGTTCCCGTCGCTTTGGCGGGATCGTCTACCCCCCAATGGGCGCGCAGGGCAGGGCCCAAATAGGCTGGGCAGGTCTCGCCAGCGGCACTGGCGCAGACGGTGATGACGATGTCTGGAGTGGTGGTGAGCTCGTCCCAGGACTTGCTGGAGAGGCCTTCGGTAGAAAAGCCTTCGCGATGCAGGAGGGCGATACTGCGCGGATGCACATAACCCGCTGGATGGCTGCCAGCACTGAAGGCAAGGAGTTTGCCGTGGGCGAGGCCGTTGAGGGTGACTTCCGCCAGAATGGAACGACAGGAGTTGCCCGTGCACAGAAACAGGATCTCGGGGATTTTCATCGGTGTAACCTCGATGGGGCGGGGAAAGACGATGTTTGTTCAGTGATCTCAGAAGTGTTCGCGCAAGACTGTGTTCCGCGGCAGCAGTTTTCGGTGAGATAGGCGACCAGCGCCCGCACTACAGGCATCTGCGCGCGGTAGCGCTGGAAACGTCCCTCGCGGTGGACGCTGACCAGGTCGGCGTGCTGCAGAACCTTGAGGTGAAAGGATACGCCGTTGTGCAGTTGCCCGATCCGTTCGGCAATCTGACCGGAGAAAAGGCCTTCCGGCTCGTGCTCCACCAGTAGGCGAAAAATGGCGAGCCGCACCGGCGAGGCCAGGGCCTCGAGGCGGGTGACGATGCGATCGCTGTGCTCTTCGGTCATGGGATTCCAATAGTTCAAGTTGGATTGAATTATTGACAAATGTTTTTGGCTCGTCAAGACTACCGGCAATTTCACCCAAGGAGTACAGGATGCTTGCCCTGGCCATCTTCGTTGTGACCCTGATCCTCGTCATCTGGCAGCCCAAGGGGCTCCAGATCGGTTGGAGTGCCATGGGCGGTGCGGTCGTCGCACTGGCCACCGGGGTCATCACCTGGAGCGATATTCCCGTGGTCTGGCATATCGTCTGGGATGCTACCTTTACCTTCGTCGCCCTCATCATCATCTCCCTGATTCTGGACGAAGCCGGTTTCTTCCATTGGGCGGCTCTGCACGTGGCGCGCTGGGGCGGTGGGCGTGGGCGTCGGCTCTTCCCCCTCATCGTCCTGCTGGGGGCGATGATTTCTGCCGTATTCGCCAACGACGGGGCGGCGCTGCTGCTCACCCCCATCGTCATGGCTATCCTGTTGCGGCTCGACTTCTCACCCCAGGCCACCTTCGCCTTCGTCATCGCCACCGGTTTTGTGGCCGATACCACCAGCCTGCCGCTGATGATCTCCAATCTCGTCAACATCGTCAGCGCCAATTATTTCAATATCACGTTTGATCGCTATGCCCTGGTGATGGTACCGGTGGATCTGGTGGCGCTGGCGGCCACCCTGGGGGTGCTCTGGCTCTACTTTCGTCGCTCCGTGCCCGCATCCTATCCTACCGCCCACCTCGACGCTCCGCGCACGGCCATCCAGGATCCTGTGGTCTTCCGTGCCGCCTTTCCGGTGCTGGTTTTGCTACTAATCGCCTACTTCGTTACCGCGCAGTGGCAGGTACCGGTATCGGTGGTGACGGGGGCTGGGGCGCTGATCCTCCTCGCTTTGGCCGGACGTTGGTTGCAGGGAGGGCGGGGCGCGTGCATCCCGGTGCGCAAAGTCCTGAACGAGGCGCCTTGGCAGATCGTGGTTTTCAGCCTCGGGATGTATCTGGTGGTCTATGGGCTCAGGAATGCCGGTCTGACCAACTATGTGGCCGTGGCCCTGCAGGCTCTGGCAACACAAGGCACGGCCCTGGCCGCGGTGGGGGCGGGCTTTTTGGCCGCGGCGCTGTCCTCGGTGATGAACAACATGCCGGCGGTTTTGGTGGGCGCCTTGGCCATCCACCAACTGCCGGTGGCCACGGATCCGTTGATACGGGAAACCTTCGTCTACGCCAACATCATCGGTTGCGATCTTGGCCCCAAGTTCACGCCCATCGGCAGTCTGGCCACCCTGCTCTGGCTGCATGTGCTGGGCCGCAAAGGCATGACCGTGACCTGGGGCCAATACATGCGCACCGGACTCCTCATCACCCCGCCGGTACTGCTCCTGACGCTTATCGCCCTGGCCTTGTGGCTGCCCCTGCTATAAGGAGACGGCATGGAAGACTCTCTCCCGCAACTCGATACCAGCCTCTTTCAACCGGTGGATCAGCAACGCCTGCTACCCACCGAGCGATCCAGCCATCCGCCCCGCATCCTCTTGCTCTATGGCTCCAACCGGGAGCGTTCCTACAGCCGCCTCCTCACTCTCGAGGCAGAACGAATCCTGCGCACGCTTGGCGCGGAGACGCGGATCTTTCATCCTCGCGCTCTACCCCTGCCCGACAGCGTCCCCGAAAGCCACCCCGAGGTCCAAGCTCTGCGCAGTGCGGTGGAGTGGTCCGAGGGACAGGTCTGGTGCTCTCCCGAACGCCATGGCGCCATGACGGGCGTTTTCAAATCGCAGATCGACTGGATTCCCCTCAATAGTGGTGCCGTTCGACCTACCCAAGGCAAGACCCTGGCACTGATGCAGGTCTGTGGCGGTTCTCAATCTTTCAATACCGTCAATCAGTTACGTATCCTGGGACGGTGGATGCGCATGATCACCATACCCAACCAATCGTCGGTACCCAAAGCCTTTTTGGAGTTCGATGAGGAGGGACGCATGAAGCCCTCGGCCTACTTCGATCGCGTGGTAGACGTCATGGAAGAGCTGATGAAATTTACTTGGCTAACCCGCAACTGCAGCGCCTATCTGACGGATCGCTACTCCGAACGCCGCGAGTCGGCAGAGGCCTTGTCGGCGCGAGTCAATCAACGATCGTTGTAACCCTTTAGACAGGAGCGAAAATGAGCGAGCAATCCGTAAGACTTTTGATTTTGGGCTCTGGCCCCGCAGGGTACACCGCCGCCATCTACGCCGCTCGGGCTAACCTGCGCCCCGTATTGATTCAGGGCATGGAACCGGGTGGGCAGCTGATGACAACCACAGACGTGGATAACTGGCCGGGAGCGGCCGATGGTATTCTGGGATCCGAGCTCATGGCCGAGCTGGAGAAGCAGGCGCGACGCTTCGATACTGAAATCGTTTTTGATCACATACAAGAGGTAGACCTACAGACCCGCCCCTTCCGCCTGACCGGTGACCAAGGGGTCTACCGCTGTGAGGCCCTGATAATCGCTACAGGAGCCTCGGCCAAGTATCTGGGCCTGTCCAGCGAAGAAATCTTTCGCGGCAAAGGCGTCTCCGCCTGCGCCACCTGTGACGGTTTTTTCTATCGCAATCAGGACGTGGCAGTCATCGGCGGTGGCAATACAGCCGTCGAGGAAGCCCTCTACCTCAGCAACATCGCTCGCCATGTCACCGTGGTCCACCGGCGCGACAAGTTCCGAGCGGAAAAAATCCTGCAGGATAAGTTGGTTGCCAAAGACAATGTCACCGTTCTCTGGAATCACGAGGTGGATGAAGTTTTGGGGGACGACTCCGGCGTAACCGGCCTGCGCATCCGCAGTACTCTGGATGGTGCTCACCAGGAGCTAGCGCTCATGGGTGTTTTCATCGCCATTGGTCACCAACCCAACACCCAAATCTTTGCTGGTCAGTTGGCCATGGACGCGAGCGGTTACCTGCTCACTCAGGGCGGTCGCGACGGCCTGGCCACCATGACCAGTATGCCCGGTGTCTTTGCTGCCGGTGATGTACAGGACCACGTCTATCGTCAGGCAGTGACCAGCGCGGGAAGCGGTTGCATGGCCGCCCTGGATGCCGAGCGCTGGTTAGAAAACACCACTGGATAAACTTGCCTGGGCAGCATGGAGATCGAGGGAAACTCGCTCTCGGGGCAGAGGAGCGAATGTTTCAGCATCGCAGGAGAAAATCCCATTAGACAGAAGAAATAGAAGGTGTTTTTGGTTCGGCATGAGTGGAAGCGCGCCCGCGTCGTTCCGTCAAAAGTCAACCCCGATCCTCGGCAAGTGTCACCGCCGTTGGTCAGACCTGATCACCCACACCGAAACCCACGACCCGCTCGGGGGTAGGCCGTGATTCATGCGCTCTCCAAGTGATCAGTATGGCAAGTTTCGACATTGACACCGCAGGATTCTCCTCTGCAACAATTCTCTACGAGATACCCTACCAGCGCATTCATCGTAGTGAAGTCTACCCGGTAATGAAGGAATCGACGCTCTTTCTGCCGTCGCAGCAATCCTGCATGAAATAATTCCTTCAGATGGAAGGACAGGGTTGCTGGGGGCATGTCCAAAGCCTCGCTTAAGTCTCCGGGTGTCATCCCTTCCGCACCCGCGACGACCAGCCTTCTGAAGATTGCCAGCCTGTTTTCTTGAGACAAGGCCGCGAGAGCCTTCACCGCTTGACCATTTTCCATTATTTTATATTTCCATTGACATAGAATTATTGTTGCGAATACACTCGTGTCGGTGCGTGCTCCCCACAAGGATAGCCATCTTGGACGGCAGCGCAAGCGCCGGGTATTCCTGACCGGCAGTTGACTGATGACATTCGCTCCGCTGTCCAGATAGTACGCTTCGATAAAATCGTGCGTAGTATGGACAAAGCAGAGGGGTCCCAGGGGGGCACCTGATCTATCTAGCCTTTTTCGCAGATTCGAGTCGCGATTGTCATAAAACTGTCATAAAAACTTCATCATACTGTCACATTCAAACTGTAGACTAGAAGTCGGTATTACCTAACGAAGAGGAGATTCACCCTGTGGACAGCAACGCAAGCAACCCACCAAAACTTGGTGTCATAGACTCGCTCAATGACGCTCCTATCAGCTTTTTTCATCTTCGCGCAGCCTTCACGGCAGGCATGGGCTTCTTCACCGACGCCTACGATCTTTTCATCATTGGTTCGGCCTTGGTCTACATCAAACCCGAATGGCACCTCGGTGATGCCCAGATTGCTTTTTTGGGCAGTATCTCCTTGGTGGCAGCATTTCTCGGTGCCTTCATCTTTGGCCGGCTCGCCGACGTGGTTGGCCGTAAACGAATTTATGGCATGGAAGC
Organism: Pseudomonadota bacterium; assembly: GCA_021795795.1. The sequence continues at coordinate 3,976 of JAJYPA010000172.1, read as the reverse complement.
GCTGCTTATGGCCATCGGTGCTATCGCCTGTGCTTTTGCACCGAGTTTCCTCTGGCTGCTAGTTTTCCGTGTCATTTTGGGAATTGGCATCGGGGGTGATTACCCAATGAGCGCTGTGCTGATGTCTGAGTACGCTAACGCTAAGAAGCGTGGAGCTCTCACCTCGATGGTTTTTGGCATGCAAGGGCTGGGACTTGCGTTCGGCCCTGTAGTGGCCTTGACCTTGGAAGCGTCTGGACTGCCACCCGATTCTATTTGGCGGATCATGCTTGGCCTTGGCGCGCTTCCACCCTTGGCGGTGTTGTATCTTCGGCGTACGATGCCCGAGTCCCCGCGTTACAAAGCACTGGTGCGTGGTGACGTCGACGAGGCAGCGAAGGACATGGCGACATATTCCTCTGGCCAAGTAACTTCCAAGGTCGAAAAGAAGTTCAAGCCTTCCCGCATTAGTTTGGGCCAGATGCTCAGTAATCCCAAGTATCTGGTCCTCATCTTGGGCACAGGCGGTGCTTGGTTCCTCAATGACTACGCCTTTTACGGCAACGCAATTTCTACACCGGAGATTTTGAAACTGGTGGCGCCGCACTCCTCGAATATTACCGGAAGCGCATGGGCACTGATGATCTTTGCGATCTTTGCCATCCCCGGTTACCTAGCTTCTATCTTTTTCATGGACGCGGTGGGCCACAAGCGGCTTCAGATGATTGGCTTTGGAGTAATGGCTGCTGCCTTTGCGGCAATTGCTCTGGTGCCTGGGATCACCAATGAAGTCGTGCCTTTCTTGCTACTCTACGGGGTAAGCTTCTTCTTCATCGAGTTTGGACCAAATTGTACGACCTTCGTGATACCTGCCGAAGTCTTCCCAACCAGCATTCGAACCACGGGACATGGCATGGCCGCTGGTATTGGAAAATTTGGGGCCTTCGTTGGCACCTTTGTTTTTCCCTTCATTAGTGCTGCAGGGGGTCTGAAGGGAGCGATGCTTTTCTCTGCCGGTGTGTCGGTAGTGGGTGTGATTCTAACGAAGTTGACTTTACCAGAGCCCAGCGGAAAGACGCTGGAAGAGATCAGTGGAGAACAAAAAACACTGCCCGTAGACGGCGTAGCGCTGCCTACCGCAAGTGTGTAGATCAAGATAGTCATGACCAAAAGGGTGCGGTTGTACTGTTGGCCGTGCCCTTGCTAGTTTCGGAAGGAAAGAATGTCAATGGAACAGCACAACGCTCAATGCCCAGATATCCTTTACGTTGATAAAGTTGGCAGACTTCTCTTTGTTTATAGCCAGCATGTAAAGATGTCTGCAAAGCTATATCGAATTTTTCTGATGCTGTATGATAATATGGGGCAGGTTATTCCGTCGGAAGAAATTTATCGTGATATTTTCCCTGATCGAGAAATGTGTCAAAATCTGTTGTCGGTTTATATGTATAGATTGCGAAAAAAGCTGGAACAATTCGGTGCCGAAAGTTGGGTGCAGTCGGTTCATGGCGTGGGCTACCGGCTCGATTTTCCATTCCAAAAAACTATAGGGTAACATTTTTGCGAAAAATCTAGAAGCTAATTTCGACAGTTAATAGGTGCATGGCGTACTCATTTTTTGTAATTTTATGCGAACGACTGCTTCCGCTGCGTACCCGCCGTTGACAGGCAAACCTGGGGGGGGATCCCCTAGCACGGAGCTTTAGTTGCGGGTTTCCTGCTACCTTCCTAGCTTAGACACCTTTTTAGAGTTCGGGGGTGGCCATACCATTGGGCCGCTTGCCAGGTGAACCATAGGTCAGGGCTTCGTGCTGGTTTCCAGGTACTCCAGACTCACCGCCAAACAGTACCGGATAAGCTCCTTGCGAATGCCCACCTTCATCGGCTTGGGTTCCTGAAACAGCGGGAACCGGCGCAGAGCCTCGCGGACAACTTCGGCGTCTGCCGTGATTTGCGCTGTGCGCTTTTGGTCTGGTCGCGTTGTCTTGCCCTTGCCGGTGCGCGGTGGACGGGGAGTGCCCAATGCTTTTGTTTCCATGATGATCTCTCCTGAAGAAGTCGAGCGGTGGGATTGCCGCCCTACCCATGGTTACGAGATGGAAATTCGCCAGCGTCCGTAGAATCCCCTGACGGTTGATCCCTGCCAAAACCGGATACGGCACCAAGGAAGTAAGGTGCTGAGAAGGGGGAACATCCAATGGCGTTGAAATTACAGCAGGGCGGTCAGTTCGAGCCGGTGCGCATGATGCTGTACGGGCAAAACGGTATCGGCAAAACGACCTTTGGTGCGGGAATGCCGAAGCCGTTTATCCTGGCCGTCGAAAGTGGCGTGGGCATCATGCCGGTGACCTACCATAACGCCAGCCGGGAATCGTACCCGGAAATCCTGAATGACCTCTTGGAAGTTGGCGGTTATTTTCAGCGAGGCGAGTTCCAGAGTCTGGTCATCGATTCTCTGGATGCCTTGCAAGGCAAGATGATTGAAAGCGTTTTGCAGGAAAACGGAAAAAAGACGCTCAACGATTTTTCCTACGGTAAGGGATACGACCTTTTCAAGCAAAAGGTAGAAGATTTCCGGGATTTGATGGAGCGTTTCCGGGTGGAGTTGGGGGCCAATGTCTTGCTGGTCGCGCAGACCGAGGCACGCACCGTTCCCGATCCCGTTAATGGGGTACGTGACATTTTCACCATGCGTTTAGACAAGCGTGCGGCAGGAGTGCTTCGGGATTGGGCAGATTTTGTGGGTTTTGCGCAGCTCAAGGCTATGCCGATCACAGACAAAGAGGGCAAGCTCGTCAAGATTCACACGGATGGCACCCGCATCTTGAGTACCGCGCCCAGCGCGTCCTTTGATGCCAAAAACCGCTTTGATCTGCCGACAGAACTTCCGTTGTCGTGGATGTCGGTAGAGCAAGCCATCAAAGCGGCCTATGAGCGTCCATTGGATTTGTCGCGCTTCGCCCAGGGCGGAAGCAATGCCTGGAATACGCCACCATCCGTAGCGCCTGCCGCGACACCCGCTGCCGCAGCGCCGAGTGGTTGGGGCGCTTCCGCCTCGACGCCGCAAGCCGCCGCGCAGCCAGCGCAACAACCACCTGCATCACCGCCACCGGCTACGGGATGGCCGTCTGCCCCGCAACCGGCTCCCGCATCGAGTGGCCCCAAACCGCAAGCGCCCGCCGCATGGCCAGCAGCCCGCCCGAACGGTAGTGGCGGACCCTCGATGTAGGGGCAAAAACGGATACGGCACCAAGGGTGTTGTACGGGAAGAAATGGGTGCTTCCGTTTCCGGTACGTTTTTTCCACTGAACTGCAAGGAGTGATGAGATGGCATACGGGTCTATGGTAAACATGGATGTCAACAAGGTGTCTTCGGGGATTAGCGAGCGCATCGAGCCCGGCATCTATGAGGTAGCGGTAAAGGATATTGACCGCATTGCATTGAAGGGCGGCGCGGCGGGTTATGGGGCCAAGTTCAAATTTGAGATTCTCAATGAAGGTCCCATGAAAGGCCGTGACGTAGGCGATCTGTTGAACATCGAATCGACTTCGGTGGATGCGCAGCGTATCGCCAAGGAGCGTCTGGCGGGACTGGCGGTGAATACGGGCATCCCGGAGAGTGCCATCTTTGGGCAGCAGATCCCGATTGACAACTTGATCGGTCGGCAGCTCAGTGTGGTGTTGGGTCCGCAAAAGGACGCGCCACAGTACGTCGAGGTCAAGGGCTATTTGCCGCTGGGCTCAAGTGCTGACCCGGAAGCCTGGCGCAAGTCTGAGCATCTGATGAAGGAGCCAGCACAGACGCAGCCGAAGCAGACTGCCGCCGCAGCGCAAGGTGCCTGGGGCGGTCAGCAGCCCGCACAACAGGCTCCGTCGCAGCAAGCTCCAGCGCAGCAAGCGCCCGCCGCTGGCGGTTGGGGTGGCGGTCAGCAGCCCGCCGCCGCGCCGAATGGTCCGGCCCAGCAGCAGCCCGCCGCTGCCGCACCGCAGATCGGAA
>JAJYPA010000662.1 GCA_021795795.1 Pseudomonadota bacterium | reverse complement strand
GTGGCGCAGTCCGCGCAGAACGTGCATTCGAACGAGCAGATGCGGGCACCGGCCGCGTGCGCCGGCAGATCTTTGTCGCAGCACTCGCAGTTCGGCTTCATTTGCAGCATGGGAGTCTCGGGTTGGCGGGCGTGCGACGTTCGAGCCAACCGGCCCGCTGCGGCAGGTCCGGCCGGGTGAGAGGTCAGGTTTCTTCGAGTTCCTTGAGGGACTTGCCGCTGTTGTCCTTCCAGGCCGTCAGCCCGTTCGCGCTGCCGCCATGAACAACCGCAGCGGCTGCACTCGGGCTGCTGAACTCGACGTCCCTGGTGAAGACGTAAACACCGTCGCGTTCAACCAGGGTCTTGTCCTGGATCAGTCGCCGACGCAGCGCGATCGTGTTGGGGATAAGGATCATGATTCCTCGGACTCCTTTTTACGAGCCTTCACACGCACCCTGCGGCCGTGCCCACCATTTGCTGTGTAGAGAATCAGAAATAGATACCCGTTCTTAGCCATCTGAACAATGTCATCAGTTTGATCGGCTAGGCCGATCCATTGGTCACCGACTTCAAAGCGATAAGGGAGGCGCTGGGTCTGCGATGGCTGACTAATGATAAATGCCACCTTTGGTTTTCGTCGTAGGACGTACGCACGCCACCATGAGTCAAAGTGCATCCCTCCCAGATTTGTGATTGTCGTTGGCCGGTCGCCAACGTTCCATGCTGTTACTGAAACATATGTCTTTGGGTCTGCCTGAAGACCGCCGAGAATCTTCATTCCGGTTGATGCGGACATGTCGATCTTGGGTCCAGAAGCAAGCCACTTGTACGCATCCCAGCCGAAAACGAAAGTTGATACTGCCGCAGCATATGCGGCAATTCCGAGCGTCCAAAGCTCGTTTGCGTTGAAGACGTAAGGAGCCGCGACTGTCATCTGCCACCAACGCTAGAGTTAAGCGGCGGCGTAGCCGCCCGCCTTGAATTGTTAGGTGCCATCCGAGAACTGCTCTATGTACATAGAAGTGGTTTTTAGCAGGTCTTCAAAGGTTGGCCGCGGATGGCCAGAGTTATTCCACTCGAGTGCAGAGGATCCTGCAAAGCATAGTTCGAGACTCGAGTCACGGCTCTTCATTTCTCCAGCCTTGCGATAAATCGCTGTCCTTCCAGATTCTAGGTGCTGGTGAAATTCATCTCTATAATGCATCTTGATGTGACTCATAATTGCGTTGAGGCTCGAAGTTACGTACTCACCATACTTGTGCGCTTCTTCACGGGTTGCTATGTAGCCCTTGTGAGCTACCTTGTTGCGAAATTCGGCTTGCTTAGGATTCGGTGTCCATGGGCTGCCGCTAGCAAAATAGTAAGTGACGCAAAAAGCGCCGAGTTGTCTTTCAGAGGAATTTCGCAGCTCTTTCCAAAACGCCTCAATGTCTGTAGATTCTCCGCCTCTTGCGAGCAGAAAGACCTTTACGAAGAGTTCGTACCCGCGCTCTAGCGCTGCCGTTAGTGTTACTACCGACTCCGAGTAAAAGCCTGCGAGAAATGCCCTTGCGCCGGCGGAATAGATGACCTCAGGTGCACTGTGCGCCTGATGAACTAGGTACCGGTGACCGTTCGGACATGAGCAGATTGCTAATAGGTCGTTGTCAAGTTCGCCCGTCATCATTACTCCAGCGCCTGGCGGAATGGTGCATTTCTGGCAAGGAGCGATTACTTTCATGGCACCTAACGCTCGCTATAACCGGCGTGCAAAAGCTAGAGCGAAGCGGTGCTTTTGCACGTTCGAGTTGATGGCGTTGTTAGCGGTCACGCTCTAACTCTCAATATGCTTTGATCATCTGTCGGTAGATTGCGAGAGCAATTCCTAGTGTTGACACACCCACAACTATGCCAATTCCGAGTGCCGCTCCCCATGATGTCCCAACGAGCAACGAAATCAAGAGCGCAGCTACGACCAGTATGGCAGCAATTGGTTTGGCCCGATCAAGCAGACGATAGGGAGCACCAGACACCTTCCGTACGTTACGAAATTGATCAAGAACAGCAGCAAGCGAACCATCCCCTTCAGTTGCTTTATACCCAACAGCTATTACCAGTGTGTCGCTACCTTCTGGATTGCGCGAAATCTGATTGAGATGTGTGATTCGTCCTTGTGCTTTTTTGAAGCTCATACCATCTGCAACGAGCATCGAAAGCAGACAGATGAAGGCTCGATCACGTGGGCTAGTGGGTAAATCGAACTGTTCGCCAAATCGCCACATCACACCAGCGAGATAGAGTTGAGTGGTCATTTCCTTGAAGCTCGGCATGAAGTCGTAGCCCCCAGCCGCAACTTTTGGAAGCTGAGTTGTCAACATTTGACGAGCATGCGCAACACATGCGTCCAAGACGGCCGCCGCAAGTTCGGTATCACTGCCCTTCATCAAAGCTCCTCCGCTTCTGTGACCGCAACGGTTGAGGTACCGCGCTGGAGCGCAGTGGAGGGAACCCACCAGTGTAGCTGGTAGGCGTCCGGTTGACTGATGGGTCAGGCGTCTGTCTCATTGGGAATTGTTGGATCCCTATTCTCTGTGAGCACCTTGCCCAGCACAACGTCGGAGCCAAACACCATATGTGCAGACTGCCACAGCTTCACGATTACATCTTCAGTCAAAAATGACCGACGCGCAGGGTCGTGAATGAGTTCATGCCGGAGATCGAAGGTTGCTTTTAGGCCAGATAGGTCGTCGTTACTCCACGTTGCGATATTGTCAGGACTTTCCTTCACTCGGGCTTGCAAGCTCAAAACTGATGACCATAATCCTTTGTCTACAAATTTTGAAAATACCTTTTCGATTCTGTCCACGTTTTGGAACGACTGTGCAGCTATAACGAGTTCCAGCGGATGAATTTGATGACGATAGACTGACACCAATTCCGCGATGTCGTACTTTTCAGGATGTAGCAACTTTAACTTTGGCTCAAAAAAAGAGGGTGAACAATAACGAAAGATGAAATCGAACATGTCACGGTAGTAAACCTCAATTGCAGTTACCTCGGAAATTACCACTGAGCGCTCGAGGAGGGGCGTGAACTCAGGCGCAATATTGCCTTCTAGTATGGCTTCGCCAGCGCGCGTGCACTGACTAAATATTTCGAAAAAGTTCTTGAATGGTCGCGCTAATCGCGTTTTGCGATTCTTCCGCGCCTGAAGAATTTGTTTGTAATCCATCTATATGCCGAGCATGTAATTTGGCGCCCAACGTCCGCAATGAGCGGCTGGCCTTGAGCGCAGCGGAAGGCTAGTCCGACTCGATTGCATCGTTATGTAATCCATATCACAGTTCACTTT
>JAJYPA010000171.1 GCA_021795795.1 Pseudomonadota bacterium | reverse complement strand
GAACTTCGCCTTTGATTCTCGGAGCATGCTCACCGTCTGGCTGGCGGGACATCCTCATCTGGCCCAAACTCTGGACCGGGTGCCCTATGCCGCCCTGGCCAGCCGTATCCAGGTACGCATCCGCCTGGCACCCGTCCTTGAACGGGAACGTTTTACTGCCCTCATCACCCATGCCCTGAAGTCCGCCGGAAGCCAGCACACGATGTTATCCGACTCCGGACTGGAGCTTCTCCGGCAGGCGTCCAAAGGATTTCCCCGACAGGCTGGCAACATCCTCCATACTGCTCTGCGCCTGGCCGTACCCAAGGGACTCAACCATCTGCCGGATGATCTGCTGCAGGCGGCTATCGAGGCGTTGCGATGAAAGCCTATGAAGAAATGGATGAGGCAGAGGCGCTGCTGGAGGACTGGGCGCTACTGTTCCCGCAGAAGCTCTCCGATGAAGCGGCGGCAGCCCTGAGTCAGTTCGTCACGGCATTGTCCAGCCTGATTGAAAGCCGTTATGGGCGACAAATAAGCCACTACCGGCACTATCCCCCTCAAGCGCAGAAAGAGCCCTTCTGACGGTAACCATCCCGCGCGGGATAGCCATCGCTGTCCCGTGCTTCTTCATGTGCGCGTTCTTCCTGAGCGTACACCGTGGCCCCGGGCTACCCCCGCCAAGACACATTGCCGACTGAGCGCGATGCGTTGGTGCGGCGCTATCCCCATCTATCCAATCCTATGTACTTCAGGCAAAATCAGCAGAACGACAATGGAGGAACCATGAAGAAACCAGCCGTCCTTATCGCAGTGCTACTCGCCCTTTCTGCAACTGGTTCGGTATACGCCATGACCAATCAACAAGCTAAGGAGTTTGCCGATGCCGCCTATAAAGGCAATGCTGCTGATCTCACAAAACTCATATCCGATGCTAAAACCGGTGATGTTAATGCGCAGGTTGGGTTAGGCTTCTATTACGCAGTAAAGAAGAAATACGCCCAAGCCATCTACTGGCAGAAAAGAGCTGCCAAACAAGGCGATGCTCACGCGGAATATAACCTGGGCCTTGTCTACCACCAGGGCCATGGTGTACCGCAGAACTACGCCCAAGCTCACTACTGGTTCCAGAAAGCCGCCAAGCAGGGATTGGCCGAAGCGGAATACGACTTAGGATCGGACTATTACAAAGGCCAGGGTGTGCCACAAAACTACACCAAGTCTGACTACTGGTTCCAAAAGGCCGCCAAGCAGGGATTGGCCGAAGCGGAAGACGGAATTGGAATGGCCTATTACAAAGGCCATGGTGTACCGCAGAACTACGCCCAGGCTCACTACTGGTTCCAGAAAGCCGCCAAGCAGGGATTGGCCGAAGCGGAATACGACTTAGGATCGGACTATTACAAAGGCCAGGGTGTGCCACAAAACTACACCAAGTCTGACTACTGGTTCCAAAAGGCCGCCAAGCAGGGATTGGCCGAAGCGGAAGACGGAATTGGAATGGCCTATTACAAAGGCCATGGTGTACCGCAGAACTACGCCCAGGCTCACTACTGGTTCCAGAAAGCCGCCAAGCAGGGATTGGCCGAAGCGGAATACGGATTGGGCTATATCTACATATATGGTCATGATGTTCCACAAGACACCAAAACCGCCATTTATTGGTGGAAAAAGGCAGCCGCACAGGGCGGGGAGTACGGAAAAAAAGCCCAGCATAATATCAATATTGCTGAACATAATAGCACCGAATAAGCTCAACGTGCTCGGCACGGGAAGTTCCTCATGAATCAATATTTGCCATATAGGACAAACACTTATAAAGTGTTGCGATAAAACATATTCTATGCCACGAAATGCGATTACTATCTGTTGTGCCAACAATGTAAATCACGGGGGTTTTTTCTTAAACCAAATTACTATATCAAAAAGACGAGGTTCTTCTGTTGCCATGCGAGGCTGTTGGCCCCTTTGCCTGCTTCTATGGGCTACCGCAGCTATTGCCAGCGATACCACTAGGATACAGGTCCATCCAAACACCGACTTACACAAACTAAGCCTGCTGGAAGCGCTGGAAATCGGTATTTCTCAACAGGTTAACATTGTACAAGCTCATGGTGGCATCACTCAGGCGGAGTCACAGAAGCTCACTTCGATCAGCAGTTTTCTTCCTAGTCTGTCGATTGACGACCAAGCTGAACTGTACAAACCCATAGGCCAATCAGGGAATACATTTATCGCCGGAACACTGGTTCCCACAGCACATGGTTTTTACAATAACGCTGTTACCGCTAATTTTAATTTTAATTTATTCTCCGGTGGTAAAGATATAGCTGCTTACCGCGCCGCTACAGATGCCATTCAATCCGCCAATGCTGCATTACAAGAATCGATAAACAAGGTTTTTATAAAAGTTCTATCAAGTTATGTGGCGGTCACGAAAGATGAAATAACCATACAAAAACAACGGAGGGTTGTGGCTCTTGGTCAAGAATCTGCACAGTTGACTCAGGCACGTTACCAACATGGCATGTCCAGCCGGATAGGCTGGATCACTGCGGAACAGACTGCACTACAGGCACAGACTCAGCTTGACCAGGACCTGCAACAAGAAGCATCTGATCGAGAAAACCTGCTGCGGGCCATGGGATATACGCAATCACTCGCCATGTTCACAACCAATCGCCAAATACCAGACGCACCCAGTGCACAATTCAGTTCATCAGACCAGATGGATGATCCGGCCGTCGAATCGGCACGTGCCCAAATTGCGGAGGCGCAGCAACAAGTCCACACTGCGCGCGCAGGATTCTGGCCGACATTGTCTTTAGTTGCCCAATACAACTGGCTAGGAATCAATACCGGAAACACACTGAACGCGATCACCGCCACCAAAGGAAGCAATTACACTGTTGGAGTGGCGCTTAATATTCCATTGCTGCCCGCCATGAATGTGGTTGCCTCTGTGCAATCGGCACAGGCCGGTGTAGTTGATGCCTTCGGTAACTACGATCATGCACTCTCAATGGTAAGCAGCCGCATGGGCTATGCTACGGAAATGTATCGAGACGCCAAGGTTGCCATGGAAACGGCCTCACAAGCAAACAGACTTGCGAAAGAAAACGTGTTGCTGACTAATGAACGTTATTTATCTAAGCAAGGGAACAAGCTTGAAGTGAATCATTCGATTTCTCTTGCAATTAAATCATCCATAGCAAACCAGACAGCTAGGCTCGATAAAGTTTTTGCCGAATGGGTACTATTTCGATCAATCCACCCGCGCCAGTTTGCACATCGCTTGTTATCATTAAGTAGAACCATTTAGATCGGAAAGAAGAAGCTTCGCCGCGCTGTTTGCAGGTGGCAATGACTTTACACGACAGAAACTGGTACATGGGTGCGCAAATAAAGTACGAAGGTTGGCTGGTGTTGACACGGCGAGCATTGCCAAAAATATTGTTTTCGCCGGAAGTAACCGCTTCTTCCATAAAGTTGATGCCATATTATCGGCAAATATTTGAGGTGCAACGCCACCACTGCGAACAATTGCGGTGGCGTTGCATATAAGGAAGGCGTAGTACAACTGGTTTGTTTATTATCCGAACGGCAAATGTGATGCTTCTTGTAGCATACCACCAAGCTGTGGTATGCCACTAAGCTGTGGTATGCCACTAAGCTGTGGTATGCCACTAAGCCCCGGAAATGACAGCGGTGTATTTGTATTGCCACCAGAACTCTGCACTTGATTGTATATTGTTACCCCATTGATTGTAGACATGTTTGTATCATTTCCGGCGAACTGGCTTAGACCTCCTGGTCCTGCATTAAACCCGGAATACTGGCCGTTACTGCTCTCATACTCTACAGAAAGCGGGAAACTCGCATTTGCTCCAAATGACGAACCAACTTCTACCTCTCCAAGTCCAAACGGGAGCTGCGTGTAGGTCCCATATGACATTTCACCATCGCTAGATAGTGAATAATAGGTGCCGTTATAATCGATCCCTAGTCCAACTGTTGCCCCAAGAGTTCCGGCAGCGGCATCTTGAATAGCACCAGAAATTAGCGAGTTAAAGTTAATGTTATCGCTATCGCCGTCACCGCTATTTTCACTGCTCGACAACAATGTGCTGGGTAAACTATTAACAAAGTCGGCAAGGGCTGGCACAGCGGGATTTATTGTAAATCCTCCGCTTGGAGTGCTAATTATAGCCCCAGAATTTTCCAGCGCACTAACAAAGTTACTTATAGCATTATTTTCCTTACTATTCATTGATTCCTCCTAGCAGCAGATACACTTTGACAAAAGAAAAAACATGGTTTCACACAAAATAAGTTATAGATCTGTACAACGGTTGTACAACGGTTATTTCACCTCAATTGCAGCCCATTATTCAAATACTTAATAACAGGATCTAGGAAAAAGTCAAGCACGCGCCGCCGACCCGTTCGAACGTCGACTGTGACGGTCATCCCCGCGCTCATCGGGTGCCTGACCCCATCCACCAACAACCAGTTCTGTTTGGGTTGTACATGGACCCGGTAGTAGAGTGTAGGTGGTGCGGATTCCGATGATGACGGCTCACCATCCTGCGCCTGGGGTGCCGTTGGGGAAGCAGCCGCTTGCGACTGATGGCTCTCTCCGGGTGGAGGAGCTGCAACGGTATTGCTCGCCTCGGCGGTAGGGCTGATCGATGTGACCACTCCGGAGATCATTCCATACTGCTCAAAGGGGAATGCGGAAACCTTGATCTCCACCTGTTGCCCGACTTTGATAAATCCAACATTTTGACTGGAAATATCCGCCCCGACGGTCAATGGGGCGTGGAGCGGCACCACGGTGGCCACCGTCTGTCCCTGTTGAATCACCGTGCCCAAACTGGCCACATCCACTCCCTGCACCACACCATCGACGGGTGATCTCAACCAGTTCAGATGATATTGCTCCTTGGCCGCCGATGCTTTACGAGAGAGGTCGTAGACCTGACTTTGGGTGTCCTGCCAGTCCTTGTACAGCTTCTTGCTGAAATCGGTTCGGTCCTTCGCGTATTTCTCCTGCGCGGCAACTAGCGCCTGTTGAAGCTGAACAACCTGCTTCTTTTGGGTAGCGAGCTTTCCTTCCTCTTTCAGCGCCGTATCCTGTAACTGATCATAGTGGTAGCCCGATAACGCACCCTGGCTGACCAGCGGCGCCGCTTCCGTGGCACTCCGGCGATCGAGGACAGCACGTTGGGCGTATTCATCCAGGGTCGCTTGCCCCGCGGCGAGATTCGCCTGGGCTTCCTGTATCTGCGCCTGATCGTCGGCCAGTTGCGCCTGATAGTGGGATAGTTCTGATTGTTGTAACCGTGACTCCAGAGAAACCATTGATGCGGTTTCTCCGGAAACAGGGGCCATCTCGGCCTTCCCGGAGATCTCCGCTTGAATACGCTGTTCCTCAAGCTGATCCAAAGCCATCGCATGGGTTCTGGAGACCAGTGCAGACTGGTCCACTTCAGGACTCAGTTCCACCAGCGTTTGCCCAGTTTTTACTATATCTCCTGTTTTGACCAATATGGCCGATACCGTTCCGGTATCCAGACTTTGAATTACCTTGGTGCGCGCGGAGGTCACAAATTTCCCCGGTGCGCTGGTCATGATGGGGATGTGGCTCACATAGGACCATGTCAGCAGGACGATAACGAGCAACGCCAGTCCCCACAGCACCATCCGGGTAAAGGGCGATGGCGGAGTTTCCTGGATGGCCAGGGTATGGGCCTGAAAGTCGCGCGACAGATGGATGCTGGCGTTACGGGCGCGTTTCCACCAGCGTTTCCTAGGGCTGCGAGATCCCACCGATCCGTCTATCTCTGGCACCTGTGCCTGCTTTTGAACGCTCATGCCGCCAGCCCCTGCTGGAGATAGAGGTGACGATACAGCCCTTCCTGACCCAAAAGATCCGCGTGATTGCCTTGCTCTACAAGTCGCCCATGATCCATCACGAAGATGCGGTCCGCCTGGCGCAGCATGGACATGCGATGGGCCACCAGGATAACCGTGCGTCCCTTACAGATGTTGGCGAGATTATCCTGAATGATGCGCTCCGATTCATAGTCCAGAGCGCTGGTGGCCTCATCAAAAATCAGGATGCGCGGGTTGGTAAGCAATGCCCTGGCGATGGCGACACGCTGGCGTTGCCCGCCGGACAGGGATGCGCCGCGCTCGCCCACTGGGGTGTCGTAGCCTTGAGGCATGTCCACGATAAAATCGTGCGCCCCCGCAAGCTTTGCCGCCTCAATGATTATAGGCATGGGCGCTCCCGGAAACCGTACTGCGATGTTTTCACGAATGCTGCCACCAAAAAGAAAACTGTCCTGCGGGACGACGGCGATCTGGCGGCGCAGCCAGCTGGGGTCTATTTGCTGAAGGTTATAGCCATCCACAAGAACTCGCCCTGTTTCGGGCACATAAAGACACTGCATAAGCTTGGCGAGTGTGCTTTTGCCAGATCCGCTACGCCCGACAATACCCACCGTCATACCCTCCGGGATGTCTAGACTGACATCTTCGATGGTCCGTGGCGCATCTTCGTGGTAGCGAAAGGATACATGTTCAAAATGTATATGTCCCCGGAGCGCCGGCAAACTGGACTTGTTCGGATCCATTACTGGTTCGGTGGGCGCATTCATGAGGTCGCCTAAGCGGCGAACGGAAATCCCTATCTGTTGGAACTCTTGCCAGAGCGAGGTTACCCGCAGTATGGGCGCCATCGCCCTGCCGGAAAGCATTTGGAACGCAATCAGCGCGCCAACGGTCATCGTTCCGTCTAGAACCAGATGTGCTCCAAACCAGAGCACCGCGAGCGTAGTCAAGTTCAGCAAAGTGTGTCCAATGCCACCGGCAATCCCGTTCAGGCGGTCGGCCTGGTAAGCAGTAGTCACATAACGGGACAGCAATCGCTCCCATCGCTGGGACATGTGAGCTTCCAGCGCCATGGCCTTGACCGTCTCCATGCCGGTCACCGACTCCACTAGAAACGCCTGACTATTGGCACCACTGTCGAACTTCTCCTCCAGACGTGCGCGCAGCGAGGGGCGGAACAGGGCCGTGCTCAGGGCAATGAGTGCCATAGCGAGCAGCACCACGCCGGTCAGTTCGAGACTGTAAAAAAGCAGGATGCCGATATACACGAAGACGAACAGCCCATCCACCATGGAAAGTAGCGCCTGACCCGTCAGAAAACTGCGAATGGGCTCCAGTTGTCGCACTCGGGCGATGGAATCGCCGACCCGCCGCAGTTCGAAATATCGTAGAGGGATACGTACCAGACGTCGGTAAATAGTGCTGCCCAAGGTCACGTCAATGCGATTGCCGACATGGGACAGCAGTACGCTTTGGAGGACGCTAAAAAACCCGTTGAAGAGGATGACGATGAGCATGCCGGCGCCCACCACGGCCAAGGTCGAGTAGTTGTGGTAGACGAAGACCTTGTCGATGATGACCTGAACAAATAACGGTACGCCAATACCCAGCAGCTGATAGAAAAAAGCGGCGGTCAACACTTCCGCCAGCTCTTTTCGGTATTTGCGCAGCACCGGCAGGAACCAGGAGAACCCAAAAGGACGATTCGGATTGCTCAAAGCCAGCCGGTCCTTGATGAGGACGACTTGGCCAGTCATCGCCTCTCGCCATTGTTCCTCATCGCAAAGTCGTGGTTGCCGTTCACCGGGGGTAATGATGGGTAGTCGTCCGTCCTGCGGTCTCGCTAGACCGACAATGGCAAAGGATCCGTCCCGCATTTCCGCGATAAAGGGTAGCTTCATCGCACGGAACCCCTCCCAATCGAGAGTGGCTGCCTTGGCCTTCAGATGTGTTGCTTCCGCAGCAAGCAATATTTCGGTGATGCCGATGGCGCGATGCTCGAACCCCATGGCGCGAATGACTTGATCGGGGTCAACGGGCTGTTGATGGTATACCGCCAATTGCGCAAGCGCCCATATGCCAGATGACGGTCGGCTTTGGGCTGGCGTTATCACTGCTGGGCGCGGGGCCTCAATTGGCTCTGACATCGACCATCCTCATTCTCTTAGCCCTGTTCACGTTTCAATTTTTTTCGCATGAGGAGTTTTTCGCCTCGTTGGGCGAGAGTGTAGGTGAGAAACGAATATCCCGCCACAGTCAGTGTGGCGCCAGCCGTCGTGAAAACGGGCACCCCAGGGGGCTGGCATAGTCGCTTTGTAGGGGGTCGCGTGGACATTGACTAGCAGGGTCGAAGTACCAGGTTGAAGCGGCATGAATGATCAGTTTTATGGGGCTGCTCCCCGAATATTGGCCATTCAGATGCACGACAGGCGCGGCTATTCCCACGAACCGTGCCGGATACCCGCTTTTGCCGCTGAATCAGGTGATGGCCGTATCAGGGGTGCGTGCGGTTCCTTTGTGTGTTCTTCCCGAAAGACCGTGGGATAACCCCGTCGTTTCAACCTCAAATAGCTCGGGACAAGGCACCTAATTTATTGCGGGACGTAACACCAGGTCTTTTGGCGCAGCAATAGCGAATCCTTTAAGGAATCCTGTAGCCAAGTCATTTATTTACCTATACAGTCGGAGCGCCAGCGTGTAACTTTCACATTCCCTAAAGGACTGGTGCACTCGCTCAGGTTTGACCCGTCCGACAAGATAGGCTTTCTACTGTTGTACTCCATACGTCTACTTGACGGTGATGAGAGCCTCTGGACCTGGGATGGAAATTGCGAAACCCTGCTCCGTGGAACACTACATAGCATCTTCCCCGCTCCACTGAAGAACGAAGAGGGAGGCGCAGTGCTGTGCCTGTTCGATGAGGATCCGTGGCTGGAGTTACCTGTATCCCTCGAGTTACTTTCCCGATCCGAACATCTGGAGGTGGAGCTATCGTGGCCCAAGCATTCAGATTATCTGGCGGTTAAGGAGGCGCTGGAAGATATTTTTCATAAAAACCAACAATTAACTATTGAGCTGGCGTCTACGCAGCAGTCAAGCCAAGTACGGGAGGGTCAACTGACCGAGGCACTACAGGCTGCGGAAGAACAAAACCAGCAGATAACCAAGGAACTGGCGTCCATGTTACGTTCCCATTCCTGGAAACTGACCAAACCCATACGCATTACTGTTGGTAGCCTTCGTGCCAGTATACGGTCTATCCGGTCATCTTTGGTTCCAGAAACGCAAGGCACGGAGGCCAGCGAGTACCGTACAATAAAAAGAAGTGGGCTTTTTAATTGTGCCTTCTACCAAAACGCATATCCGGATATTTTAGAGAAAAATATCGACCCAATTGGTCATTATTGCCACTATGGCTGGTTGGAAGGACGGAATCCGTCAGAGTATTTTGACACTGAGTTCTATCTGAAGACGTATAGCGATGTGCACGTCAGCGGAATAAATCCGTTAACACACTACATTAGATTCGGGCAGAATGAAGGGCGGGCCGTGAATTCGAAAGGCCTCAAAATTAATGGCGCTGCAAAGGGTAATCAAATACTCCATATAGCTAGTTTAGTAAGGAAAAACCCTGTTTTATTGAAGCGATTCGTCCGCGAAATGCGCCGGAACGGTATCAAACATGCGGTAAAGAAAGCGAGGGCAGCATCCCAACTCCTTAGCGCCCCGTCACCCGCCGTCACAAAAGGTGTTCCCGATCTGTGGAACATCTTCTTTCAAACCCCGAACATACCGCAACTGGATACGGAGACGGCAATTGATATTATTATCCCGGTTTATAATGGCCAGAAATATCTGGAGCCTTTGTTCTCCAGCATTATTAGTAATACCATGACACCCTACCGACTGTTAGTCGCCGATGACAAAAGTACAGATGCGGATGTCCTGCCTCTACTGTACGCGATAAAATCAAAAAATCCGGATGTGGATATAATAATAGTTGAAAACAACGAGAACCTCGGGTTTGTCAAAACCGTGAACAATCTCGCACAGCTGACGCGCGGCAATTTTGTCTTACTAAATACAGACGTAGAGGTGCCTCCCCATTGGCTGGAACGGCTTATCTACCCGCTAGTCAAGATGGACGGAATCGCCTGCGTAACTCCCTTCACCAACTCCGGAACCATATGCAGCTTTCCAAACTATCTCCAGGATAACTACTTGCCCACCGGTATGGATGTCAATTCCGTGGACCTCGCATTCAGCTTTGTGAAATTCAATAAAAACGTTCTCGACATACCGACCGGGGTTGGATTTTGCATGGGGATAAACAAGGCTGTATGGGACGAAATTGGTGGATTTGATGAGATATTCGGCAAAGGCTATGGCGAAGAAAATGACTGGTGCATGCGCGCGGAAAAACTTGGATACCGGAACTTACATGTTCCCAATCTTTTCGTATACCATAAACATGGTGGTTCTTTCTTGACTGAGGATAAAGAGCGTTACATGAAAAATAATCTGGAGATAATTAACGGGCGATACCCGGATTACTCAGACAAGATTCGGCAACTAATAGATGACGATGCGTTTTCGTTTTTGAGAAAATGTGTTCTGGCAAAGGCGCTTTGCGAGAAACACGGCGCGATAGCCATATTTGATCACGATCTTGGTGGTGGTGCAAATCAATACGTAGAGGAATCCCTGCCTAATCACAAGGTAGCGATTATCATCCGGTATAATACCTTACGCTGTGAATTCGACGCATCACTTAGGGGTGAGAATATAGGCGATTTAATCATCAAGGCAACCACATTGCCAGACATAAGAGACTTGATTGGTTTTTTTAACGTTGACGAAATGGTTGTCAACAATCTTGTTTCATATCCAAAAGTCATAGATTTCATCGAGTTCCTTTGTGAGCTGCTAGATCGGCGGATTCACTTGACATACATGATGCATGATTTTTATGCGATCTGCCCAATGTACAATCTCATAAACTACGAAATGGAGTATTGCGGGGTCCCGGAGGATCCTAATTACTGCAACAAGTGCCTCAAGAGCAATCCGCTGATCCGCATGCAAGTGGCCTATATTAGGTCAGAATATCCCAACATCTCGATTTCCGACTGGCGGACGCATTTCGGTCAATTGCTCTATCGTGCCGATAAAATCGTGTTCTTTTCTCAGAGTTCGATGGCCATTGCCAGCAAAGCATATCCAGCGTTAAGCCTGCGTCGTGATAAGCTGGAAGTGACACCCCACAAGGTAACCTGGGTGCGTCGGGTGGCGACAGGCGCTCCTGGTGACGTCATCAACATTGGTATTATCGGTGCGATGACATTCACCAAAGGTATCCACATTATTTCTGCGCTTGCAGGGTATATTGATAACTACCAGCTCAACTATAGGGTTCATATTTTCGGTAAGGTGACCGATCCGCAGATGAACTTGGAGCAATATTCCTGCGTAACACTACACGGTAAATATGATAGAAATGAACTTCCACTCCTGATGGAGCAGACACACATAGATATCATACTGATACCATCAATCTGGCCAGAAACTTTCTCATATACTACGGAAGAATCCATTCTTATGGATTTACCAGTTGCCGTTTTTGACCTAGGTGCACCTGGCGAGCGCGTTCGGAGGTATGCCAAGGGTATAATTCTTCGCGACAGATCTCCACGTGCTATCTTTAAATCTATTGATCAATATTTCGATCGTTCTTCAATCGTGCAGAGCGATGCAAAGCAGAAGGGGGAAGACGAAATCGTTTTTGTTTGCGTTTCCAATAACGAGCACATGTACCAACGCTGTGTAGGCGCCTCCTCGTTCATGACCAATCATCGTATAATAAAGTATGATAATAGCAAGAATAACGTGCCTATACCAACAAGATATAATTCTGCCATCTCTGAACTTCTTGGCAGTGGTTATCAAGGATGGATTTTTTTCATACACAATGATTTTGCTATTATGGAAAATATTTTGCCAATTGTTAAGCGGCTAAAAAGGGACGCACTTTATGGCGCCATTGGAGCAATTCTCGACAACGGAAAAAAGAAGATCTATGGTGAAATACTGCAGGGGCACGATGGCGGCCTAATCACCCATGGAAAAAAAATAAATAGTCCCACGCCTGTTGATACGGTCGATTGTCAGTGTGTCTTTTTTCACTCCGAAATAGTGCGGAAATTTCCTCTGCGCTTTGACGAGGCTGCCCCACTTGATTTCCACCAGTACGCTGAGGAATTTTGTCTTGCGGCAAAAATCCAAACCGGCCTGCAGACCTATGCCGTCCCGATTAAATGCAAGCACCTTAGTTGGGGTCGGATCGATGAATCATTTGATCGCGCAATCAAATATATAAATAGTAAGCATACAACAATCAGGTGGGCTGGAACCTGCACTCATCTGGATAAGATTCGATGATTATGCAAGCCTGTAATATATTTGGTGATTTCTATGGTCAAACCTGCCTGGCCCCAGAGCCTGATCTGAGGGTAAACGTTCAGCCAACCCACTCTTGCGGGTTGGCGCCGATCAGGCTAATGCGGGTTTTTTCCAGTTCCACGGCAAGAGTTCATGGCGCCGCTTGTTTGGCCAGGTGGGGAGCTTTTCGAGCACGTCGCAGAGGTAAGCGAAGGGCTCGACGCCGTTGAGCTTGCACGTTTCGATAATGCTATAGAAGGATGCGGCACGCTCGCCACCGGCATCATTTCCGACAAATAAAAAATTCTTGCGACCAATAGCCCCGCAGCGCCCGCTCCACCGGGTTATTGTCGATGCTGAGCTGACCTTCTTCGAGGTAGAGGGTGAGCGCCTTCCAGCGCTTCAGGGCATAACCGATGGCTTTGGCGATGCCACTTTTCGGCGCCACCTGCATCTGGGTTTCGCTGAGCCACCAGGTTCGGAAGGATTCCAGCAGCGGGCCGGCACGCTGCTGGCGGGCTTCGGTTTTCTGATCCGGCGGGGAGGCTTTGATGTCGGCCTCGATCTCATAGAGTTTGGTGATCCAGGCCAACGCCTTCTGCGCCACTGGACTCGGACCCCGCTGTTCCACGTCATAGAAATGTCGCCGCACATGCGCCCAGCATCCGGCTTCGAGGATCTTTCCTTTGCGGTAGAGGGCATCATAGCCCCCATAGTCATCGGTCTGGAGGATCCCTTGCCAGTCGCCCAGGAAGTGTTGCGCGTGGATCCCCTTGCGGTCCGGGGCATAATCGAAGACCACGATGGGATGCGGGGCATCCGCCTGGCTGCGATACACCCAGAGATAGGCTTTGTCCGTCTTGCCGCTGCCGGGGTTGAGGACGGGCAAGGGGGTCTCGTCGGCGTGCAGGATGGTGCCCTCCAGCAAAGCCATTTTGCAGGCTTCAGCGAGCAGGCTGATCCAGTATTCTCCCTGGCCCAGCCAGCTGCAGAGGGTCGCGCGAGAGATCGGTACGCCCGCCCGCAGGTACTGGGTTTCCTGCCGGTACAAAGGCAGTTGATCCACATGCTTCGCCGTCATCACGCGGGCCACCAGGCGCGCCGTGGGCAAGCCCTTGTTGATCACCTGTGCCGGTAATGCCGGACTTGCAATCGTGGGGAACCGTGACCAGGCCCTCACTGCGGATCGTGGAGAGGTCATAGAAGACCACGGACAGGCCCTGAATCACGGCATTCAACTGATGTCGAACTCGGGTGATCAAGTCGCCCCGTTTCCACCACCCGGCCACACTCCAGCCGCACGAACTGGTCGCAGAATTTGTTGACCTGTTCCCTGCTGTGAGAGACCAAGATGAGCGTCATGCCATTGCGCCGTAATTCGGCGATCTTGTCGTGACATTTATCCTGAAACGCCTGGTCCCCTACGGCGAGGATCTCATCGGCCAGAAGGATGTCGGGATCAAGATGGGCGGCTACGGAGAATCCGAGGCGCATCTGCATCCCAGAGGAATAGTTCTTGAGCGGAGTGTCGATGAAATGCGCCAGTTCGGAGAACTCGATCATGGCCTTAAGGCGGTTTTTGATATCTTTGTTGCGAAAACCATAGAGGCTGGCGTTGAGGAAAATGTTTTCCATGCCTGTTAACTCGGGGTTAAAGCCGACGCCGAGTTGAATCAAGGGCGCTATGCGGCCATGGGTCACTACCCGACCTGCAGTAGGCTGGAGGATTCCGGCAATGATCTGAAGCAGGGTACTCTTGCCGGAGCCATTGTGTCCCAATAGACCCAGTGCCTCCCCCTGTTCCACGGTAAAACTCACATCATCGAGCGCCTGGAAATGCTCTCTGCGTTCACGTTTATCCGTATGAAACAACGCCAGGAATCGTGTTTTGAGTCCCATTGCGCGATTATGGCGGAGGATAAACTCTTTGGAAACATGTTCGACGATGACCGTATGCCGCGCCATGTTTTAGAGCTCCTCAACCAGCATTCGGGCTTTACGGTGAAAGAGTGTCATACCCACGGAGAGCGAAACCAGCGTCCATATTCCGGCAGCGAGTACATTGCTCCA
>JAJYPA010000170.1 GCA_021795795.1 Pseudomonadota bacterium | reverse complement strand
CCCATCTAACAAAGACAAAAGGTCAGCAAAAGCTATGTTGGCATCGCTCCGACCGCTGAGAACGGCGGTCTGGATCTTTTCGTGTTTACCCAAGAATTACACCAGGCCTGAACGCTTCATTCGTTTGCTTCATGGCTTGGTCTCCTTCTGGAGTAAACGATTCTCGCTTTGTAAGCCTAACCCAATCAAACGACTGCTTCCAGTCTGAATTTGCCGTTCCCTGTATTCGATAATATCTCCACAAGCTCTGTATGCGCAATGCCCCCGCAGAAATGCCATGGTTGTCTCGTCACCCGGCTTTGAGAAAAAAATCAACGTGTACGGCATCGTACGGAAAAATAAAACCCGTAGCACGGCGCTCGATGACCCCCGCATCCAAAAGTGCATGAACATCCATATGGACAGATTTCACGTCGCGCCCCGTCCGCCGTGCGATCTCACGTAACGCCAGCGGGCCGGCACCCACCATGACCTTCAGGAGTTCCCACCGCTTTGCGGTCAAAACCTTCCAGAGCAGCTCGGGAGAATCAAAGCTGATAGAGGTCTCGGTAGGCACCAAGTCCTCCATAGCCTGTGCGGCGTTCGCTAGGCTGTCGCGCAGGGACCGGACCTCAATCGTCAGGGTGTTCATCATTCCACCTAGCAATATCTTCAAAAAAATCCGCCATCAACTGACGCGGGCTGGAGAATCGGTAGACCTCTTCCTTGCTGCCCAGGTGCCGATGGTCCCCTTTCCCTGCCTCGTTGTCGTAGCGCAGAACGCACTCGCCGAGGACCACATAGGCGAGCCGATATTTAAACGAGTGTGCGCTGCCTGGTACCGGGTTAGCCACACGCCAGACCACGATCTCGGCAAAGCGCATCTCCGAAATAATGACGCGGCGTTGTACCAGTTTTGTGGCCTTCATGGGCTAAGAGTAGCCATGGGCAGCATTGTTGGCAAGGGCACCAACGCCCAAAGGTCGCAGATGAAGGCTCTCTCTCCATGCGATGTGTTCTCCTGAAAGGCGAAGCCCCCGAGTCGATGAAGACGCAGGGGCAACTTGTTAGACCTATCTTGGTGGCCCTCCTGGTGGTGGCCCTCCTGGTGGCGGCCCTCCCGGTGGCGGCCCTCCTGGTGGTGGTCCTCCTGGTGGTGGTCCTCCTGGTGGTGGTCCTCCTGGTGACGGTCCTCCTGGTGGTGGTCCTCCCGGCGGTGGTCCTCCCGGCGGTGGCGGGGGTGGTGCCCCTGGCGGTGGAGGTGGGGGTGGCGAAATACCTAGCCCCGCAAAATATGCCCCTGGAGGCGGTGGTGGCGGAGCGCCTGCCGGCGGCGGGGGCGGAGGCGGTGCCCCCGGAGGCGGCGGGGGTGGCGGCGCTGGGTAGTACTCATAGTAGTATTGGGGGTAGTAGTACCACATCAGATACTGGGCATAGAGCGGCTGCGGATAGTATTCCCCATATGCTGGAGGTGGAGCCCAAAAACTATACTGCGGGTAGTTGGAAAACCCTACGGCGTACCCAGGCCCACCCAAGTCCAGGCTGAAATTCAACGGGTCGGCGTGTGCGCTCCCGACAAAACCGAGACTCGATGCCAGAAATAGCGAGAGCAGGGTTTTATTTGGCGGCTTCAACATGGAAGACTCCTTATTCTGGGTAGGAATGCTTAAAAGGAAGCGCCAAGACCGACGTCACCGCGTAGCAGGTTGGGGGCACCGGTTTGGGTAAAGTCATCATCGTGCAGGCCCACAAAGAAATCCAGGTTGGCCACCAATGGGTAGTAAACATTGACCCCCATCTGCAGCAGATTCGAGGATCGGTTGTACTGTACCGGGGGGAAACCAGTGACATGATTGGTTTCCGATACTCCTCCGAGATATCCCAGGTACCCAGTTACGTTCGCGAAAGGCAAGGAAGCTGCTGCATACAGGCCGCCACCAAGATTATCCAGGCTCTGGGATGCTTGAGAATGCAGATAGGCGTCATTTTCCGAAAATCGGTTGTACTCGTATCCCAGATAGGGGCCTACCGCAACGAAAGGGGTGGCAGCGAAGAGGTAACCGACCTTCAGTCCAAAGGTATTGCTATCGCCGCCCGTGTACCCCTGGTAAACGGGTCCGAATTGATGACGATACTTGGCGGTGCCAAAGAGCCCGTTGCTAAACAGGCTCCCGCGCACGCCTAGGCCGCCTGCGGTGTTACCATACTGGTTGGTTGTGCCCTGGACATTGCCGGATACATCCGCCTGATTCATGGCCGAATAAATCGAAGCATCTGCCGTTACGGTAGCAGCGAGCAGAGTCGTGCCCAGCAGCAAAACGAACAATCGATTTTTTTTCATGGGATCACTCCTGATCTTGCGACTTGCGAGACAGAGCAGCAATCCTCGTGCCAGCGACAAAAACTGCCATGTTCTTCGAGAATTACTGGTAGGACCCTCGCAAACCTCCCGCAGTTTCCTCCAGAATTGTCGCCTGACGGAGACGACTGTGGGGTTGGGAAGCTTGGACAGGGGGTATCTTAATCGGTGGGAATCAGCGAATTCTCTACGATTGCAGCAGGGTTTCTTCTGGTTGGCATCTTTCCTGCTTGGGTACCCAGCGGGACGATCGGAGACAAGTGATGCAGAGAAGACGTTGTAACCGAATTCTATCGTTAGGGATCGTATTGGTTTCTTTGGGCTGTTCGGCCATGGGTTTCGGTACTGCACGGGCCGATACGCTCACCTTCGCTTTGAACGTGTCCCCTGCCGCTTGGGGGCAACCTCTTGGAGAAGACCTGTATACCGATGGCTACAGTCCCGCATATTCCTGGCGGGCTTACCGAAAAGAGGCACACTGGGAGCGGCACTGGGAAAAGCGTCAGCGAAAGGCGGAGCATCGCTATTGGAAAGCGCGACGCAAATACTACAAGAGAATGTACAAGGCACAACGGAAGTATGATCGCTCCATCTACGGTTACTAAAGGAGAACGCGAATGGATATCGATTGGAGTAAGCGCAAGGTGAAGGGAGTAAGACTAGCCGGTTGGCTGACGCTCTTAGGATTGAGCTTGGGACTCGCGGGCTGCTACGCCGAAGTCTCACCGCCGCCTCCAGGACCAGGGGGGTTCTATGGGCCACCCCCACCACCGCCGCCAGGGCCGGGAGCACCACCTCCCCCGCCACCGGGACCGCCGCCACCTCCACCCCCCGGATATTACAACTGAGTAGTGGCGCGGCTTTGCAGTGGTGCTGCCTGGGTTCCCGCCTTGGCCCACTGCAAGAGCGCCTCAACAGTTTTGGCGTAGGCGACAGCAGACGGGGGAAGCGGTTCTCCCGAGGCCACCCTGGTTGGACCGGCATTGTACGCCTCCAAGGCCAACGTCAGGTTTCCGTGAAACCGTTTGAGGAGGTCTTGCAAGAACACCGCCCCACCTAGAATGTTTTGCTGGATCTGCCAAGGATTCACATGCAAGACCCTCATTGCCGTAGTCGGCATCAGCTGCATGGGGCCAATGGCCCCGGCAGAGCTGATAGCTCTCGCTTGGCCCCGACTCTCCACAAAGACCACAGCAGCGAGCAACATCGGTGGAATCCCAGTCTCTCTGGAAGCCATCTCCACAGGCCTGACAAAGGGCCCTGCCAAGCGGTGCCAATCTCGGTTCTGGGCAGAGATCATTGCCTCCCACTGCAATCCGATAGGGACTCTGGGCAGGTCATACTGCAGGGATTGGGGAAAAAGGAAGCAGAAAGGGACCAGCACCAACCCTTGGATCCACCGACCTCGCTGCCAAGGTCTGCCACACATTATCAAGGACATGGAAGTCAATCGCAAAAACGAGAAGGTATAGCAGGATACCGCTCCTCGCAGATACGACTAAAAGCTGTTTGCAGATTCTCCGCAAGCTTCAGAAGAATCGCGTCCGTAACTCGACCTGCGGCAGCATCTTTCGGCACCTTGGGTATCGTGGTATGTAACCATATTCCCAAGGGCTCCTCTCGCAAAACCCAGCGCACCGGAAGGAACAAAGCCAACGCACGCGATTTGCGAAAGAAGGCCTGGGAAAGCCCAGGGAAGTCCCAGAACATTACACGTGCGCCCATCACTGGCTCAGCATCACTCTCGAAAACATCACGGGGTGGCTCATAAACGTGGAGCAGATTGGCTCCCAAACAGCTCATCTCTGTAAATACCCGACCTTCGATGTCTGATAAGGAACCCGGCACTTGGGTCACCAAGTCCATATTCTCCAGCGTCTGACCATTCATTTTATTGCCCGTTCTGCGACAACAACGCCCCGGAAGCGGCTCCTACCGCGCCGCCCACGGCTGCACCAACGGCAGGGCTCCCCCCAACCACTGTGCCCATCACCGCCCCACCGGCGGCACCAATTGCGCCACCGCTCAAAGCCGACTGCTGGGTAGGCGTCATATTCGCGCAGCCTCCAAGACAAACCAGGCAAAGCGGAATGAGCAAAAGCTGGCGCCCGCTAAAGTTGATTGGATGGGCGGGAGAATGGGCCTGTATTTGATTTCCAGTTTTTGTGAACGAAAACATGGTGTATCCTCCTAAGCACAGAAGCACGTTTTATGAAGGCATGTTTCATGCCTAAATAGATAGAGCACGAATATTCGGATGAAAAGCAAAATTGCAACGCAATTGTCCGCATCAGCCTGTAGCCAAACGTCTACAGTTACGAGATGCTGTGGATGATTAGGGCTCTCACTTCACGTCGAGTACTTCGGTTACTCATCCTTGTTATACTGCTTATACCGCTATCCGGATGTCTGGCCCTCATCGCACTCAATGGTGCGGGAACAGTGGCCTATTATAATCTGCCGAAAAAAGATCGACCATCATTAAATGTAGGGAAATAGGGTCATGATCTTCATGCTTATTGTAATCTATCGCAGTAATAAATATCTGCCAGCAATTTCACAAAAGATACGAACGTCCGCTTTCAGTCTATTTCAGACCTCGGCTTCCTGTCCATACTTGAGGCGATATGGGCCCGGTCCTGATTAGCTGTAGCTCGTCGAATGGCTATCCGTCTGTAACCATAGCGCTCCTCGCAGCACGATAGCACCCATGATCAACAGGTAGCTGAACCCAGGCGACGCCGAGAGATATCCCCTCTTCCCGCGAGGGAACCGGGGATAGATGTGAAGCCATGGCCTTGCGGAGTCTGGGTCTGGTAGCTGCCTAATATCTATGGAGATTCTCTTATGCAAGCCCAACGCCTTTCGCCAGCGCTGGCGCCAAAACGACCGCTCTGCCGGATCATAACTGACATACGCGATTTGCCCGGGCTTAATCCCCCAGTCGAAGAGTAGGTCCCGAAACGCCTGGACGTCTTCCGGCGTTTCCACCGACTTGGCGAGATAATAGCCCGGACAATCCCGCCACGCCTGTTGCAGGTAGCTATCCAAAACCCAACTCACGCTGCCAGCATCCTGCTGAATGCTTTGCCAAAAGCTTGGCAGCAGATGCAGATAGATTTCGCGATCGACCCGGCGGGAGATCTTGGGGGGCAGATCGATCTGCATCCGCCCCCCCACTGTCGACAGTTCAAAGGGACGATGCCGCTGCCCTCTGTGACCCTTCAGCTCGAATATTTCCTCTGCCTTGGCCGCCATCGCCCGCATCTGCCCCCCCGAGAAGTTACTTTCCTGTGCCAAGCGTTCCCACACATCCTCTCCCCCCTTGTTCTCTTTTTGCAGCACCATCCCCTGCAAAAGCATCCGCCAGGCCTCTTCCATACGACTTTCTAGATCGCCCTCCTCAACGGTCTGCCTTGGTCTCGGCCCCTCTTTGACCTCCTCGATGTCACGCGGAATCCGAAGCCGATCCTTGCGCTGCTTGCGCACGAGGTCCAACGGGCCATCCATCCCTTTGGCCAGTGCCCGATAGATCGTCGCCTGGTGAATATCCGAGAGAAATCCCTGCCAATCCCGCCCGATTCCCCTGGGAATCTGCTTCCGCAAGTGCAGGGCGAGCAGCAGATCCAGGTTGTGGACGTAGTGGTTCAGGGTAATCTCCGGCGTCGAGTGTCCCAACAGGCTCGTCAGAGCATAGAGATGCTTTCGGGTCTGCTGCCCGGTTCCCAGGAGTCGCGCCGCAAATTGCCTGGCAGCCTGTTGTTCGTCGCGCAAGTCATGAGGCAGCACCTCCGGGGCGATCTGCGACAAGGACAGCCGCCAGAGGAGTTGATTCGCAAAGCTATGGCGCAAGTGATGGAAGTGGATCCGCTCATCACCCGTCGCCTGGCGCATGGCTTCATGAACACGCGACATCGCCATTTCCTGGGAGATCGGATCGTGACCAATTTCCGCCAGCACAAAAAGATAACTTTCGTCCTGAGCACCCGACTGCTCTCGAATCTGCACCCATTCTGAGAGCAGCTGCAACTCGTCGGGTTCCAGCAGGACATAGAGGGGAATCGCCCGCGTCGCATTCCGACTCTTGAGGGAGCGTTCCGCAAAAGGGCGAATGAGCAACATGGCCCTGCCAAATAGGTGGCAATCCATTAGGCGCAACCGCAGAACTTCCATGCGGCGCAATCCACAACGATATCCCAAGATCGAAATAAGGGTGAGCACCGTCGGAAGCTGGGCATGGTAGACCCTATGCCGCCCCTGCGCAATCATCCATTTGACTTGCGCAAACTCCGCTTCGCTAATGATGCGTGCATCGGGCACGACATCAATGGCGAAGCCTCCTAATTCCTGATCGGAAATGGGACTTGCGAGGTATCTCTCGACGAGGTACTGATGCCACTCCCGGATGGCTCGCACGAGAAACGCTCGTTGATGTTCCGTTTCCACCAAATCCAGAAGGTCTTCATAGATCTGTCGCCAAGACGGGTCTCCGAACATCTTGATGTCTGCGGGTTTTTCCAGGAGTTGCGCCATCAATGCCGCAAGACGACTGACGTACCGCCGGATGGTGCGCATCGCCAACCGGTGGCGATAGGCAGACCCATGCTTCAGGAGGTGCTCCGCCCAACCATAAAAAAGCCGACCCAAGCTATCTGATCTGGCATCCATTGGCGTTGCTCCAAGTTCCCGCAACGCCAATAAGCGATTCTGGTTGCCCAGAATCTTTCGCAGGGACTGTATCCACGGTACGGTTTGAATCGCCTCCTGGACATCGGCAATCGTTCCTGTCCGCGCATCCTGCGTATTCTCTGCGGATAGAGCCTCTTCTTCAGCGTCTGTACCCGGGGATTTTCCCTCTCCGTCTTTGCTGCCCCACTCATAGCCGTGCAGACGCCACCAACGCTCAGGCCGGACGGCGTGGGCAGTCAAGGAGCCAGCGCCGTAGGCCGCCAAGAACTGGGGAAGGTCCACAAGCAGCGATTGTGGGATAGCGGTGATCAATTTTCGGACACGGATGTACTTTCCATACAACTTAGGGAGGATGTGAAGATAGGCATCAATTGCGCGCAGGACCTCCGCCTTTTCACTTTCCTCCAGTAGTTTTGGGCTGGGGTTATGATGCAAGAAGAGAATTTCCGACAAGGGGTCTGGAAACCACCGACGTAGTCGTTTGCCGCCCCGGCCCATGGGGATTTCGAGATCCAGAAAACTCCAGCCAGGTTTTGGAAAATATTGTAGCACAGCCCCACCGCGCAGTTTTTTTTGCAGCTCGCGTAACGCGGCCATTTCGCCGAGGCCGCCGAAGAGCAAGGCACTCAGCAAAATGCGCCCTTCGGCGACCAGTTCATCCGGCCTCGTTCCCTTTCGAAAATCCTCCCAGAGCAAGCTTTTGGCCGCCTGCACGTACCGATACCCTTCCAATCCGTCCGGCGTGAAGGGGGTTGACTCTCGATCCAGTAATCTGGGCACGGAGGGAGGGCACCACTGCCACAGTTTTTGGGCATTTCCCAACCGAATCAGCAAATTCAGGAACTGGAGGAACTTCGCCTGACCGCGCAGGCGCGATTTCAATACTTTTTCCTGGCGATTCTTTACGGCCGCCGCAGCGTTGCCCTCCTCCTCCGGCGCAAACAATAGCAACACCCGGTCGTGAAGCTGCTGCGTCAGAGATTCTCGGCTATTGTCACCCACGGATTCTGGGGGTTCGTCTCCCTGCAAACAGCGCAAAAAAAACCGATACGGAAGCTTTCTTCCTGATCTGCTCAGGGAATCTGCCGTGGCCGTCTCACGGCTGAGCCAAGCGCGGTAGCGTTGGACCTCCGACTCATGGAACAGACGACTCCCCCGCTTCGCCCCCGGGCTTGCCTGAATCGTTTCCCAGAGCTCCTGGACTTGCTCTCGGTAAGAGCCTTCAGCACCTTGTGCCATCCCAGATCAACACTCTCTGCGCAAATCGGCCGGCTTCGGCGGCGGAACAAAGACCAGCCCAATTTCTGCCAACAGCTTTGTCAAATACGGCTTGAGTTGTCGGGCATAGTCTCTGGCCGACTGGCTGGAAAAGCGGCTCCAGGGCGATTCGCCCGTAAACCAATGGCCCATGAAAGCGTCCACCACCTCAATCGGGCAGCTCAGCTCCAAAAGATAGGAGCGACAGAATCGCCGGTGGCTATTTACGGGTAGCGCATGCCCAAACCACGCCTCAAGGTACGGCTGAAGTACCTTGGGACAAAGGGGTTGCGCCGCCCGTTGCCCCATCAGGAAATTACTCCCCTTTTCGACCGCTTCTTCCCCGGCGGCCCCGGTATCACTTACGCTCCAAGCAAAAGCCTTTTGCGCACGCAACTGGCTCAAGAGCGCTTCCGGCATCCACAAAAGGCGGACATGGGACCGATCTCGCGTCGTCTTGTCCGAATAGACGATGAAACCCTCTTGGAGATCTTCCAATCCCTCTTGCGGAAAAGGCGCGCAAGTCGCCCGGGCCGCAGTGCCATAGGAGAAAAAGACCCAAGTATAGAGGGTGTAGGTATTGTAATGCTCGCGCCACAGGCGATTGCTGGCAGAATCCCAACCTCCTGCAGCGATGTTCTGCCACTGCCCCTGGAGGTTATGCAACTCCTCCTGCAGACGCGCCACGACATCACGTACGGTGGCAAGCTTCGGACGATATACCGCCCCAATGTAGCTGGCGGGTGTCATGGCAATGGCTCTCGCGGGCTGGTCGCGCCCCATGTCCTGCAAAACTTGTGAAACCACCGACTGATAGCGTAGCGCCAACCTTTCGGTTTGGAGCGTGGTGTAGAAACGCCGCACCTGACTCAAACGATGCTGTTTGCCCACGATCAGATCCGCCTCTGCCAAATCTCCGCTGCTGGCCAGTCGCCGCCAGAGATAGTCCTCCACTTTCGTCAGGCTCAGGTAGCCACTGGGGTCCACTTGACGCAGATATCGTGGCAACAACTTCCGATAATAAGTGACGGGTCGAAAAAACGAGAGCTCACTGTCACTCGGGTAATGCTGGCGTAATTGACGCCAGCATGCGCTGCCCTCAGCAATATCCGGCAAAAACAAAACCTGCTCACTCACATCCGCACATCCGGGAATCTGGAGTCGCGCGGCATTCCCGTGGCTGGGTGGAGGAATCCGCAAGAGCCAAGTTGCCCCCTCTGGCCCTTCCTGCAGACCAAGCATGTGCAGACCCAGCTTTTGTCCGGGTTCCACCGTATGGATTTGTCGAGCCGCTTTGAGCCCGCAGCCCGTCCAGAGGAGAATGCTCAGCAGGGCGATGCACTCCGCCCGGATCGACGGCTTCGCTTCCGATTTTTCGAGTTCCTCGGCAAAGTCGCTGTCCATATGATCGAGCAGGGAGCGCAAAGCGCTATCGGTCAGGAGGTCATACTCCCAGGGGAAGATCTGGTTCTGCAACGCCTCGGCATACATTTTCCCCCGCAATGCCAGGGACTGCAGGGAAGGAATACTCTGCGATAGCAACGAACAGTCAGAATCCACCTCGAGAAATTCGTCACCGACGTTCTCTTCGCTATCCAAATCAAACTCTTCTTCGAAGCGGCGCGCACCAGCCGCGCCCCGCCCCAAACTATGGGCGGCCTCCCCACCTAGCTGCCAGCGAATGGGGCGTTTCGCTGGATCATCATCCGACTTCCCAATCTCGTCGCCCTGCAAACTGACGAGTGGAAGATAGCCATGGAGGGTGTGACGTTCTCGTGGCTTACCCGGTTCTCGAATTCTGATTCCGCGCTTCCGAAGCTCATAAGCCTCGGCCATATCGTAGCAGAAACTTCGCAAGTGACCGTGTATTTTGGAAGACTCCAACCGACGCAGAAGATCAAACAACTCTGGATCGCTCGCGGAAACTCCGTCGATCCCCTCCTCTCCATCCGACCCTTGCCCCTGACTTGAAAGCCCATCCTTTCGCATTTTCCGGTACGCTTGCAGGGCTTCCCATATCGCATACAACTGTTCGGCAAACAAGACCGGTGGACGTTCTGGCCGTAGCAGTTCTGGGGTTATCGCCGATCCCGGCAGGGAAATTTCTCGCAGCGCCAGGCCACATCGATAGGTCCCTTCAAGCAACTCGGTATATGGGGCTCTCTCCTGATCCCGATAGTTATAGGCGTAGTCGGGATGTTTTTTTATTTTTCGCATATGAGAAAGCACGACATGGCCTTGGAGTAGGCGAAAGTCCCGTAATTGTTCTGGCTCAGTACTGGTCCAAAGCAATGCATAAAGCGGATGGCTGGTGGTACACAGATGCACCAGCGGGTTCCGAAAGGCCGTGCTGACACTGTACCGTGGTTGCGGCAAACTATCAGCGTGGGACAAAACCCAATCCAAAAGCCTGGGCCATTTTTGCACCGGCTCCAGGTATGCCTGCCAACTGGGAAGCCCCCGCAACAGATCCAGAATTTCTTGCAGATTCGCGCAGACGGTTTGGATCTCTGTCAGATGGCCGTACACCCCCAGATCACGGAACATCTCCAGCATATCCGCAGTCGTTATTGATGCGTCGGCTTCCAGCACTCGATAGAATTTCTGGAATTCCGCAAAGGCGGCCGGGATAGCTTGGCGTTGGCGATCATCATTTGCTTTTGGAGAAGCCCCGGAGTCTGCCACGTATTCACGTGCCCATGAGAAGAAGACTGGGTTATTGTTGGGCAACCGTCAGCATGTGTAAACCACTATCGCCATTCAGGGTCCCTCCCGAAGACGCCAGAAGCGAGAGGCTGGCCCCGAACCATCCAACCGACCAAACTGGCGCCATGCTGGCTGCTGCTGGAAAGCCTGTTCCCGACTATCCAATGCAGCACTCATGCGATCGCAAGCTTCGACCAATAGTTGCCCGGGCATGAGCGGGCGTCCATGGCGAGGCGGGTACCAGTGCAGTTTCAAGGCCGTGACCAAATCCGGGGCTCGCTGACGCAACCATACCAGATGGGGGGCGAGTATCTCTGACGTGGCCGTCTCATGCGGCACCAGATATCCCTCTACCCCCCGTCGTTCCCCCGCCGAAAAAGAGAGTATTTTCCCGACGTCGTGCCAGAGGATGGCCGTGCGGGCAATATCCCACTCCAGTTGCGACATTTGCGGGCTCTTGCTAAGCAAGCGCAGCGCCTCGAGGCTGTGCCGCAGCAATCCTGCAGACTCGGCGTGGTGATGATCGCGACTTGCGGGAATCGATACCCAGCGAAGACTGATATCGGGGTCGTGGAGGATGCGCTGATTGAAAAGACGCACCCAGGGGTTTTCCACCAGTCCAATCTGCGCCCACAGCTCGCGTAATAGGCACGGCGCGGAGGTCTGCGGCAGCAACCACTGCGGAAAGGGGATTGAGTCTAGCGTCCCACCCGGCACCGAGTCGGAGAGTGCGGTTAGTTCCATCGTCGTCACGTCCAAAACCCGACGATCTCCAAAGCGCCGATCCCGCACGGTAGCAATCACCTCGATCCCATCGGGCCAAAGTATTGGGTGCGGGAATTGCTGCCACCAGTAGGCGGTCCAGACTTGCTCCGAGGTATCCTGTAGCGCGCAGACGGTGAAGGGCTGGCCAAACCGGCTGGTCGCTGATCGCAGTTTTTGCAGAACGAACTCCTCTCGCCATAGTTCCTTATTCATGCTTCACCTCGACCGGCAAGGATTTCGTCGAGCTGCGCCACCAGCTTGGGCAGCAAGAGGGCGGCCTGCCCCTCGTCGATTTCCAGGAAGCAGCGCAATATCCACCATTGCAGCACCATACCGACCTCCTGTTCGACCGGCACCCGCAACAATGCCGCCAGGCTTCTGGCATCGTGTAAGGCAAATGCTGAGGACAGCGCAGTCACTAGGCGCCCCACCACCGGGTTCCTTGGAGCAAGTCTATCGGAATAGGCGACTATAGGGACGATCTCAGATACTGACCGCGAAGATTCAATCATGGTCGCGTTCCTCCCTCGCAGAGACCCCGGCGAGACGAGAGAGCAGGAGTCGCTCCATGGCCGAACCATCCTGCCGGGTAAGATTGGGGACATAGCGCGAGTAGATGCGAAACAGCATTTCCGTGGTGCTGTGCCCCATCTGTCGGGCGATCCACTCCGGGCTTTCCCCCGCCGCGAGCCAAAGGGTCGCGGCGGTGTGCCGGGTTTGGTAGGGGCGCCGGCGTTTCAGGTCAAGAAAACGCAGGAGCGGATACCAGACCCGCTTAGTAACATTGCCATGCCGCAGTGGCGTGCCATCTCGGGTGCAAAACACGTAACTCCCCTGCCTGGTCGCCCGATGCTGCTCCAGGAATGCCTGATAGACCGGCAGAGACATTTCCACCGTGCGAAAGGAGCCATCATTCTTGGTTGGCACCACCTCTCCATCAACCAAGGCCTCATGCACCAGTATCTGTCGCCGCTGTAGATCCACCTTGTCCCAGCGCAAGCCATCGATTTCCCCGGTTCGCAGGCCAGTGAAAAAACGAATCAGGTAGTAGTTGCGAAAGTCGGGGCGCACTGCGCGCAGGATTGCCTCCACCTCTTCCAAGGAAAATGGCTGCACGTCGGTACGGGGAACCTTGAGGCTTTTGATCCCATGATAGGGTGAGGTAAACTCGTACCGGTTGGCCGCCTCATTGAGGATCATCCGCAAGGGTGTGAGGATATGGTTTACACGGGATGCAGAAAGCGCTTTTCCATTTCGGCCGGGGACTTTGGCGAGGTCCGACCGAAACGCCATAACATCTCTCTTGGTGATGAGGCCAACCCTCTTCTCCCCAAACGTTGGGATCAAATACTTACTCAGCGTGTTGGAAACCGTCTTGATCTGCGTGTTGCGCCATTGAATCCGCATTTCGTCGACCCATTGTCTGGCAAACTCTTCGAAGGTCGGGGTATCCTCACTTTCCTCACGCTCGATCTTGTACGGCTGGAACCGCACACGCTCAACTTTCAGCTTTTCCAATACCTTGCTGCCCGGAAAATAACGCGTATAGTCAAAGGTTCCCAAAGATATCTCTTCTTCGATGCGATCGAGGACCTTCTGCATCTTCTTGCGATTAGTTGGCGTATCTTTCAGGAGCGTTTGCTCTCGACACCTCATGCCATTGTACCTAAAATCGAAGAATAATTTTCCATT
Organism: Pseudomonadota bacterium; assembly: GCA_021795795.1. The sequence continues at coordinate 950 of JAJYPA010000170.1, read as the reverse complement.
TTCTGGGCGGTTTTTAATGCTTCCCATGACACACCCCACCATTAGAAAGAGGAATAGAAAAATCTGATCTAGAAGATATTTCAGCCATATCCTTCTCGATCCTCTCCCAAATAAAGAGAATCTTTCTCCCACCAAAGGGCCTGATGTAATGGACTCCTTCAAGAAGCACAGAATCCTTGAGTCGATTCCGGATAGTCCGGCAGTCATATTTGATTTTCTGGGCCAACTCTTCCGTAGTCATATAGGTCAAACAACTCATTTGATGCCTCCTATCGTTTTGTGATGCTCGCAAGCTACATTCTATGCGTGTAACAGACATTGTCAAGCATTTTTGATGAACCTGCTCACCTATGGTAGTTTCTGCGCATCATCCACTCTGGATGTGATTAAGGGGGCCCCATGATTCGAATACACCTCAAGTCGTTGCTCGCAGACAGGGAGTTTCGCGCAGGAAGGCGGATTACCCTTGAGGAGGTTGCCGCGGCGACCGGCATTCATAGAACTACTCTTTCGAAACTTGCCAATCATCGTGGTTACAACACCACGACAGACAATATTGACAAACTTTGTGCCTATCTCCGCTGCGGGGTCGGCGACCTACTCGAATACATCCCGGACGAACAAGACGAACTTCAACAACGATGATCAGGCGTAGTTGCTTTGGAGGTAGTGGAAAACTTGGACACAGAGGCTAAATGTCATTTTGGGAGAGCCATCCGCCAGGGGGGGGAACCCACGGACACAATCTGGGCACATTTTGGACACAATCTGGACACAATCGACTGAGCGCCGAGGAGAATTATTATCTAACTATTTGATTTTATTGGTGCGCAGTACTGGAGTCGAACCAGTGACCTTCGGCTTCGGAGGCCGACGCTCTATCCATCTGAGCTAACTGCGCGTGGGCCAGATTATAGGGAACTCCCCCCGCCGTTGTCCAACCTTTCCTG
>JAJYPA010000169.1 GCA_021795795.1 Pseudomonadota bacterium | reverse complement strand
GCATTGTCGATGCTATTCGCGCAGTTGCCTAATTACCAAGGACTAACAATGCATCACAAGGCTATGAGGTGGTTATGCGTAAGGCATTGATCGTTGGGATTGATTACTACTCTTCGGCTTCAGCGCTTCATGGCTGCGTAAACGATGCTCACGCCGTTAAGAGTGTATTAGAGAGGCATGCGGATGGAGCAATAAACTTTTCGGTGAAGTTGATAACTGGCACAGGGGCAGGTGATGCTGTGTCACGGACGGAGTTGAAGGACTCGGTAAGAGATCTGTTTGCCGGTGATTCGGAAACCGCCTTGTTCTACTTCGCGGGGCATGGATACATTGAAGTTACTGGTGGCTATTTAATTACCAGTGAGTGCAAATCTGGCGATGATGGCCTGTCTCTGAATGACGTGCTGACACTCGCTAATCAATCTGCTGCCAAGAATAAAGTCATCATTTTGGATAGTTGTCATTCTGGAGTTGCTGGCAGATCCACTATTAACAAGGCTTATTCTGCTGAGATTGCCGAGGGAATTACAATCCTAACTGCTTCAACTGCTGATCAATATGCTTCCGAGGAAAACGGCTCGGGAATATTCACCTCGCTACTTATCGATGCTCTTAGTGGTGCCGCTGCTAATTTGGTAGGTGATGTAACACCTGGAAGTGTGTATGCGCATATAGACCAATCTCTTGGTCCATGGGAACAGCGCCCTGTATTCAAAACCAATGTAACAAGGTTTGTTTCTCTTCGGCGAGTTCAACCACCGATTGAGCTTTCTGATCTCCGGAGAATTTGTGAGCTATTTCCATATCCTGGTTTTGAGTTTCAATTGGATCCCACATTCGAGCCAGAGCTTAAAGGTCGTGACCCAGGAATGCCGCCACCAGACCAGGAGAACACAAGGACATTCGCAGTCCTGCAAAAATTCAATCGGGTAAATTTGCTTGTGCCAGTTAACTCGACGCATATGTGGAACGCCGCCATGGAGAGTAAAGCATGTCGTTTAACTGCGTTGGGGGAGCATTATCGAAAGCTAGTAGAAAAGAAGCGCATTTGATAAATGCGCATGGCGGTTACATTGCAAAATTCTGGGGATGAGATAGTATCCCCACACCACGTAGAAACACTGCATAAAGAGAATCAGCCACGCAATGTGGTGCTATTTGCAGGTGATGTGGGGTTAAACACCTATTAAAACCTTTGAGTGACTACAAGGTCAAGCGGATTTTGAAGGGGCATGGTGATGCTGGTCGGTCAATTGGCAAAGCAAGCGGGATGTAGCGCAGAGACTATTCGTTATTATGAACGTGAAGGGCTTCTGACGAAGCCACCTCGAGAAGTATCGGGTTACCGTAATTATTCTGCGGGACATCTCGGACAACTCAACTTCGTTCTGCGCTGCCGCTCGCTGGGGATGACTCTGGCGGAAATCAGGACGATGCAGCATTATCAGACCGATCCAGATTTGGCCTGTGCGGAAATCAATGACATGATTGACCGCCATATCGCGCATATACAAAAGCAGATCGAGGAAATGCATCTTCTGGAAAAGCAGCTTCGTGACTTGCGCATGCGCTGCCATGACAACTCGACGGTGGGCACATGCGGAATCCTCCAGAATCTTGCCAATTCGTTGGTAGATGTGGAAATCTCCAGACTCGAGGCTATCTGAAATTATTGTGGGGCCGCAAAAGGCTAGGTAGAAGTATCGCCGCTTCTGACGTTCAACTGACCGAATGACGATAAGATTGGTCTGCTTTTCACCGTTTACGGAGCCAATCCCAAGATCATCGGCTTAGCTTTGGATGCGTTTCTTCCGCCTGCAGGACGAGGTACAAGCCGGATGCGCCTAAAATGACGGCGGTGAACCAGAATGCCTTCTCGATACTGCCGGACCATTGGGCAACGGAGCCCAGTGCAATCGCCCCGATGGCATAGCCCGTGTCACGCCAGTAGCGGTAAGTTCCGAGGGCGGAACTGCGCCAGTTGGGATGCGAGATATCCGCCACCGATGCGATGATGTTGGGATAGAGCAGCGCCATGCCTATTCCCATGACGGCAGCAGCGATTGTCCATGCAGTTATGCCATGCACCAATGGGACGGACGCGATGCCCATGCCGAGCAGCCACAGTCCGGCAACGATGGGTTTCTTGCGCCCGATGACATCCGACAGGGCTCCGGTTGCAAGCTGGGAAGCGCCCCAGACCATGCCGTACACGGCCGTAACCCAGCCGATCTGCACCAGCCCCAGCCCCTGATCGTGAAGAAAGACCGGGAACAGTACCCACAACAGGGCATCTGCGATCTTGTTGGCGACCCCCGCCTGGCAAAGCGCCCTGAAAGTCGGGTGGCGAAAGGATACCAGCGTGAAGATTTCCCATGTTCCGGGATGGGCCGACACGCCTTGCGGGAAGCGCGGCTGGTGTCCGGCATACGTGCCGTTGGCATGCTGGGTGCTTTCGGCTTTGGCCCAGGGCAGCGTCTCCTTTACGAAGAGCAGTGCAATTGATGCGGCGATAAGGATTACGACCAAGGTGAAGCCGAAGAGCGCTTCCCGGGGGCCATAGATCTGCGCAAGATAACCTGTAACCAGGCCGCCTATGCCCACGGCGGCATAGCCTGCGAATTCGTTCACCCCCGTGGCAAATCCCCGTTGTTCCGCTCTTGTGATGTCGACCTTGCTGGTGACGGTCATGCTCCAGGCAAATCCCTGGTTGATGCCCAGAAAAACGTTCGCCGCGACGATCCATCCCCAGCCGGGTCCATAAAGGATCATGAAAGGGATGGGGATCGCCCCGAGCCAGCCCAGCAGCAGCACCTTCTTGCGCCCGATGCGCTCGGAGAGGCGTCCCGCATAGAAATTCAGGATGCCCTTGACGAATCCGAACGATGCCACGAAGGAGGTGAGATACAGGAAGGATCCCTTGGGTACCCCGAAATCCTGGCTCAGCACCGGCAGCACATTGCGCTCCATGCCGATCACGAGACCCACAAAAAACACCTGGATCGCCTGCTGCACGAACTGGTGCAGGTTGGCACGGATGCCGCGAATATAAACGGCCTCGGCCGCGAACACGTCAGTCTGACTGGTCACCGATTTTCTTCCCTTATCCGGCGATATTGGCTGCGACCATCTCGCTCATCTCTGTCGGCCGTGGCGGGATATCCCTGAGCAGGTATTCGATGAAAGCTTCCCTGTTCATCGACAGTCCCTGATTCCAGCGCTTTTCGAAACCGATGGTGGAAGAAGGTTTTCCGGACAGTCCGGCGCCGCAGACGCTGCCAGCCTGATGGCCGGGATAGATCTCGATTTCGCCTGGAAGATGCAGCAGTCTTTCATGCAGGCTGTCATAGAGCTGCCCCGCCATCTCCCGCTCGCGCCCGAGGAGGTCAGGTCGTCCTACCGATCCGACGAAGAGCGTGTCCCCGGTGATCACGAACCAGGGCAACTCCCCGCGACGCCTGTCCGTCACCAGCAGGCAGATGCTGTCGGGCGTATGGCCGGGAGTATGCAATACTTCGACCTCGACGTTGCCGAGATTGAGCGACTGGCTATCGCTTAAAGGCTCGAATTCGAATTTGACCAGCCCCTTGTCCGACTCGTGCAGGCAGTAGGGGGCGCCTGCCATCTGCGCGAGCTTTCTCCCGCCCGAATAATGATCGGCATGGACATGCGTATCGATGACGTAGTTGATGGTGACGCCAGCCTTCTTCGCCTCCTCGATGAACCATGCCTCGTCGCCTGCGACCACGTCAACCGCCATGGACTTGCCCTTGGTGCCGCAGCCGAAAAAATAGGAAAGCGATGCTTCCTTCGTTGCCAGTTGCTTGAAGAACATGAGAGATTTCTCCTTCAGAAAACCAGGACCTTGTCGGCCCATTGCGTCCAATCGGCCAGTTCGGCCATCGTGCTTTTGTGCGATCCTTCGACTAGATCAGCATCGGCAATCCCTCTCGCCGCCATGCAGGTGCCGCATACGCCGACTTCGCCGGACCGGATCACCTTGTTCAGCATGACCTGCACGTTGTAATAGCCTTCCGGCACCTTTTGTCCCGACTTGGAACAGCTTGCCGCATCGCCGATCAGGAATACCTTGACCTCGTATCCCTCGCGGCCGGCCAAGGTTCCCGCGAGGCGGAGCGCATTGTAGGGGCGCTCGCTGCCATAAGGGCCGTCATTCAGAATAAACAGCGTTTTCATGATTAACTCCTTTAACAATCCAATAATTGTTGGAATGATGTAAAAGATAGCACCACTTTAAAGGGATGTCTAGCTCATATTTGACAATTGATCTAAAAATCACTAGATTTAATGGCATGGATAACGCACGGCAAATCAAGGATCTGCTCTATGAGCAGGTGGCAAGGATAGGGAAGGCAGCTTCAAGCCCGAAGCGCCTGGAGCTGATCGAACTATTGTGTCAGGGCGAAAAATCCGTCGATACGCTGTCGCGAGAGGCGTCGATCAGCATGAAGCTTGCCAGCGCGCACCTGCGCGAGCTGAGAAATGCGAACCTGGTCGAAACCAGGCGAGATGGCAAGAATATCTACTATAGGCTCGCCAACAAACAAGTCGCCGATTTCTGGGTGATGCTCCATTCACTTGCAGAAGAGCGCCTGGTCGAACTGCGAGTGGCATTACAGAATATCGCTGCGCAGCCGAATGACCTAGTACCCAATGATCGCGAGACACTGATGAAAATGGCGCGACGGGGGGAGGTGGTCGTGCTGGATGTCCGCCCGACCGATGAGTACCTGACGAAACACCTGCCGTTTGCCCGCTCCATACCGCTCGACGAATTGCGCCAAAGACTCTCCGAACTGCCGAAGGACAGGCCGATCGTTGCCTATTGCCGGGGGCCTTACTGCCTGATGGCGAAAGATGCGGTTGAACTGCTGCGCGGAGAAGGCTTCAATTCTGCACACTTGCGCGATGGCGTTGCGGAATGGGATGCTGCGGTCAGTCCCTAATTTTCTTCGGCTGTACAAAATCACGGATGTAACGGCGGCGCACCCAGTGATCCACCGAAAGCTTTCCCATGCCGTGCAGCACGAAGAACAGCAGCAACACGCCCCAGTAGAAATGGTCCTTCAGACCGAGATCGGAGATTTCCGGATAGGAGATCACGGATACGATGTTGAGTCCGAAAAGCGCGGCTGCGGCAATTCTTCCGCCCAATCCGAGCAACAAAAGCGCCGATCCCCCGAGTTCGATTGACGCGCCAAGCGCTGCCGCCATCCAGGGAGAAAGCAGCGAAACGTGATAAACGTTGGTGAAAAGGGCGACCGTGGCCGTCCAGCTCGACACCTTCAGCAGGCCCGATTGCCAGAATACTCTCGCAAGGTAAAATCGGGCCAGCAGGTCGAAGAGCGAACCCAGATGATTCAGCCCGTTGGTTCCAATGACGATCCATTTGATCAGTTTTTTCATGTTTCCTCTTTTTCTCTGAAATCGACGACGACTCCCGTCGCAACGAGCCTCTGCAGGGTGCCCGATAGATCAAAGTCCGGTTCGATGTCGAGCGTTGCTGCGCAGGCGGCATCGAATGGCCTTGCCTTCGAAAAGGCATCGAGCAGGGCATGTTCACCCGCCCCCAGTTGCCGGATCGTCGTCTGCAATCCGGTTCTTGCAATAAGCAGGCGGACGCCGCCAGCCGAAAGGTCGACTTCTCCTCCTTCCTCGCCGCCGGGCTGACAGAGCTGCCAGATAAGTTGAACAGGGTAGTTCGATTCGAGCAGAAGGCATGCGGGGTGAAGTTCGAAAGTCAGAGCCCCCAACCCTACTTCCGGCACGGAAGCAAGTCGTTGAAGATCGAGGAACTCGCGATCCGCGGCATGGTAGGTAAGATGCAGGAGGTGCTCCAGTCTCGCCAGATCGGGAAGGTAGGGAAGACCCGCTTCAGTCGAGATGTTTTCCAAAAAATCCGGGAATGAATCGCCGAATCTGGCCAGGTCGCCGCATGTCGAAGAATGCGCCCTGATGTAGCCTTCAGCCAGATTCACGAAGAAACTTTCTCCAACCAAATTGAAGACTGCGGGATAAAGGACTCGTAATGCCTGACCCAATCCGCCGAACACGTTGTTGCGATAGATGGCGAGACGGTCTTCCCCATCTTCCAGGATTTCTCCCGAAAACTCCGCGTATCTTCCGGAGAAGATCGCATTCGCGAACCTTGTCTGGATGTCATGCAGCGAGTTCATTTCTCACCTCCAGCATGGCCTCGGCCTTGTTCGCTTCTTCGAGCAGCACGTCGAATTCAGGAATGTCGGTGTCCCACTCGATGAGTGTGGGAATTTTGCCGAAGCGATTTAACGCTTCTCCGTAGAGCAGCCAGACTTCGGGATGGACCGGCTTGCCGTGGGTGTCGATTAGAACGCCGTCGAAACAGTCGTAGCCGGCGAGATGGATTTCCTGCACCGCATCGACCGGGATTGCCTCAAGGTAGGTCACGGGATCGAAGCCGTGGTTGACGGCATTCACATAGATATTGTTCACGTCCAGCAGGATTCCGCATCCGCTCAAGGTGTGAACTTCGGCGAGAAATTTCCATTCGGGCAGGGTCGAAGGGGAAAACTGCAGATAGCTCGACACATTCTCGATCAGGATCTGCCTGCCCAGATAATCCTGAACACGGGCGATGCGCCCGCAGACATGCGCAAGCGATTCCTCTGTATAAGGGAGCGGCAGCAGGTCGTTCAAAAACCGGCCATCAACCGAGCTCCAGGTCAGATGTTCCGAAACCAGCGCGGGTTCGAAACGCGCCACAATGGACTTCAGCTTCTTCAGGTGATCGGTATTCAATGGATCGACCGAACCCAGCGAAAGTCCGACCCCGTGAAGGCTCAGTGGATAATGGGCGCGGAGCTTTTCCAGGTAATGGAGCTGCGCACCGCCTTCGCAGAAATAATTCTCGCTGTGCGCCTCCAGCCAGCCGATGTCCGGAAGCTTATCGAGAAGCTCCAGGTAGTGCGGGGAGCGCAGGCCGATCCCGGCTCTCGCCGGGATCGAACGGGCGGAATTCGAAATTGCCCGCGGCCTTTCCATCACATGCCCATCATTTTCATCATTTTTTCCTTCAGGCTGCCAACGTCCGCGTTGGTCACGTTGAGGACATGCCCGCCGACGATGCGGTTGCACTGACCCTTGGGAAGGTAGATATAGGAATCAGCCTCGCCGTCTTTCTTGGCCTGTCCTGCGCAGGAATGCAGGCTGGTTTTTACGCCACAGTCGTTCATCCCCGCACGGGCCACCCCGCCGCAGGCTTCCCAGCCCTTCTGCATCATCTGCGGCCCTTTAGCCATGCCAGCCATGGCCTGTCCGCTTATTCCCAGCGCCAGCACGCCGGCGATTGCAGAACGCATTATGGTTTCACGCTTCTTCATGTTGCTTCCTTTCGTGGTTGGTAAATTTAAAATTGGATGGATAGTCGCATTCAGGAAGTGGCCAGATAGATGCCGCCGATGAAAGCAGCCAGAACAACGGCCGCCATCATCACCTTCTCGTGAATACACATACCCTGCTTCTGTTTGCATCCGTCCATCGGGCACATCATCGACATGGCGGATCTCCTACTTGCCGATAAACAGGGAAACGGCGCCAGCGATTACCGCCAAAATTACCAATGCAAGCATCATCATCGCTGACTTGTGGCCGGTGCAGCCGCACCTGCCTTTCCCTTCTTCCGTTGAGCATGTTTGCGGCATTTTTCATTCTCCTGTAGTAAAAACGAATCGGCTTTCCATTCTTGCTGGAAGACATTTTCATCTTCCTGACCATTGGTCGGGGAGAATCGTAATTCCTTACAATCAATTTGAAATGATATGCTATTAAAAATGGAAAACGACATCGCTTCGCTGCAGGGCGACATGCTCAAGTTCGCCAGGATCCAGTTGCGTGACGACTCTGCCGCGGAGGACGCTGTGCAGGAGGCGCTTGCTGCAGCGCTTTCCAACAGGAAGTCGTTCGAGAGCCGCTCCAGACTCAAGACTTGGGTGTTCGGCATTCTGAAGAACAAGATCGTCGACATCATCCGCGACAGAATTCGCTCTCCATCGGTCGAAGAAATTCCGGAGCATGCGTATGATGACCTGTTCGACGAGAACGGGCGCTGGCAGGAAGACACCCGGCCGGCCGATTGGGGGAACCCCGAGAAAAGCGCTTCCAATGGGCAGTTCTGGCAGATATTCGAACTCTGTCTGACCCGTCTGCCGGAGAACGCCGCAAGGATTTTCATGATGAGGGAGATGTTAGGCTTGGAAACGGAAGAGATCTGTAAGGAACTGGGGATCAGCTCGACGAATTGTTGGGTCGTGCTGCATCGCGCACGCATGGGGCTGAGATTATGCCTCAACGAGCGCTGGTTCAAATCAGGAGGCGGAAATGCTGAATTGTAAAGAGGCTACCGAGCTGATGTCTCAACGCCTGGACAGGGAACTCTCCATGTCCCAAAAAATAGGCCTTCGACTCCATCTGATGCTATGTGCGGGGTGCCGGAATTATGGCCGCCAGATGGATTTCCTGAGGCAGGTTTCAAGGAAATTTCCTCAAAGGGAAGATTGAATATGGAAAAGTCGTTCTCGAGTCCGACCTGACCTGTCCGCATTGCGGATTTGCCAAGACCGAGATCATGCCGGTCGATGCATGCCTTTATTTTTACGAATGCACGAATTGCAGGGCCATGCTGAAGCCAACAGCGGGAGATTGCTGCGTTTTCTGTTCCTACGGTACGGTCAAATGTCCACCCATCCAGATGCATCGGTGCTGTTAATAGCGTAGGAGTAGTTGGGGGAGTTTCTCACTGGTATGAAAAGTCACCACACGCTTTGCTGAAATCTCTGCTTCTTCCACGGTCTTGGGATTGCTGCAGAACGTGGCGGTTTGTTTCTAAAAAATGTACTTGCAGGAACTGCGCCTGAATTTCAAAGATACGATCAGCATCGAGAAGGCCGGTCTTTCGGTGTGGATGTTTGCCATTGCTGCGATTAGCTTCGCTTGACACGCAGTAGAACCAGCGTCCCGGCTGCCATCAGCAACGCCGCCAGGCCAAAACCAAGGGTCGGGGAGACCACGGTCCACACCAGACCGACCGTGGTGCTGGAGATGAACTTGGCCGTGCCGTTGACCGTGCCGAGCGCGCCGTAGCTCATCACCAGGGTGTCGGCCTGCACCATTTCCGCCGTCACCGTGGATTCCAGCGCTTCCTCGACGGTGACATACAATCCCGCAATGAAGAAGATTCCTGCGAGCAGCGGCACGTTGTCCGCTGAAAACCAGAAGGCGAGTGCTGTCAGGACGGCCGTGAGCGCCCCCAGCGCATAACCGCCGACCAGCATGGGTAGATGGCCGAGGCGATCCGCCATGGCGCCGACTGGGTAGGACATCGCAACCTGCACCACATTGCGCCAGACATAGAGCAGGCCGGCCACCTGGGCGGCCTTCACTATGCCCAGCGAGGGTGTGAGCAGGGTGGTTGCGGCCAGGATCAGCAGCGAGTGCGAGAAATCGCCGATGCCGAACAGACCGACCGCGCCGAGGTAGCGCCTGAAACGTATCGGCAGATTGCGCAGCGAACGGAAGAACTTCAGCGCCGGATTCGGAGAGTGCTGCGGATCTCGGACCAGCGTCAGGAAGGCCAGCACGGCCAGCACGCCCGGAATCACCGACAGCAACAGCACCAGCCGGAATGGGCCAGTTGCACCATCCCAAGGCAGCCCCTGCGCCCACCCCAACAGGGCGACACCCAAGAGCGGGCCAAGGACTGCGCCAATGGTGTCGGCTGCGCGGTGGAATCCGAAGGCCCGACCCCTGGTTTCCGGCGTCACCGCCTGGATCACGATGGCATCACGCAACGGCCCACGCAGCCCCTTGCCGAACCAGGACACGACGCGGCCGAGCAGCAGCAGCGGCCATCCGGTCGCCAAAGCGATTAGACCTTGTCCGATCGGCGTCAGGCCGTAGCCCACCAGTACCATCAGCTTGCGATGTCCCAGCTTGTCCGCCACATAGCCCGACACCATTTTGGTGAAGCTGGCTACCGCATCGGCAATCCCTTCGATGGTGCCGAGCACGCTGGCTGGTAAGCCCAGCACGGCAAGAAAGCCGGGCAACAAAACGGTCGTCGTCTCATAGCAAAAGTCGCCCAGCGCGCTGGTAATTCCGGCGCCGACTACGGTGCGGTTGAGCCAGCCCTTCGGCCCGGTGGCGGTTTCCGCCGCTGATGCGGCTTCGTTCATGCTTTCATTCATTTCCTGGTTCCTTCGGTGCATCTTGTTGAGGTCGGCGTCGGCATGACCGCCCGACTGGTTCATGGTTACACCTCGAACGCGGCGAGAGCGCAGGGTAGCAGTCAGGATCGGCGCAGGCAAGTCAGGGCGCTGCAGCCATAGCAACCGGCTTGGCGTGCTTTATTTTCGATTTTCTCACCCTGTTGCTACTTTTGATATACTTTGCTGGTGGTCGTTTTCGGTTGGCTCAGATAAGAACATGTTGGAATTTGCAAAAATCTCGGCGCTATTTGTGGCAACCGCATTGGCTGAAATTGTCGGATGCTACCTTCCTTGGCTTGTGATCAGACAGGGCAGGAGCCTTTGGCTTTTGCTTCCAGCCACGCTATCGCTGACCTTGTTTGCATGGCTCCTCACCTTCCACCCAAGCGCAGCAGGTAGGACCTATGCTGCCTACGGAGGAGTATATATTGCAGTTGCCCTTGGATGGCTGAGAGTTGTCGAAGGGGTGTCCTTGACGAGATGGGATTTCGCTGGAGCAGCAGTTGCCCTGGTAGGAATGGCAATCATTGCCTTGCAGCCCATGCCTAAAATCTGAATGGCTCATGAGCTCAATTTAACTCAGTGAGGTAAGCCCCCGGCTCTGCCGGGGGACTCCCTGTGGTTTGACCTATGCGACGGTCATGTGAATCATAAATCTCGACCAAGAGATGGAGATTCACAAATGAAAGAGTATCAGAGTTTGAGTCACACGAGGTGGGACTGCAAGTACCACCTCGTGTTTATCTCGAAGAAACGGACGTCATTCAATCAAGAAATCGGACAGATGCGCTTTGATGCTGCAAACGGGCAGCATCCGGGTTACTTGAGATAAGACCTTAGGATACCGACGATCTGGTCGATATCCTTTTCCCGCTGAGCCGCATCTTCAGCATCCGACCCCAGATGGTCGCGGAGGTGCCCCTCCATGACCTCGTTCATCAATCCGCTTACAGCGCCCCGAATCGCTGCAATCTGCTGAAGCACGGCCATGCAGTCGGCTTCGCATTGTAGCGCCTTCTCGATTCCCGCCGCCTGTCCCTGGATGCGCCTGATCCTTGCTAGAAGCTTGCCCTTGTCCCGAATCGTGTGAGCCATAGTCCAGATTGAATAAAAATACTATGGGGGAGTATACTAATAATTCATGACCGATGATATTAAGGAGTCATCCTTGACCGATATTGTGCACGATACATTGTGCCATGAACATGTTTTCCACACCGAGAACATGCTGGCCGAGCGATCTACGCGGCGCGTGGTCGCGCTGACCGCGGTCATGATGATCGTGGAGATTCTGGGCGGATGGTGGTTCAATTCGATGGCCCTGCTCGGAGACGGGCTGCACATGAGTTCTCACGCCGTAGCGCTCGGGCTATCCGCATTTGCCTATGCTGCAGCGCGGCACCTTTCCAGGGATCCTCGATTTTCCTTCGGCACATGGAAGATCGAAGTGCTCGGGGGTTATACCAGCGCCATCCTCTTGCTCGGCGTCGCTGCCCTGATGGTATACGAATCAGTCATAAGGATAGCGCATCCCGTACCGATTCAGTTCGATCAGGCCATTCCCATCGCCGTCGTCGGACTGGTCGTTAACCTGGTTTCCGCATGGATGCTGAAGGATGCGCACCATCATGGCGATCATGGCCACGACTACGATCACCATCATCATGATCTCAACCTCAGATCGGCCTACATTCACGTTGCTGCCGACGCTGCGACCTCCGTCTTGGCCATTGTCGCTCTGCTATCCGGCAAACTATTCGGGCTCACCTGGATGGATCCAGTTATGGGCATAGTTGGGGCCGTAGTCATCGCTGTCTGGTCTTACAGCCTCATACGCGATACGGGCAAGGTATTGCTTGATGCGGACATGGACAATCCCGTGGTTGAAGAAATCAGAGAAGTGATCCGGAATACCCTTTTCCAGGCAGAATTGTACGACCTGCATGTATGGCGGGTAGGGAAGGGGAAATTCGCCTGCATTGTAGGTATCGCTGCGGACAGTTCCGTGGATGCAGCAGAGGTCAGGAAGGCGTTACAGATCCATGAAGAATTGGTCCATATCACGGTTGAAACCACTGTTCGCCAGCCGTCATCTCATATACCTGGAATTAGCCGAATGGCGAAAATTTCATGAGCGACATCTTTCTCCAATCGGTTTTGACTTGTCCGTTATGCGGCTTTTCATGGCAGGAAACGATGCCGACTGACGCTTGCCTTTATTACGCGGAATGCCCTGAATGCAAATCCCTGTTGCGCTCCAAGCAAGGGGATTGCTGCGTTTTCTGCTCCTACGGGTCCGTACCTTGCCCTCCCATCCAGCTTCAGCGAGATTGCTGTCGATAGGTCACTCATCTTCCAGCGGATGAGCTATGCTATCCAGGATGGGACAGTCGTGGTGATCATCTCCATGACAGCAAGAGGCCAGTTCGGACAAGGTTTTTTTCATCGCCTCGAGCTTGTGAATTTTCTCTTTCAGCGATGCGATGTGACTCATCGTAATGGCTTTGACCTTGTGACTGGGGCTGGATTTATCGTTCCGCAGGCTCAGTAATTCTGCAACTTGCTGGGTAGAGAAACCAAGTTCTCGCGCTTGACGTATGAAGTGCAAGGAATGTATTTCCGAGGTTGAGTAAGTGCGGTATCCGCCGCTGCTTCGAGCAGGCTTCGAAATCAATCCAATATCTTCGTAATAGCGAATCATCTTGGCAGAAATGCCAGTTGTTTTTGCCGCTGCACCGATATTCATGGGTAACTCGGTCATTATTTTCCTAAGGCTGTTGGCATCAAGAAATACACATTTTCCCCTTGACCTTCCCACGATGGCAAGGTTTATATTGAAAAATAACTTTGTGTCTATAATGAGATCATAACGCGAATAAGCAAGCAGACATGAGATTCAACAAATTTATTGCCGTGGTTCTGGCTGTATGGTTGCCGCTTTTCAGCGGTGACGCACTCGCTGTCACCGTGTCGATGCAGTCCGCCTGCGAGGCGCATGCGATACATGCCACGACACAAAACGCATCTGCTCGGCATCATGCCGGAGGCATGTCATGCAACGTCTGCGGGTTCTGCCATCTGGCCGGCACGGGGTATCTAGCGACAAGTAACATGACGCCGTATCCCATGGAACCGGCAGGCTCGGCCCGGTCCTTCTACCTGTGTTCCTTCAGCTCGATCGCTTCTCCCCCGCTCGTACCGCCGCCCCTAGCCGCACTCTGAAAGGGAGCGGTTCGTCCATTGATTCCGCTCCGAATCTAGGGACGGTCTCATCGACCGTCATGAGCGAATACCGGGGAATCGAATCATGTTGCGTATTTCAAGAAATGCAGCTAGGGCATGCTTCCTGGCGTTCCTTCTGCCGCTGAATGCACAAGCATTGCCGACACTGGATCTGGATCAGGCGGTTTCAGCCGCATTGCAGGGCAATCCCGGGCTTTCAGAAATCAACGCCAGGGCGAAGGCGCTGGCACAGGTGCCGGACCAGGTGGGCACGCTGCCCGATCCCACCCTGAGCCTCGGCGCAATCAGTTTTCCGACCGATACTTTTTCCGTGACCCAGGAAGCCATGACGCAGATGCAGGTCGGGATAGGCCTGACGCTGCCTTTCCCGGGAAAACTGGGGTTGCGAAAGGAGGCGGCAAGCTTCGAAGCCAGGTCTGCAAAATATGATGTGGACGAGGCGCGTCTCGTTCTGGTCAAGAACGTGCGTTCCACTTGGTGGAACCTGTTTTTCCTGGACAGGGCGATTGACGTCGTGAAGCGCAATCAGGAACTGCTGCGCGGACTCGTCAAAATCGCGGAGACCAAATACGCTACCGGCCAGGGTCTGCAGTCCGACGTGCTGCTCGCCCAAGTCGAACTTTCCAGGCTGCTCGACGTCGGTATCAGCCTCGAATCCACACGTCGCGGCCAAGCGTCAGCGCTTAATGCTCTGCTGGGAAGATCTATCTCCCTGCCCGTGATATTGTCCGATCATGCGGAAGAATACCTGCCCGACTTGCCAGACGAGGCATCGCTTGAAAGAACCGCGCTGGACGACAGCCCGCTACTCTCTTCCGTCCGCACCGGGATCAAAGCTGCAGACACGAAAGTGAAGCTGGCCGAGAAGGACTACTATCCCGATTTCCGGGTAGGTACGGCATACGGTTTTCGT
>JAJYPA010000168.1 GCA_021795795.1 Pseudomonadota bacterium | reverse complement strand
CAAGGATACGGATGACGTTTCGGAGGCGCGGCACGCGGTGGAAGATGCGTTGCACCAGTTGCGCCACCGCGTGGGTGACCAGATAGCCGTGGATTTGACGGGCGGAAAGACCACCATGAGCCTTGGCGCATTTATGGCCGCCGATGAACAGATGGTGGAAACCGTCTATGTGAGTGCACCATATAACACACAACTGCGCAAACCAGTGTTAAGTGAGGCGCATATTTACCTGATTGCCAACGGCAAGCGGCGGGTAGAGGCGCAGGGCGCCGACGCCTCTACTGCCTGATTGGCGAGTCGTTATTCTATTCGCTCCAGCAGGGCCAGTTCGTAGGGGCGGTTTTTTAGGTCTTGGGCAGTGAGCAGAGCGCCCTCCGCTTGCCGGTCCTGTAGATAAAGCACCAACGCCCGGTCGCCTTTTTGCAGATCGGCGCGGATACGTTGCATGCGTATAGGCTGCCCCAGCAGTTCCGTGAGGAGGGCTGCGGTGCTCTCGTGGCCGACGGCGGAAATAAATCCGCCCTTCACTATGTCGCGCGCCGCCTCTATGGCCAGCGGTCCATGGAAGGCCCACACGCCATAAGCAGTCAGGACCGGACTGTTCAAAATATAGGTGGTACCAATCATCTTCAGTTACCCCTCACCATCCAGCCATTTCAGAACGCGCTTTTTGAGATGTGGCAAGCCCTCAGGTCCAATCAACTCCACTTTGGCTTGTTTGGCGCGATCACGCAGGTTTCCCGTGGGTTCACGAGCGGTTACCAGCCACGAGTTGCCGAAAAGCCCCCGCACATCCTGGCCCAAGCTGTCGGTTTTGTAGGCCAGTGCACTGTCTTCTCCGGAATAGTGGTGCTTTGTCTTACATTCCACATAGAGCAGTTGATTGAGTTTGGTCGCGAGCACGTCAAACTCATTCAGACTTCCTCGCCCTTGCAGCCAGTGCCCTTCGACACCCAGCCGCACATCAAAGGCACCGTTATCATGTAAAATATGCCATACATACTCTTCCAACCATCCGCCCATAACGAACTTAGTGCGTTGTACATCCGGGAAATGGATACTGCGATTGTCGGGCTCCATGGCGATAATATTCATACGATTCAGTTGCCGTAATGCCTCTAATTCAACACCTGCCAGAGCCTTTGGCAATGTCTGGTTTGGTGCAATCAGGTGCTCCCCTCTTTTATCCAGAGCGCTAGAGGCCAACCAATTCATTGCCCCAAAGAAACCACCCAACTCGCTGGCATTGCTGCCTAAATATTTGCAGATACCTTTTCTGCGATGGACTATCTCTTGCCAGTCTGCATGGTCGGACTTGGCGCCCGCATATCGGAACCCTTGCGCGGTGACGTATTTTTTTACATCCAGCACGTCCGTCATGGGGGTTGATATGGGCTGAGCGCCTGAGTTTGGTGATTCAGGCGGGAACGTCTCAATGCGCCGGTGCCCAGTATCGGTGTATATCACCTCTTGGGCGACAGCACGGAATGCCTCCACCATACCCAGAGACATCAGTTTTGTGCCACCAGTCGCATTAAGCGAGATTTCTGCATCAGGGAAGCGGGTTTGCAGATTTTCGGCGAGCTTCCAGGCGTAAGCGTAAATAGTGTTCAATCCTACATCCGGTGCATTTTCTGAGAGTTCTGTTGTAATGCCCTCTGCCGTCAGCATATTGCAAAGATGTTTCCCCTTCTCGGCCATGCTCTCTGACACCACTAACAGCACCAGTTCCGGCCTTTTCATCAGCGTCGGGATGAGATTGGGCAAGGTCTGGTCTGATACGATAGCTACCTGTATACGCATATCTCTCTCTTTATGCTGGATCAATGATACTGGTTACGCGGTTGATGATTTCGCGCGTGGTTTGCTGGTCTAGCGTTTCCACATACTGTATGTCTCCAGCATGGGCACGGAGATCGAAAGTGCGCATTTGATTGCATACGGCCACACCAGTCGTGTCGTGCCCCGCGATGGCCACGGTCAATCCGTTCTGCCTGGCGTGATTGCCTCCACTAGTGATGGGTACACAGGTAACCAGCCCGAGTGTATTGATCTCGGTCGGCGTGATGACCACGAACCTGTGCCGGTCCCGGATTTCGTATCCTGCCGTTGGATTCGGGTTGATCCAGTATATGTCACCGGCGCCAGGCACTTTCCTGCCGATCAAATTAGCTCTCTCCCGGTAGGCTCACCTTCTCTGGCCCACGCAGCGTCCTCGGCGAGGGCCTGCATGTCCTGCTCTGTGACGCCGGCGAACAATTCTCCCAGGTTATAGCGCCGCCGCTCGCCGCGTGCTGGCCGCATGATAACCGTGTGCTGGGAGACCTCGATGCTCAAATCTTCACCAATACTGGCATCCAATTGTCTCAATACTTCTGCGGGGAGCGTAACCACAGCCGCGCCGCCTTGCTTGCGAATCTTTGTGACCAACATTGCAGGAAACTCCTCTTAACCCCATCGACACTTAAACAGTTTAGAGCAGGTGAGACTTTTGTGCAACCAACCGCTGATCCCGGCAATCTGTCATTAAATGCCAACAGACCGATGTCCGCGACAATGGCGGGCTGCTCGGTTAAGGGTCCTCAGCCGCTTTTTATCCCGGCACAGGATGATACTTTATTTTCCATTAACATCAATCCCCTATGAAGTCGGGTCGATTAAAACGCAAACCGGTATTGATCCCGCCTCCGGTAAGGGTCTCAATCCCCTATGAAGTCGGGTCGATTAAAACAAGGCGTCATCCACGGACCACAAGCCGCGACCAGTCTCAATCCCCTATGAAGTCGGGTCGATTAAAACGTCCAAGATAACCCCGTTTGAGTACGGGGACGGGTCTCAATCCCCTATGAAGTCGGGTCGATTAAAACTTCCCCACGCAGGCGGCGGCGGAGGAATACATCAGTCTCAATCCCCTATGAAGTCGGGTCGATTAAAACGCACTATGTCCATTTGCAAAGCGGAAGGCGTCATGTCTCAATCCCCTATGAAGTCGGGTCGATTAAAACGCAAGACAAAACGATATAAGCGGTTCGCAAAGACTGTCTCAATCCCCTATGAAGTCGGGTCGATTAAAACAGGAATAAACGAGACCAAGAAGCGAGTAACAGAAGTCTCAATCCCCTATGAAGTCGGGTCGATTAAAACTCTACAAGGACCAGGTTGGGTCCGTTTTGCGGGTCTCAATCCCCTATGAAGTCGGGTCGATTAAAACTTACAATGCGGCCTATGACCGGAAATTCTTTCCCGTCTCAATCCCCTATGAAGTCGGGTCGATTAAAACGGATCAGAGAGAATGATCTGTGTACCAGCCTCGTCTCAATCCCCTATGAAGTCGGGTCGATTAAAACGCCTTTAAGTCGGGAGAGGGGGAGGATCGCTGTAGGTCTCAATCCCCTATGAAGTCGGGTCGATTAAAACCCCTTTCAGCCCTATGGCTGCATCAGCCCGTGCGTCTCAATCCCCTATGAAGTCGGGTCGATTAAAACCTGTATAGGTGTAATAAGAGGTGCTGGTGGTTGGGTCTCAATCCCCTATGAAGTCGGGTCGATTAAAACCAAACCAGCGAGTCGGAACAAACCGGAAAAACGGTCTCAATCCCCTATGAAGTCGGGTCGATTAAAACCGGAGTCTTCCTCTCCGACAACTCCCGGCCGCACGTCTCAATCCCCTATGAAGTCGGGTCGATTAAAACATCATCAGTCTGAAGGTGGGGAAGGCGTTGTTCGTCTCAATCCCCTATGAAGTCGGGTCGATTAAAACCCGGTCATTGGATTCTGCATTCCACTGGTGAGAAGTCTCAATCCCCTATGAAGTCGGGTCGATTAAAACAGGGCTCCTTATCGCTCACGCGATCTGGAGTTGTCTCAATCCCCTATGAAGTCGGGTCGATTAAAACTGGCCGCGCGCATCGCCTACCAGCTCTGAGTCCGTCTCAATCCCCTATGAAGTCGGGTCGATTAAAACAGGACAATTTCCCACTAGGAGGTAGTTATGTTTGTCTCAATCCCCTATGAAGTCGGGTCGATTAAAACTAGGAGTTCTCCAATGAAAAACGCGTTTTTCGCAGTCTCAATCCCCTATGAAGTCGGGTCGATTAAAACAGGCTACTTCCGATTCTTCTGACGCAGGGGCCAAGTCTCAATCCCCTATGAAGTCGGGTCGATTAAAACGGGAAGCCCTCCGTGGACCTGTTCGTGCGCTCGGTCTCAATCCCCTATGAAGTCGGGTCGATTAAAACGGATAGCGTCTGGATCGCCTGCGGAGCGCTTCCGTCTCAATCCCCTATGAAGTCGGGTCGATTAAAACCTTCAGCGAAGGAATTCGGAACCAGAACGAAAGTCTCAATCCCCTATGAAGTCGGGTCGATTAAAACTTTCGGGGATGCCCGTCACGCCGCTTGTTCGGCGTCTCAATCCCCTATGAAGTCGGGTCGATTAAAACACCCCGGCAAGGAGGAGTGTCATGCTCCGCATGAGTCTCAATCCCCTATGAAGTCGGGTCGATTAAAACGCGTAGCAGCCAAGATTGCCAGCCGTGTTGCTGGTCTCAATCCCCTATGAAGTCGGGTCGATTAAAACTCTATGAATTGAAACTCGAAACAGGGGTTTCGTGTCTCAATCCCCTATGAAGTCGGGTCGATTAAAACACGTTTTCACCTACGGTGAAAACTGGGTCCAAGCGTCTCAATCCCCTATGAAGTCGGGTCGATTAAAACCGCAGCCCGTCCAGAGAGATGCGGCTGGCCTTGGTCTCAATCCCCTATGAAGTCGGGTCGATTAAAACGTATTCTCGCCGGTCTGCTGGAGATCCCGGTCTGTCTCAATCCCCTATGAAGTCGGGTCGATTAAAACCGCCATCGGGGGGCTGCTTGCAGGGCAGTTCCTGTCTCAATCCCCTATGAAGTCGGGTCGATTAAAACCCAACGGCTCGACGTAGAGTTTCCGGTAACGAGTCTCAATCCCCTATGAAGTCGGGTCGATTAAAACACCAGGACAAGAAGCAAAAATTCCAGACCATTGGTCTCAATCCCCTATGAAGTCGGGTCGATTAAAACCAACATTCTGGGCAGTACACCGCTGGCACCTATGTCTCAATCCCCTATGAAGTCGGGTCGATTAAAACTGGTACCGGTGTTCGTTTTGGTCGCAACATTCTGTCTCAATCCCCTATGAAGTCGGGTCGATTAAAACTGTACCCTCTGAAAGCCCTGCCAGTCAAGGCTTCCAGAAGGTATTTCCGCACAAGAGGACGAATTTGCGCGGATATGCAGGCCCTTTGTTCTTGAATTGGTCTAAAAACTGGCACTTCTTCAATGAAATCAGCAGGTGCGCAGCGAAACCTAAAGTTATATATTTTTACAACGTTAATCAGTGTGTTGGGTGAGACGACCTGAGTATTTTTACGAATCGTAAAAGTGGTGCGGAACGTGTCGACAATCTTTTCATAATGATTAGCTGATAACATAATCAGGCTCTTCTTCGGATGGGGAACATCCGTCATGCAGGATTGCGTTGCGATCTTTGGGACAGAGTTGGTAATAGCGTACCGTGTCGCCGGGTGCGCGCACATGGGGGGCTATTTCTTGCATAATGTTGTCCCATTCCGAGAGCTGTTCAATGTGACAGGCGAACACACTTTTCTGAACCCGTTCTCCGCGGCTTTGCAATACATTGATGATGGCGAGCCGGTCGCGGTTGCTGGATATGTCGTAACAAATCATCAGAAGGTAAGACATGGCTTTTCCGGTATGACCTATACGATGAAACACTCGGCATTATCCGGCGCAGTGCCACAGCCTTGCCAGCGTACCTTTTTCTGACAGGTCTGACATAGGGGGTAATACGCAATACTGTCGGTGTCAGGCGTAATCAATTCCTGTAGTTGCGCACGAAGCAGGCGAAGATCGTCGATGTCGAGAAGGCACTCAAAGACGCTTTTCTGAACCCGCTCGCCTTTGGCAATCAGCTCCTTTTCAACCGCCCGGCGTTGGTGGTCATCGGTGATGTCGTAGGCAATCAACCAGATTCGGCTCATGGCTATTTGATGGTAAAGGCCTGGTAGTGTGGCGTTTTCCCCTGAAATAGCTGCGCCAGTTGTTGGGCCTGAAAGGTGATAATACGACGGTAGTCACTGCTCTCTCCATTGATGGGGTTCTGAATCGCACTGTTGAGTCTATCCTCAAAGGATTGAATCAGGCGTTTACGTAGACTGGGCTGTATGCGGCAGGCGTAGTCGCTGTCGGGTTTCGTCTCAAAGTCACTTTCCTGAGTATTGGGGTCGAGGAGCAGGTTGAGCACCAGGCGGTCTATGATCGGCGCGCGGAACTCTTCCATCAGGTCAGAAGCGAGAGCGGGATGTCCGGGGCGGCGCTGATGGTAGATACCAATGTACGGATTCAGGTGGACGCCATGGAGAGCGGCGAGCACGTTCCGGTAGAGGACACCGTAACCATAAGATAACAACGCGTTGACAGGGTCACGCGGTGGTCGGCGGCTACGTCCGGGCCACGTCCAGCGCGGGGCGATGAGAGCGCTAAACCCCTGATAATACAGCCTGGCGGCACCCCCTTCGATGCCGCGTAGTCCGTCAAGAGTAGCGCTGCGCAGAGCGGCTTCTTGCAGTTGGCGTAAGGGCAGGTCGAGGGCGGAGAGGTCTTCGTTCTGGCGGCGGAGGTTGGCTTTGCGGAGCACCGTTCGGCTGTTGGCGATTTTGCCTTGAACGATGTGGCGGGCTGTTTCCAAAAGTAGCTCTGGTTTTTCCTGGCTGTGGAACTGGCTGCCGAGTGTGTCTATGCCGACGCCGCTGAGATCGTCAATGCGCAGGTCGCATTTACCAGGCAGGTCGCTGACAAAAACTTCTATCCCTTCGTCACGACAGCTCCGCAGCAGAGCGGTGGAGAGTAGTTGATTGCCGGAGAGGTGCATTTGGTCGATCCGGTGAATGGGCAGTGTCTGTTTTTCTTTGCCTTCGTGGCGGATGACGATGCGCCCCGCGCGCAGACCGACCAGTGCGCCTTGCTCGACAACGTAGAGGGTGTGACGGGCGGCGGTGCGCGCCTTTTTGCTGAGGATAGGGGCGACTGAGGCGATGACCTCGTCCTCTTCTTCGTCTGCCGGTGGCGGATTTTTGTCGGGTGCTTGCGCGTTGGTGTGTGCTGCGGCCTGAGGAGTGGGCGTGGTGACCATGACGGGCGCGGCTTTGGCAAGCTGGGTGAGGGTTTCCAGGGGGCCAAGGTCGACAGTTTCGGAGTGTACGGTGTCGCCGATGAAATCTGTGCCGAGAAAATGAAAACCATCAGTAAAATTGGTGATGCGCGTTTTTTCGGGCTGTATGCGAAGTTGCAGCAAGTGGAGGAGGTCTTCGCTGAGATGCAGGGCGGTTTCGGCGTCGCCCCGTTCTTTACAAAGAACGATGAAGTCGTCGGCATAACGCACGACCCGGTAGCCTTTGTCGATCAGGACCTTGTCCATCTGGTCGAGATAGAGGTTGGCTAATAGGGGCGAAAGGGGGGAACCTTGGGGAATGCCCTGATGCGAGTTTTCTTTTTGGTTGCCATTGATGACGGGGGCGCAGAGCCAGCGGGCGATGAACTGGTTGAGGGCGTGGTCCTTGAGGGCTTCCTGCAGTTTCATCAGGAGGTTGAGATGCGGTATTTGGTCGAAGAAGGAGAAAATATCGGCATCGACGACCCAGACGTAGCCTTCGTCACGGTGTTGAATGACGCGCTCCAGTGCCATGCGCAGTGAGTGCGCTGGCCGATAGGCGAAGCTGCAGGTGGCGAAGTGCTGATCCAGCAGCGGGGTCAGGACGATGGTTAGAGCGGTTTGCAGGATGCGGTCGCGCACGGTGGGAATACCGAGGGGGCGTGGTTTTTTACCGGGCCTATCCATCCAGACGCGGAGGATAGGGTCGGGGTGATAACTGCCCTCCTGCACCTGCTGGCGGAGCGCCAGAAGGCGGGCAATGGCGCCGTTGGCGTAGTCAGGAATGCTCTGGCCATCCACACCGGCGGCGCCGTCGTTTTGCCGGACCCGGTGCCAGGCGTCCAGTAGCGTGAAATCACTCAGCGCTTCCTGAAGGAGTGGGCTCATGGCGGTCATCACAGGTGAGGGGAGAGTTTGTCGAGAACGAAGATTGCTCCTTCATGGTGGCCGAACAGGCGGCGGGCGTCGCCGTCGGCCCAGGCGTCACATTCATGGGTGGAGGGACGGTGGTCGCCTTTCAAGGCTTTGAAATCCAGACGCTTTGGGTTCTGTCCAGTTTCTAAAAAGATTGCAAGATCTGTTATGCGGGTGTTGATGGTCTGCAGCCGTTCTTTGGAAAGACCGGTGAGACTGTCTATGAATCTGTTGCCGTATTGCAGGCGTGGGCTGGGGGCCTCCCAGAGTTGTTCGCTGAACAGGTATTTTCCGGATTGATCCCAGGCCAGTTCACCCCAAGGCGATAGTGTGGCCGCGTCGTCGATCACCAGAAGGAGCGTTTCCGGTATTCCCTCGACTGCGTCGGCAGGCATGGTCAGCCCGGCGGCCATGCGGCGGAACGCGGTGAAGTGCTCACGAATCGTGCCGGTAAGGTCCAGTTTTACGGGGAGACGGGGCAGGCGGAGAAGATCCTGACCGCTTTCAAAAATATAAACGGCTTCATCGGCATAGAAGGTGGAAAGGCTTTGTAAAAAACCCTGCACGCTTTTGAAACCGCCGCTGAGCTGAAAAATCACCTGCTGTCCGCTTTCGCGCAGCGGGACAAGATGCTCGGCACACCAGCCAACGAGATTGCTCATGCCGGCCTGGAAAAGGAAGAGGTCATCGGTGCGCAGATCGGGGATGTGGATGACTTCGGCGATTTGTCCCTGGGCTGTGAGCCAGTCGGCAATCGTCCGTGCGGTCTGCTCCCCCAGCCAGGTGTCGCTGCGCAGGATGAAGTGTATGTCGCTGCCGGTCGGCCGACCCGTGGGATAGAGTCGGGTGATGCCGTTGAGTTCGGCGGAGGCTTTTCTCCAGGCAGTGACATCACCCTGCTGGAGCGTTTTTTCGGCTGCTTCCAGATAAGTTTCTAGCGTGGCTAATTCGATGGCAGGGATGTCTTCCCGCGTGCGGGCATTGGCGTATTTGGTGACCGGAGCGCCACCATCCGGGAAATTGCGGGCGATGTTGGTGATGAGGCTGGTGCCGCAGGGGCTGAGGATGCAGCGGGGGCGACTGGTTGCGGTCATAAGCGATTGCCCTTGGTTGCGGTGAAAGTATCAAACCGACCATAGCCGGAGCTTTTTTTACCACCGATACCCCATTGTTGCAGACCATTCTGCAGGAGTGCAGCAGCAACGGGACCCCAGGCGGCGTCGCCTTCTATGACAAAATAGAAACCGCCCTGCACGGCAATCTGGGGAGCGGGTATGGGGCTGTCAGTATCACTGGCAGGCTCTTTGCCCTCTTTACCGTAGTAGCCGGCGTGGTGCGGAGTGACGATTTCCGCAACGAATGGTTCGCCGCTGCCGGTCCACCAGGCATCGTGAAAATACAGACCACCACTTTCTCCTGTGTCGCCCCCTTCACCAAAGAGCCACTGCATGACCTCTGGACGGATTTGGAAGCTGCCGTTGTGCTCCAGATAGGTCGCTGCGGCACGGGCCAGTCCCTTGAGGCTGGATCCTGGAATGATGGGCATGCCGTAACTGTGGGAGACGGTGACGCCGGTTTCCAATGGGCTATCTCTGGTGACGCCGATGTAAAGGCGCTGCCTGATATCACCACTGAAAGCGTGAAAACGCGCTTTGTCGGCCGTAACCCGCTGCCAGCGCTCCAGCGCTTTTTTATAAAAGGCGGGGACTTCCAGTTCGGCAATTTTGGCAATGAGCTTGTGTTTGGCGTCGCTGCTGTCTCCCTCCGGCCAGCGATCCAAACCATGGGCAATACGCAAACCAGGGTGTATTTCGCCCCGGCTGGGCAAGGCGCTGTGGATGGCGTTGATGCGCGTTCTGCCGAGTAGTGTGGGCATCAGTGTTGCCCTCCTTTCTCTGATTTTGCGGTGCCTTGATACAGACGTTTGAGCCATACGGCGCCATCCAGGGTGACCTGGCTGATGCGGCGGTAGTCACTGAGTTCAGCTTTCAGGACTTCCTGATAAAAAGCTTCTCCATCCATGGGTAGGGCGGGCATAGCCACACGAACGAGGGTGACCATGTCTTTGTAATATTGTGCGTAGGCCTTTTTAAGCGGGCTGTCGTTACCTGATTTGGCGCGCAAAAAGCCCAGCGACTGAGCGAGACCCGATTGTAGAATCATGGTGGGAAAGCTGTTGGCGCGGGTGCCATACTCGTCGAATTGGTCGCGCTGTGCGGAAGCGGTAGTAATGCACTCCAGCGCTTTTTCGGCAATTTCGGATTGACGTAATCTCATGCTAGCCTCCTCAGACCAGAAAGCGGACGAGACCGCGGCCTACGGTGGCTTTGCCACCGATCTGGATAAGCGCATCACTGCCCAGATGTTCGGTAAAAGCAGCGCCGGTATCGCTGAGACCGCTGTCGTCATGGGGCTGGTCAACACCCAGTATGCCGTAGAGCAGGCTTTCTGCCGGGAGATTCTCCTCATACCAGAGCGCTCCCTTTTTTACTGTGCGTTTTTCGTCGTCAATACGGATGCGGCTGCGGATCTCGGTAGCGGTATCGGCCAGGAAACCCAGTACCGAATCGGAGACGATGGCAAAACGGGCCTCGAAATGCGGGACCCAGTGTTCGTCTTTGACCTGCTGCGCCAGATATTGCGCCCAGGCTTTGGCTTTCGGGTCTTTTTTGGCGATCAGATCGAGGTCTTCCAGAATCAGCATGTCGTGCTGTTGTGCATTGGCGCGGGTGATATTCGTGCTGGAATCAGCGACCAAGGCATCGTTATCCTGCGCAATTTTGGGCACTTCTGGTAATGGAATGGCGATGCTACGCTGTGCGGCCTGCTGGTAGCGCGAGAGGAGAAAGGGGGACGTGACGAAGGCAACCATCCCGACCAGTGAGCGTACCGGCAGGGCGAGCAGCAATGCGTCACCAAAGGCGAGGGCGCCGGCATGACTGTCGCTGTCCTTGTTGATTTCTTCGGGGCCGAAGAGCGTTTTTTGCAAAGGGCGATTATCCTGGAAGGCATCGCGCAGTACACCCTTCACCGCAGAGCCGGGAATCATGGGCAGATTCGCGGCCCGTTCCCGGGCAATAGGTAAATCGACGGTGCCAATGGCTTGACCGACGCCGACGTGAACGGGAGAAATGGCGTGCAGGTGATAGATTTGGGTTTTCATCATGGTGCTATCCTTGTGTGCAAAGAGAGAAATCGGTGTCTTGGGCAATGCGAGGAATGACGGCGCCCCAGCCGTCGCGACGATCTTGTGTCGTGTCACTGAGTGATGCCAGCCAGAGTGCCTGTGGCCATTGAGCATCCGTTGGCCTTTCCAGTATCTCGAACCAGTAGGTGCTGCCGGCGGCGACGGCTTTGCGGGCGGGCTTGGGTTGCTGGCGGGCAAGGTCCCAGCCGGAAATGCCCTGCCAACGCTCCAGGGCACAGGCGATAAGACGCAGGCGCAGGCCGGAAATGCCGGGGAATTCTCCGCAAAGCGCGTTATCCAGCCAGCCCGGCTTCCAACCTTGAGAAAAGAGGGCCGGTGTGCAGAAGGTGAGCGCCACACCAGGTGCGGTGCTGACATCCTGGGCGAGTGCTGGGGGCATGGCGAACAGATGATCCACGCCGGATTGCAGCCAAGTGGCGCGTCGCTCACCGCCCAAGTGAATCAGTCCCTCTGTGAGCGGAGAGGAGAAGCGTGCACCCAGCGCCCAGTGCTCGCTGGAAAAGCCGTCTCCGTCCGGTTGGCGGGCGCGACCAAAGTCCAGACCTTCGATCTGGAACAGTTGTCCTTCCTTGCTGGCGCCGGTCTTACGGTCTATCTGAACGTGGGTACTGATTTGACGGTGACGAAATGGGGCGGGTTCGGCGGCGGGTTCCAGTTGATCCATCGGGAAAGGTTGGCCGCTGTCCCATGCCAGGAGTTGATCCAGCCGCCAGAAGCTGGCCGTACTTTGCGGTTTACCGACCGGATCAGTAGGCACGACGACTGGGCAAAGCCCTTGGGGCAAGGTGCTGCCACAGCCTTCGGGGAATTTGCCCGGCTGCATCCGGTGAATCTGGAGCGTCTGGGTAGTGTGGTGCTTGGTGTTTTGGCCGTCCTCATCGCGCAGCACCAGGGCATCCGCCGGTTTGGGCACGTACAGAAGGCCTTCCGGGCCAATGAGAAAAGGCCCCGCTGCCGCCAATTCCAGGGACTCTTGCGCGCGTTGGAAATTGACGTCGCCCTGATCGCGCATCCAGGCGGTGCGCAGTGCTCCGGCGATCGCCGATGGCCAGGGGAAACGGCTGCCATCCCGCCCGCCGCTACCGAAGGGGCGACCGGAGCGAAAGACCAAGGGGGCGGTGGGATCAAGTTGATAATAGTGGGTCATGCGTGTTCTCCGGCGATCAGGTCGGCCTGGCTGTGAGCAGAGAGCCAGCGGGCGAAAATGAGTTCCTCTCCGAGTCGATGGAGTGCATCGGTTTGAAGATACGGCGTTTGCTCCGGTTGTTTGCGAATTTTTTCAAGATCTATGCGTTCAATCAGAGCCTCTTTCCATTTAGCATCCAGAAAATTTTGCCCGCCGCTTTCCTGAACCTTGTCCAGCAGCCTGGATAATTCATTTTCCACCAGATTATCAGGTAGTTTTTGCGTACGAATGCGATCGGCAAGGCCACGCATTTCATAACCCAAACGGGTCGAAAACTTGCCTTCTTTATAGGCACGTATCCAATTCTTAAGGATTATCGTTTCTGCTTTCTCACCCTTTTCCTGAAAAGGCAGTCTTAAAGACAGCACATGACCAGCCCGGATATGCAAACGCAGTCCCAGAGCGTTACCCTGTTGGTCGGTACCGCTCAGTCCTTTTGCATATTTTTCTGCGGCGTCGCCATAATCACGAATGGTGCCGAGGGGCTGAAGAATGTGGGCAATTGCCACACCTACCCGTAGCGTGGGCGCTTTGTCAGCATGACCCAAATCGGAAAGTTCCTTAGAAAGTGCAGCAATGTCGTTACCGAATTGTCTTGAGAGCTCGGCCGGCACCGTCAAAATGGCGGAAAGCGGGAGGAGCGCCATAACATCTTCACCTCCGGCGTAAACCGCCTGACCACTGCCATCCCGACAAATTTTAATTGCCTCATCGGCAAATTTGGCAAGGGCAAGCGTGAGGGTTCCATGATGTTCTGCGGTTTGCGCTGCGGCGACAAATTTACCCATGCGGTCGCCATCGGCGACAAGTATTGCCGCGTAGGGCAGGGGGTGACCATATTTTCGCCAGATAGGCCGAGCGATTTTTTCCAACTGCTTCAAATCATCTTTGGCGGCTTGCGGATCGTCGCATTCTTCGGCCTCTGCATAGGCACCTTGCAGCCGTTCTTGATAAAGTAATCCAGCATCATAGGGAAACGCGCGATAGGCGCCCTCATTACTTTGCACCCGTGTGGCGATACCGTGTTTCACTAATGCTTCGTAGGCATTGCCCAGTGTTTCCAGATCGATAGAATTGAGCTGGCACAACCAATCATGCGCCGCCAGTCTGGTAAGCGGGGTGAATTTGCCTTCATCTTCTCGCCCGATCATGCGTTTGAGCACACCCAGGGCATCCAGTTGCTCACCGGGATTGAGGCGTAATTCCCGCCATTTGCCGCGCCAGTGTTTTTCTTCCGGCAGCACCGTCTCGCGCAGACCATCAAAGGAGTTCTTGGGGAGGGGCTGGCAATCATCGCTAAAAGGTAAAAAATCGCGGGTGTTTTTGCGTTGGGCGAAAGCTGTTTTGAGTTTCTTGTAGCTGATGCGGTAGTCTTCTTCGGCCGGAAGTTCCGCCCATGCCGCGTAGGCTTCCAGTGCGTCTTGCAACTGAGCGCGGAAAATATCCTGCCGTAAATTCGGGTGCCGCTTCAGGGCATCCTCTCCCCTGTGCGCGAGCACCCGGCGGGCGGCGGCTATTGCCCGGGTTGCAATTTCCGCCGGTTGAGCACCTGCGGCGTCTATCTGAGCGAGCAGGACGTTGGAGATGTTGCTCTGATGACTCTCGCGGTTTCTGACCCGTTCTTCTGCCGGATAGATAAGCTGGGCACCATCGTCTAGTAAGGATTGTCCGGCGGCACGGGCGACCTCAGAAAGTAGACGGGAACCGGCCCAGAGGTCTGCGGTGCGACGTGCCGCCGCGATGAAGTCCTGCACGGGGCCAAAGGCGATTTCGATGAGTTGGGGCATGTGATTGACCTTAACCAAAAATAGGAAATCCCCCGGCTTTGCCGGGGTGACAGTAGATGTTTGACATATAGTGGAGTCCATCGGAGAACCGACGTTGTGAGCCGCCAAGCACACGACGAAGGAGGTACCGATGGA
>JAJYPA010000012.1 GCA_021795795.1 Pseudomonadota bacterium | reverse complement strand
GATCACCCCCAGTCGGTCGACCTCTTGGTAGCTCATCGTAATATGCTCCTCTGCCATCACCCCTCCCGAAACCAAAAGGGGACATTTTAGAATTGGACAAAGGGGACATTACGGCTTTGGGCTAACAAGCTCATACACAAAATTGAGTATACCGGTGGCTTCATGCGACAATTCAGCCCCCGTTTTCCCATGGCATCCAGCCAACCCACAGGGCACAAACTACATGACGGCACACATACTGGATGGTCGAGCATTATCGGCCTCGCTGCAAACCGCATTCGCAGAAGAAATCACCGCCGCGGCATCCAAGGGTATTCGTCCGCCGGGGCTTGCCGTGATTCAGGTGGGCGATGACCCGGCCTCCAGCGTTTATGTGGCGAACAAGCGCAAAACCTGCGAAAAGATCGGCATGTATTCCGTTTCCAAGGATCTTGCGGCGGATATTTCCCAGGCCGAACTGAACGCACTGGTCGATCAATACAACGCCGACCCATCCATTGATGGCATTCTGGTTCAGCTCCCCCTGCCCGCCCATCTCAGTGCAGCAGAAATCATCGAGCGCATTCATCCCAGCAAGGATGTGGACGGCTTTCACCCGGAGAACATCGGCAAACTCGCGATTCGCCAACCGGCGTTGCGCCCCTGCACGCCCTTTGGTGTGATGAAGCTGCTCGAAACAGCAAAGGTGGATTTATATGGCATGGAAGCGGTCGTCGTGGGCGCATCGAACATCGTTGGCCGCCCCATGGCGCTCGAATTGCTGCTGGCAGGCGCGACCGTCACCGTGACCCACCGCTTCACCCGTGATCTTGAGGCGCATGTGCGCCGGGCCGATCTGCTCGTCGTCGCGGCAGGCAAGCCCGGCTTGGTGCGTGGCGACTGGATCAAGCCCGGCGCGATCGTCGTCGATGTCGGCATTCACCGACAAGAAGACGGCAGCCTGTGCGGTGATGTCGATTTTGCCGCTGCCGCCGAACGCGCTGCGTGGATCACGCCGGTGCCCGGTGGTGTCGGCCCCATGACCATCGCCATGCTGATGCACAACACCGTGCAATCCTGGCGCGAGCGAGTGGCCTGCTCTTGAGTAATCAAAGCTTGAGTGGCCCGAACCCTGTGCAACAGGACACGCCCGACTTCACCGAGATTGCCACGGCGCTCACCACATCCAAAAAAAACGACTGGAACATCGCACGGCGCTTTCGCGGCTTTATGCCGGTGGTGGTCGATGTCGAAACCGGTGGTTTGAATCCACAAACCGATGCCCTGCTCGAACTGGCCGCCGTGCTGCTGGATGTCGATGCCAACGGCAAGATCATTCCCGTCGATCGAATCCAGATTCATGTGCAACCGTTTGCAGGGGCCAACCTCAACCCCACGTCGATGAAAATAAACGGCATCGATATCGATCATCCGTTTCGCGGCGCGGTGGTCGAAACCGAAGCGCTCAAAGAATTTTTCCAGCCGATTCGTCAGCGCGTCAAACTCAACGGCGCACGGCGGGCGGTACTAGTCGGCCACAATGCAGCATTCGACCTCGCGGTCATCAACGCCGCCTGTGAACGCACGGGAAATAAAAAGAATCCATTCCACCCCTTCTCGACCTTCGACACCGTGACCCTATCAGCACTGGCCGTCGGTGAAACTGTACTCGCCAAGGCGCTGGAGGCCATCGGCCTTGAGTGGGACAGTCAACAGGCCCACGGCGCACTCTACGATGCCGAACAAACCGCCGAGCTGTTCTGCCGCATCGTCAACAACTTCTCCACCAGCAGTGGCCGCGCGGCCATGCGCGTGCCGAACCCGGTCAATCCCGCAAAATAACCACCACACGATCGATGGACTAAGCTCTTATCTGGGTGTGTCTGCATCCAAAGGGCGCCGTCCTTCGTACACAAAAGCGTCAATACCCGTCTCTTATTGCGTTCGCTTTATTGTTGTGGATTGTTTTGATGAAAAAACCTTGGTGGTCTGTACTAATTATTCTATCGATCTCATTTGGTCTGCAGGGTTGCTCCGGAGTGACCATACTGAACACCTTATCGCCGCGCGATGGTGTGCAGGTGACCCGCTCGATCGTGTTTGTTCGCCAGCATGAATTAAAGCTGGATGTGTACCAACCAGCGAATGCGTATGCAGCCCCCGTGATCGTCTTTTTCTGGGGCGGTCGGTGGGAAGATGGTGATAAATCCATGTATCGCTTCGTGGGCGCAGAGCTTGCCAGTAAAGGCTTTGTCGTGGTCATCCCCAACTATCGACTGTATCCCGATGTCACTTTCCCGGCCTTTGTGAACGACTCGGCCAAGGCCGTGGCGTGGACCCACGAACACATCAGCCAGTACGGCGGCAGTACCAACAAAATCGTGCTGATGGGGCATTCCGCCGGCGCCTACAATGCGGCGATGCTGGCCTTGAATCCTGCCTACTTAAAAGCCGTGGGTGGTTCGCGTCAATGGATTCGCGGCATGATCGGCCTGGGCGGCCCGTATGATTTCCTGCCCTTGGTCGAGCCCGACCTCAAAGCCATTTTCGGCCCGCCCAGCCAATACCCCGTCACCCAGCCCATTCATTGGGCCGATGGCAGCAACCCGCCCATGCTGTTGATCGAGAGCCGTGCCGACACGATCGTCTACCCGAAAAACACCCGTAATCTGTATGCCAAAATCAAAGAGAACGGTGGGCCGGTCGAGAAATTCATGGTGGATGATTTGAGCCATCCCATGCTGATCGGGGTGGTTTCCAATGTGCTGTCGTCTCAATCACCCATCCTGCAAAAAATCGTGTCGTTTGCAGATCGCGTGACATCGGAAAAACAAGTGCGCCAAGACGAAGAATCAGCCGACTCGCTGGCTCTCCCGAATCGTCCCTGAACCCGACCGGACCTGAACCGGATTTCTGTGGTTTGATTGGGGCCCGATTATCGCAGGGAACACACACATCGCAGCCGTCAGTTTTGCGAAACACCGCAATCGGGCAGCAAAGTAGGTTTTTCGAGGTACACTTTAAGGAATCACTGGAGAGTTAAATAAGCCCGAAAAACATCATTTCTGCTTTAGCTTATAAATATTATTGTTATTGAAGTCAGACACATAAACATTCCCGTGACTGTCAACAGCTATCCCTGCACAAATCATCGAATCAGCACCAGAGATAACTAGTGTCGAAACATCCCCTGATGGAGTTATTTTGCGGATTTTATTGTTCCCAACATCTGACACATAGATGTTTCCTTTTGCATCAACTGCAACGTCGCTCGGTTGATAAAATGATGCTGATTTGCCGATGCCATCAGCATCACCCTTAAGACCTGAACCAGCAAGAGTCGAGACCATTCCGGAGGGACTGATCTTACGAATCTGGTTGCCTATTAAATCTGCGACATAGACATTTCCTTTATTGTCAACCGTTAAACCCGCGACCGTCTTAAATGTAGCCACGTTCGCAGGTCCATTTCTATCACCCATTGCGCCAGAACCTGCAAAGACAGTAACTACTCCAGAAGTAGATAATTTCCAAATCTTATTATTGTTTGTATCTGAAAAATAAATATTCCCCCTGGGGCCGACAGCTAGGCTGCCAACACCTCCAAATGGAACGTTCTTACCTGCACCAGTGAGAGTCGACACACTTCCATCCGCGGTGATTTTGCGAATTTCTATATTGCCGAAATCAGCAACATAAATATCACCGTGAGCATCTATGGCCACATCTCCCGGATTGCTAAATGAGGCTACTCTTCGAATACCATTTTTATCGCCCATCTCGCCAGATCCAGCCAGAGTCGTTACCACACCGGATGGGGTAATCTTGCGTATTCTGTTGTTATCAGAGTCGGCAACATAGATACCGCCATTGGCGTCAACTGCCAAGCCTTCAGGTCTCGCAAATAAGGCGGACGTACCAATTCCATCCTTAAATCCATCTTGATTCGCGCCAGCAAGCCTTGTCGCAACGTAATGAGTGTTTGAGCTGTCGGCATAAACCAACGCGACTGAACCGCCAAAAACTGACATCAGGGAAACAACAATTACTTGGAAAATATTGACTGTGTTTTTGGAAAGAAACATAAACGATCCTTGAGTAAGTACATTGATTTATCAGTATATTGCAACCAGTCTGATTTGACGCATCACTCAATGGGCGAAATGGTCGGTATCGCCCTTCCGGCGATGGGTTGTAAAGGGGCGCAGTACGAGTCTTGCGCTGTACACAGAACCTTTAATGGGCCGTTCTCTGCCTCACCTTTGGCCAGACAACTCAAGCGCAGGTGACGCAGTTGAGTTGATAAATATACCCGACTGTTTTCATAAGAGTGGCGCCTACTGCCCCAGCGGTATGTATGGGTCGGGATCGCGTTGTGATGATGGTTTTCTGTGGATGCCGTGATCATCCCCAGCCGAAAAGCCACCGACAACCTGAAGGCTTTGTCTTTTCCGGG
Source organism: Pseudomonadota bacterium (assembly GCA_021795795.1). The sequence continues at coordinate 48,297 of JAJYPA010000012.1, read as the reverse complement.
GTACGAAGTTTTGTTGGCGCGATAACGACCTAACTATGTCAAAGCAGGTCCACCCCGAAACGCCGCATAACGAGCGCGAATGCGCCGAAAATCACCATGGTCAGAACAATGCAGACGATGAGCGTCGGCCAGAAACCGATGCGCTGCAACAAGGCTGGAAAAACCAGGAACATCGGCAAGGTCGGAATCACATACCAGAAGGTATACCAGGCGTGATTCGCGATTTTTTCCTCCGACTGCTGCCCGACATGCAGCCAGATCAAGGCCATAATGGTCACCAGCGGTAACGCGCCGAGCAAGCCACCGAGCTTGTCACTGCGTTTGGCCATTTCGGATACAAGGATGATCACACCGGCCGTGACCAGATACTTCGTTATCAACCAACCCATTTCAAACACTCCATAAACTTTTGTGAATGGCCCGAAGACAAACAGTCCGATCGTCTGGCTCGCAGACTTCATGCTTTGAGCTCATCATTTCATACAAATATCATCAACCAAAATCATGTTTAGTTCGCGTATCGTGAATGTTGTTAATCATACACGCCACTTTACGGAATTAATGACATGAGTACTTCATCAAACATCATCACGCATACCTTGGGGTTCCCCCGTATTGGCGAACGCCGCGCACTCAAGTGGGCACTGGAATCGCACTGGCGGGGCGAATCGTCTGCCCAAGCGCTGCAAGCGACCGCAAAAAGCGTGCGCGCGCAAACATTCTACGCCCACAAAGAGGCTGGTATCACCCATCCGCCCGTCGGCGACTTTTCGTTTTACGACCACATGGCCGACACCGCCCTGTTGTTCGGGCAAGTGCCACACCGCTTCGGCAGCACGGCCAACACGCTGGACAACCTGTTCACACTCGGCCGCGGCAAAAATGTCGCTGGGCAGAACATCGCCCCACTGGCGATGAAAAAATGGTTCAACAGCAACTATCACTACCTCGTGCCGGAACTGGAAGCGGATCAACCCATTACGCTGGATGCCGCACGCTATCTTGATCTCGTGCGCGAGGCGTTGGCGGCGAATCCGGCGGCCAAGCCCGTTCTGGTCGGTCCGCTGACCTTCCTCTATCTGTGCCGTGGTCTGGATGAAGCCGACAGGCTCGCCAAGGCCGAAGCGCTGGCCGCCGGGTATCAGTTGTTGTTGAACGAGCTCAAAACCCTCGGTGTTGCCTGGGTGCAGATCGACGAGCCCATTTTGACGCTTGATCTGCCCGCTGACTGGCTGCAAGCCTTCGAACCGACCTATCATCGTCTCAAAGTACCCGGAATCAAGCTCCTGCTGACCACCTATTTCGGCGATTTGAACGGCAATGTGGCGCTCGCCGCCAATCTTCCGGTGGATGGTCTGCACATTGACGCGACGATGACACGCGATCTGATTGCCGTGGCCGACCGCCTGCCGGATTACAAAGTGCTTTCCGTCGGCATTCTCGATGGGCGCTCGATCTGGCGCGCCGATCTGGCGCCTATGTTGCAGCGATTGGCGCCCGTGTATGCCCGTCTGAAGGAACGCCTGTGGCTCGCCCCGTCCTGCTCCTTGCTGCATCTTCCGCTGGACGCCACCTTCGAGACAAAACTCCCGGAGTTTCTGCGCAATAACTTAAGCTATGCCCGCCAAAAACTCACCGAACTGAATCTGCTGGCCCGAGGACTGAGCGACGGTTGGGACAGTATCGCCCTGGAACTCAATCAGGCGGCTTCGGCACGCGCCGAACTCGACCGCCAGCCGGATCGCAATTCATCCACCGTACGGGCCAAGACAGAGGCGATTGCCGCAACCGAGCCTAACCGCAGCGAAGCGTTCGCAGCACGGGCAGCGGCACAGCAGGCACGTTTCAACCTGCCGCTGCTGCCGACCACGACCATCGGTTCTTTCCCGCAGACGCATGAAATCCGTGCGGCACGCAAGGCATTCAAAAACCGGGAACGCTCCGAGGAACAATACGAGTCCAGCATGAAGGCGGAAATCCGCCATGTGATCGAGATTCAGGAAAAGATTGGTCTGGATGTGCTGGTGCATGGCGAAGCCGAGCGCAACGACATGGTCGAATACTTCGGCGAGCAGCTCGATGGCTTTGCCTTCACCCAGGAAGGCTGGGTGCAGTCCTACGGTTCGCGTTGCGTCAAACCGCCCATTATCTGGGGCGATGTGCAACGCAGTCACCCGATGACGGTAGCGTGGGCACGCTATGCACAATCGCTGAGCCAGCACCCGGTCAAGGGCATGTTGACCGGCCCGGTGACGATTCTGTTCTGGTCGTTCGTGCGCGATGATCTTTCCCGCGAGGCCGTGTGCTACCAGATTGCCGAGGCGTTACGACAAGAGATAAACGATCTCGCCGCTGCCGGCATCGGCATGATTCAAGTCGATGAACCCGCGTTCCGCGAAGGCTTGCCGCTGCGAAAAAAAGATTGGAGCGCCTACCTCGCCTGGGCCGTCCGGTCCTTCAAGCACGCCGTGGCCGATGCGCCGAAAGACGTCCAGATCCATACCCACATGTGTTACAGCGAATTCAATGACATCATCGAATCGATCGCTGCGCTGGATGCCGATGTCATCACCATCGAAACCACGCGTTCGAACATGAAACTGCTGGATGCCTTTTCAGACTTCCACTATCCCAACGCCATCGGGCCCGGCATCTACGATATTCATGCGCCGCAGATTCCGACCGTGGAAGAGATCGAACCGCGCGTTCGACTCGCACTGGAAAAAATCCCGGCCGAACGTTTATGGATCAACCCCGATTGCGGCCTGAAAACCCGTGGCTGGGCCGAAGTCATTCCCTCGTTGGAAGCCATGGTTGCCGTCGCCCACAAATTACGTCAGGAACTGGACTGATTGCCCTTCGGAATCCTTTTCGAAGGCACTCGACATAATAGACTATTGCGCCACTCATCCGATCTGGGTAAGTGGCACCAGATCGCACGATCTGATTCCATATCGACGGGTTACATCCCATGGGTACGGACCGGATACACCAAGTTCCTGTTTTATCGCACGGATGTGATTAAGGAACCTCACGATTCCAGGTGGATGGCATACTGCCCCAAGCCTGCCATACGGGCACAATCTCCATGCGATTGATGTTCATGTGGTCGGGTAAAGCGGCAATATAGTCAATTTGCTCTGCGCGCAACCCGCCCCCTACCCCTACCCCTACCCTTGCCCCTGAATCAGCTAATAGCTGCGTTTCGAACCGGATGAGCTACTCGCTTATTACCGTGCGCGACACAGCTAATCCAAAAATATTTTCAAGTGGTGGGAATAACCACCAACTGCCTCCCGTATACCTTGATGTGACGTGTTGGACGTCGAAGTCGCCCGACTTGGGTTTATTTTTTGATTGGGAAGTTATGAAATGAAATCGATTTTTACACAATCCTATTACGTCTCTTCGGCTTTGGTTGCCGGCCTGATGGCTGCCACAACTGCTTTCGCCGGGCCAGTCGATAATGCCAAGGAGCATTTCGATGCGATTGGCGCGAGTAATGTCAATTTAATTGCTCAAGACTATACCGCAGATAGTCGTTTCTACTGGATCGGCGGTCCGCTGGATGGTGATTACACTGGCGCGCAGGCGATCCGCGACGTCTGGGAAAAATTCACCAAGGCTCAAGGTGCAATGAAAGTGAAGGTCGAACACATTGAGGAAGCGGGCAACCCGAAAGGTACAACCGTAACAGCCAACGTAGTGTTCTCTGGTAAGGCAACGATCAAAGTGCGTTACGTTCTCACCTACCGTGGAGACAAGCTGATTGCCGAAACCTGGCAAATCGCACCCAAACTGGCAACGGGAAGTGCGTACTGATAGCGCGATACGCCATTGACGCTATCGATCCGCAACAATGCCTCCATGCAGACCCAAGAGGCAGCACTCTCATGACGATCGCATTCATTGATCCACACGAATAAGGAGCCCTCAGTGAAGCTATCCAAACTGGCACTCAGTTTATCGCTCATCACGACGAGCAACACCGCTAACGCTGGTGAATCAAACAAAGGCAATCTCAATCTCTGCAAGGAGAAATTGGAGACCTGTGCCGGTTGTCATGGTAGCGACGGCAGCGGCAATGGCCCGCATGGCATTCGCACCAGCAAAGACAGCCGTTGGCTTTATGTCGCACTGACAAAAGACAATGCCCTGGCGATTGTCAACGCACGCACATTGACACTTGAAAAGAAGATTGCAGTGGGCGCATTCCCCTTCTGGGGCGCCGTACAAGGGAACTCCTGATGATCCAAGAATCAATAGAGGCATGTGCATGAACCTGGATGCGGAAATTGAAGCCTGCATCCCGCGATTACGCCGTTATGCACGGGTGCTGCTTGGCGGTCATCACGCTGCGGCAGATGACTTGGTGCAAGACACCCTTGAGCGGGCCTGGCGCAAGATTCATTTCTGGCGCTGGGGCAGCGATCTGCGTCCCTGGCTGTTCGGCATCATGCACAACCTGCATGTGGATCAGGCCCGCCGGGGCCAAATCCAGACCCAATCGCTGGACGACGTGGATTTCGAGGTAGGCATAGCGCCCAGACAGGAAGATATGCTCGTCATGCAAAATCTACAGGATGCTTTGTTGCATCTAACTGAAGACCAACGCTCGGTGTTACTGCTGGTGGCGGTAGAGCAATTATCCTATCAGGATGTGTCCCGCACCTTGGGCGTCCCGCTCGGGACGGTGATGTCTCGCCTGTCGCGTGCCCGGGCGCGGCTACGCGAACTCATGGATGGCGATATGCCACTTACCTCCTCCTCCGTTCCCTGCCGCACATCGGGCCACAGTGCTTCTTTAACGGCGCCAATGAAGATAATCAAATGAGCAGACCTCCCATTTCCGAGACCGATCTGCAAGCCTATGTGGATGATCGGTTGACCCCTTCCCGCCGTGCTGAGATCGATGCCTACCTTGCCATGCATCCGGCGGAAGCCGCCCGTTTGGCCGAGTATCGCCGCCAGAACGAGCAACTGCGCGCGCTACTCAAACCCGCTTTGAACGAGCCGATCCCCACACAGCTGCGCCGATCACCCCGGACATCGCTACACGGATTGCGGTGGCGAGCTGCCGCCATGGTGATCTGGATCGGCCTGGGTGGGCTCTTGGGCACAATGCTGGGCTGGGAACTGCGCGGCGGCCCACCGATGGTGGCTCAGATACCTCAGATGACCGAGACACCCGACACACCTCGGGCCACTGTAGGCCAACGGTTGGCTAGGCGAGCGGCCGTAGCGCATGCCGTTTACAGCCCGGATACCCGTCGACCAGTCGAAATTGGCGCCGATCAGGAAGCCCAACTGGTGAGCTGGCTCTCCAAACGGCTGGGTGTCAAGCTCAAGCCCCCAAGCCTTCAGGCACAGGGGTATGAGTTGATCGGGGGGCGCTTGCTGCCGGGAGCTAAAGGTCCCGTCGCTCAGTTCATGTACCACGACACAAAAGGTCAACGCCTGACGCTGTATGTCTCAAGTGAGCGGCAGGACAAACAGGACACGGCTTTCCACTTCGCAGAAGAAGGACCGATCGGCGTGTTCTACTGGATTGACAACGGCATGGGCTATGCCATTTCCGCAGGTACGAACCGCAACGAACTGGCGCGAGTGGCGCTCGCAGTTTACAACCAGATCTCCCCGCAATAATGCGCTGGTTTCCAGAAAACACCGACCGGAAAAACCACCGATGAGCAAGCCGCTGACTGCCCGAGAAATCATCCCGGCTCAGTCCGAACAAAAGAACGGCCCAACCTTCACAGAACTGAGGAAACGATATGTTTAAGAACCCTCTGATTAAGATCAAACAGAAGTTACTGGTGTTGTTGGGGATATTGATGCTGGGTATCCCCTTCGCGGCGTCCACTGCGGATACCACGGCAACCAGGGCCACCACGGAATCCATCGTACTCGGGATGGGGTGTTTCTGGGGCGCCGAAAAGCGGATGTCTGAAATTCCCGGTGTCGTCCATGTTGAGGTGGGTTATGCCGGCGGCGATGCACCAAAAGTCGGCTACAACGACATACTCAATGAGGAACGTGCAAGCCGACGAGGGGCCAATACGGCACGTAATCACGCCGAAGTCGTAAAGGTCAGTTTCGATCCGGCACGGGTGGACCTTAAAACTATACTCATCAAATTTTGGGAGAATCACGACCCGACCCAAGGCGACCGTCAAGGCAATGATGTCGGCAGCAACTACCGCAGCGCGATTTATTACACGACGGAAGATCAGAAGGCGGTGGCACTGTCCACGCGTGATGCGTATCAAGCCGCGCTCACCAAGGCGGGCCATCCATCTATAACCACCGAGATCGCCCCACTACGCAACTACAATACCGCCGAGGAATACCATCAGAACTATCTGAAAAAGAATCCCAATGGTTATTGTGGACTGGGCGGCACCAGTGTGGCCTACCCACAATTGGGCACCTCGAAAAATCCCAAGGATGGGGTTTTTCGGGGCACCCAATCAGGACAGGCAACGCATCCACAACCGCCTCAGCTTTCGGCCAATACACTGAATTTCACTCGGCAACTGATCGTATTCGAGGCGGAAGATTGCCCATTCTGCAAACAATTCAAGGCAGATGTGCTCAATGGCTGGCGCTCCGAAGTACCAATCATCACCACACTCAACCCACACCCGCCCGAGGGCTGGACATTGAGCAAGGCACTTTTCGCCACCCCGACGATCGTGCTGTTCGAGCAAGGCAAGGAAATATCCCGCTACACCGGCTATAACGGTGAAAAGGATCGATTCTGGAAGTGGCTGGGCTACCAGCTGCTCACGCCAGAGCAGCGCAGAATCGCCTTTGAAGATGGTACGGAACGTCCGTTCACAGGCTCGCATCTGGATGAAAAACGTCCCGGCATGTTCGTGGACCCGATCACCGGTGCCCCGTTATTCCGCAGCGATGCCAAATTTGACAGTGGCACCGGCTGGCCGAGTTTTTTCAACCCGGTACCCGGCGCCATCACACTCAAGGAAGACAATGCCTACGGCATGCATCGCGTCGAAGTGATCAGTACCAGTTCGGGCATTCATCTCGGACACGTGTTCGACGATGGACCGCCACCAACCGGAAAGCGCTACTGCATTAACGGCAATGTACTGAAGTTTGTACCGGACAAGCAATCATCCTGATTGAGCGGAAAGTGACACACTTCAGTTGGTTGGCCGGTCAGCCTGAGTTTGCCGGGATGATGTGCGGTCATGCCACCTAAGGAACGTACAAACAAAAGCCCCCGCCAAACATCGACGGGGGCTTTTTAACACCCTGAATCCAAATAGGAATCTGGAATCAGCTTGGCAATTTACAGTACCTCAGCCGCGTGTTCCGCCAGACGTGAACGCTCGCCGCGCGCCAGCGTGATGTGAGCACCGTGCGGCCAGCCTTTGAAGCGATCAACCACAAAGGTCAAACCGGACGAGGTTTCGGTCAAATACGGCGTATCGATTTGCGCCACGTTGCCCAGACAAACCATTTTCGTGCCCGGGCCCGCCCGCGTGATCAAGGTACGCATCTGCTTGGCGGTGAGGTTCTGCGCTTCGTCGATAATGACAAACTTGTTCTGAAAGGTGCGCCCGCGCATGAAATTGAGTGAGCGGATCTTGATTCGTGAACGCAGCAGGTCATTCGTCGCTGCCCGCTCCCAACCACCACCATCACTACTGGAATCGGTTTTGGAGAGCACCTCGAGGTTATCCATCAATGCCCCCATCCACGGCGTCATTTTTTCCTCTTCAGTGCCCGGGAGAAAACCGATGTCTTCACCTACCGGAATCGTGACCCGCGTCATGATGATCTCGCTGTACCGGTTCTTTTCCAATGTGAGCGCCAACGCGGCTGCCAGTGTCAAAAGCGTCTTCCCGGTACCCGCCTGCCCCAGCAAGGTGACGAAATCCACTTCGGGGTCCATCAGATGATTCAGGGCAAAACTCTGCTCGCGATTGCGTGCCGTGATGCCCCAGACGGATTGCCGTTCGTGCTGAAAATTAATCGCACTCTCGACCACCGCCGATCCATCGGCGGCAATCTCGCGCACGATGCCGGAAAAAGGCGTTGCACCCTCGATGAACACGCACAGATTCACATACCATTCGGACGTCTGCGGACCATGCACCCGATAGAATGCCCGCCCTTCTTCCTGCCAGGATTCCAGCGCCTTGCCGTGGTTATCCCAGAAATCATCGGTCAACTGCACGATCCCGCTATGCAGCAGCGATACGTCATCCAGCACCTGATCGTTATGGTAATCCTCGGCCTTGAGGCCCAAGGCGGTCGCCTTGATGCGCAGGTTGATGTCTTTGGACACCAGGATGACATCCCGATCGGTGATCCGATGACGCAATGCCAAGGTGACGCCCAGAATTTGATTGTCCGGGCGGCCACCCGGCATGTTTGCGGGCAGCTCAATCGACTCACTCTCGGTTTGCAGGAACAGGCGCCCGACTTCCGGGGACCGCTCATTGTTTTTCGACAGCAAGGGGCTTTGAATCGGCAATCCCTGGTTGATATTTCCCAGATCCGCGTCCCGCAACAAATCGTCCAGAAAACGACTGACCTGACGCACATTACGCGCAGTTTCGCTGGTGCCTTTCTTGCCGTTATCCAGCTCTTCAATCACCATCATTGGCAGATAAATATCATGCTCCATGAAACGGAAAATCGACGTCGGATCGTGCATCAATACATTTGTATCCAGTACAAACAGGCACTTTCTCTGGCGCGTGTTATTAATCATCGAATACTCGGCCTCCCAGGCTGATTGCAAAAATAAAATCCTCGGGCACCTCTCATCGGGCGTCCCGAATGGTCGCCAGAACCGCCTCGGCATGGCCGGGCACCTTCACTTTGCGCCATACGGCATGAACCTGTCCATCCGGGGAGATCAAAAAAGTACTGCGCTCGATGCCCTCAAAGGTCTTGCCATACATTTTCTTTTCACGAATCACGTCAAACACCCGTGAGACCGTTTGCTCCGTATCGGCAATCAACGGGAATGTCAGCCCCTGCTTTGCACAGAATCGGGCGTGACTCTCGGCATTATCGTTCGACACGCCAACGATGACGGCATCAGCCTGTTCGAACTCCGGCAACAAGCGTTGGAAATCCTGCGCCTCAGTCGTACAACCCGGTGTATTGTCGCGAGGATAGAAGTAGAGCACCACCCACTTGCCCGAATAGGTCTGCTTGGTTATTTGTTCTCCCTTCGTCGTGATACCAGCAAATGAAGGCACGGCGGAACCCACAGTCAACTCAGCCATTTTTTTCTCCGTTCATCAACAAAATCTGATCAAGGACGCCGTTCCGGCTCGATAGCCGCATCAAGATTTAGGGTATCGCATAGATCAAAAAAATCCGACTTTAATTGACCCAGATGGCAGCGGGCGGGAATTTCAATCTGCGCGCGCAATTCGATCAATCGCTCGCTACTGCGGGCGGGCCGATAAGCCCGCGTGGACAGTTCACGAATACCTGCCTCCTGTCGGGCGAGAAATCGGGTGATCACGGCAGCAAGATCAGCGGATTCCAACCCGATGGCATCGACGACATAAGGCAGTACAGGCTCGCGTCGGGGTTCGGCTTGCTCGTGCTGAATCTGGATATCGATACCGCCCCGCTCGGCGAACTCGCGCAAGGCCGAGTCGACACGGCTCACACGATCCCAGTTGCCGCAAATACGCAGGGCCACCGCCATGCACTGCTCGAACGACAACATGTGGCTATCCTGGGCGCGACATTGCTGCTGTTGAATCAAGGCCAGAAGATCGGCCAGATGGGATGCGTCCATCGGACCGAACAGATTTACGATCAGCTGGGTTTGCATATGGCCTTCGCGTGAATGTATCGATGGGTTCGATTCTAGAGGATTTATCCTCGAACAGGGGGATCTAAAAACCAACCCCATCAGATTTCATAAAAGTGTAGAATCCAGGTGCTGAACTGGGTTTATTAGCAGTTCGCTATATTAACCGTGTTTATTCTTGATGAACTAAATCAGTTTGTCAGCGTTTACTAATGCAGTAACAATGAACAGGCTACATAGATAGAAACAAACAAACGGGGTGAGTCAATGCGTAATCTCTTGAAAGCATCTGTACTGGGTGTGGCGATCATTTCACTTTCTGGCTGCGGCTTTTTGTCGATCAAAGACAAACTCGACCCGCAAGCAATGGACATCTACAGCGGCATGTATGACCGCTTTGTTAGCAGTGGCGGCGACCTGGGCGCGGCCACCGTTTGGCGCATGGAAGTAGATAAAGGCTTAAGCCCTGACGATATCAAAAACAGTATCGAATCGGCTTCTGTCGGTACCGGTCTGAAAAACGTAGGTGAAATGCCTTTGTCCAAGCAGCTTGAACTGGAAACGGGTGAAAAACAACGCTACCTGATGATCTATCAGTATTGCAGCCCATCCATTGCACGTCAGGCTGTCGATTTCAGCCCCTATTTTTCAGCCTACCTGCCTTGCCGTATCGCTGTAGTTGAAGACAAGGAAGGCCGTTACTGGCTGTATGGCCTGAATATGGACATGTTCGTTCATGGTGGCAAAAATATGCCCGAGCCATTCAAGAGCAATGCTCAGCATGTACGCGACTCCATGCACAAGATGATGGAAGCCGGCGCGCACGGCGGTTTCTGATCCGACTTGGCCGGTGGCCTGCACCGGCCACCACGAGAAAACCCCGGTGTAATCCGGGGTTTTTTATTCTCTGCGGCTTGAACGGGGTTGAACACCCCAAATAAAAAACCACCCTAATCAGGGAGGTTTTCAGATTGAACCGGCACAAATCACCATTGCCTGATCGGGGCGCCTGCCAGATTTAACCGATGTTACCCCCCCGGATGCTTTCCAGATCTTGCATCGGCGAGCTGTTGCTACAGTAATCCCGCGAAAACTCAAGCAAATCTTCCATCGCCGGCAGACGGAACTTGTGCCGCTGACGGACAAAAGAAAAATCACGGAACAAACGAGGGCTCAGTGGCACGGCCTTGAGCAGACCGAGCTTGAGTTCTTTGGTAATGCCGGATGAGGACATGATCGACAGACCCATACCAGCTTGAACCGCCCCCTTGATCGCTTCCGGGCTACCCAGTTCCATACAGACATCCCAGCCATCTGAATAACCATGCTCAACCAGATAGTTCAGTACCATTTCCCGCGTACCCGACCCTTCTTCGCGGCAGATGAAGTCATAAGACATGAGCTGTTCAAGGGAAACCGACTCCAAACCAGCCAGTTTATGGTCCGGCGGAAGAATGACGACCAGCTCATCACGGCGACAGGTTTCAACCAGTAGGTTCTTGTTCCCCACCGTACCCTCCACAATCGCCAGATCAACCACATTATGCTCAACCATGGATACGACTGACTCGGTGTTACCCACTTTCAATCGCACGGCGAGGTCTCGATGCTTCAAGCGGAATTTACCCAACAGGGCGGGTAGCATGTTCTCAGCAACCGTCATACTCGCGCCGATATTCAGTGAACCGCCGACCTCACCCGTCATCTCTTTGACACGGCGATCCATCTCATCATAGAGCTCGAACATACGCTCGGAAATTTCGTACACCACATGACCTACATCCGTCAGCGTGACCCGGTTATGTGTCCGGTCAAACAGGCGTGTATCAAAATGCTCCTCTAACTGACGAACCTGAAACGTGACTGCAGGCTGGGTCATATGCAAGGCATCGGCCGCCTTGGTAAAACTCAACAAGCGGGCGACGGTGTTGAACACCTTAAGACGTCGATCTGCCATGAAGAAAACTCACCTTAGTTTTGTGAATACAGATAGTGTATCAAGCCTATTTATCATTTGCGACATTACTGCGTGAAACCAAGCGTTTTACTGCATTTGGCCCATAGGTATTCCCAAGTACGCAACGAAAAGACTAATGCTTATATTTTTCGCTAATTCTCCCACAATTTGCGTGCACACTCAGAGCTGTTGAACAATCGGTTCAAAACGTTATGCTTGCACTCTCACACATCAAAAGGACGCGATATTATGCGAGGCTCAAGGAAAATAGCATTGATTGCTTTAACAGCCGCTGCAACATTTATGTTTTCCGCAGCCAGTCAGGCTGATGGCTCTACCCAGATATATAAATGGGTCGACAAAAATGGTGAAACGCATTTCAGCCAGCTCCCTCCTAAACATGGTGAGGCCCAGATCATCAACCCGGACTACGCCAATCCAGACTCTAACGAAGATAGCATGGCGGCACCTGCAGAAAAAAACAAAGACGAAACCAAGAAACCCTTGGCACCAGACCAACCCGTTTTGGCAATAAATAAAAAAGAAGCAGCCAAAGCCTGCGAAGCGGCCAAAGCCCAGATCAAGATGCTGCAGAATACGCAAAACCAACTGATGACTCAGGATGCCGACGGCAAGTACCGCCCACTGACTTCAGAAGAAATTGCTGGCCGCCTGAAGCAGGCGCAGGATGTGGCCAACAAGGCCTGTGTCCAGTAATACCAGGCTGGCTCTTCCGGGCCGCTCCCCTTCCGTTCTCACAGCCGCTCAAAAACAGGGATAAATGGCATGAGCCCATGAGCGCACCGGCTTGGGCCTATTAGCCACCGGACGGGCGTGATCTCCACACGCGAACACGCTCGGCAATATTCGCCAAATCATGTCAAAATACTCCGTTTACAACCTACATAACGCCGAAGTCTCTCGCACCCGATAGGCACAAGCGGCACGCCCCCGAACCTTTTGAGACCAAGCCCACATGCGCAGTTCGCAATTCCCGCTAAACACCCTGAAAGAAACCCCGACCGAAGCCGAGATCGTCAGCCATCAATTGATGCTGCGCTCTGGCATGATCCGACGACTGTCCTCGGGGCTATACACTTGGAGCCCGCTTGGGCTGCGTGTCTTGCGCAAAGTGGAAGCGGTCGTTCGCGAGGAAATGGAGCGCATTGGCGCGCTGGAACTGCTGATGCCCGCCATTCAACCTGCCGAGCTGTGGCAGGAATCCGGCCGCTGGCAGAAATACGGACCGGAATTGCTGCGCGTCAAAGATCGCCATGATCGCGAGTTCTGCGTTGGCCCCACGCATGAAGAGGTCATCACCGACTACGCCCGTCGAGAGCTCAAAAGCTACCGTCAGCTTCCGATCTGCTACTACCAGATTCAAACCAAATTCCGCGATGAGATTCGTCCGCGCTTCGGTGTCATGCGTGCCCGCGAATTCATCATGAAGGATGCCTACTCGTTTCATGCCGATGTGGCATCACTGCGTGTCACCTACCAGGCCATGTATGACGCCTACTCACGCATTTTCACCCGCCTGGGTTTGAAATTCCGCGCGGTGGAAGCCGATACCGGCTCGATTGGCGGCAAAGGCTCCCAAGAGTTTCACGTTCTGGCCGATTCGGGCGAAGATGCCATTGCCTATGCGGTCAATGGCGATTACGCCGCCAACATCGAAATGGCGCCCACCTTCCCCGCAAAATCGGGCCGTGCCCTGGCTACAGCCAGTTTGACGCGTGTCGCCACACCCGGCGCCAAAACCATCGACGAAGTGGCCTCCTTCTTGGGCGTGCCCAGCAACCGGATTCTCAAAACCTTGCTTGTGCGTGGGCGAGAAACGCCTGTCGTAGCCGTTGTACTGCGCGGCGACCACGAATTGAACGACATCAAGGCAGCCAAGCATCCGCTGATCGCCGATCCGTTTGAGTTCATCCCGCCAGCGGAAGCGTTCACACACACGGGGGCGAACGTCGGTTCCATCGGCCCGATCGATTTGAAAATGCCCGTCATCGCCGACTTTGCGGCGGCTGACTGCGCGGATTTTGTCTGCGGCGCCAACGAAGATGGCTGGCATCTGACCGGCGTAAACTGGGGACGCGACCTGCCCGAGCCACAAACCGCTGATCTGCGCAATGCCGTCGAAGGCGATCCGGCACCCGATGGTCAGAGCGTTCTTGCCATCGCCCGAGGCATCGAAGTCGGTCATGTATTCCAGTTGGGCACCACCTACAGCGAGAAAATGCACTGCGAATTCCTGGACGAAGCGGGCAAACCCGCCACCGCCATCATGGGCTGCTACGGCATTGGTGTTTCCCGCATCGTGGCTGCCGCCATCGAACAGAATCACGATGAAAACGGCATTGTCTGGCCCGTCCCCCTTGCCCCATTCGAAATCGCCATCGTCCCCATCAACGGCCACCGCGCGCCCGCAGTTCAAGCCGAAGCCGAGCGGCTGGAGGCCGAACTCACCGCCCAAGGCTTCAGCGTGCTGCTCGAAGATCGCGGCCTGCGCCCCGGCGTTGCGTTTGCCGACATGGAACTCATCGGCATCCCCTTACGCATCGTGGTGAGCGAGCGCGGCCTTGCGGCGGGTGAATTTGAGACCCGCCTGCGGTGGGAAAGTGAGAATAAGAGCGTCCCCGCCGATCAGGTTCTCGACTGGGTCAGCCAGAACTTGAAATAAAATCTGTCGCCCCGACCCGGTTGCTGCAACGAAGCAACGGGACAGGTAGCAAGCACCGACCTGATATCTGGCATTGGCAGAGCCGCTCAAGCCACCAGCCAACACGTTCTTGCCGTTAAATTGGGTGTTACTGATGATGCGGCTTAATTCACTTTGCAGTTGACCAAATTCAGTCTGCAGGTTTTGCTGGCCAGTCGTGCTATTGGTGGCATTGGCAGATTGAACAGCCAGATCACGCATCCGTTGCAGGGTAGAAGTCAACGCACCCATTGCGCCTTCGGCGGTCTGCGCCATGGAAACACCATCCTGCGCGTTGCGCGCGGCCACGGTTGAACCGTTGATCTGGGTTGTCATCCGATCAGCAATCCCCAAGCCAGCCGCATCGTCCTTGGCGCTATTGATACGCAAACCGGTGGACAAGCGCAGCATTGCAGTCTGCATTGTATTCTCGGTCATTCGCAGGGTATTTTGGGATTGCAGTGAAAGAATGTTGGTATTGATTACGTTAGCCATGATCTTAATCCTCTCGTGGGTTTTTGCTTGGCAACATGCCAAAGAATTCGGACTGTGGTTGCTTTATCGGCGGCCTCGGAAAAAACTTTAGGGAAGCTCTGAATAATTCCATCCTGGAATTCTCAGAGCACGCAAAGCAAAAGATGTGACTTTTGCTTTGCTTCATTTTCAATCACATACGTGATTGAAAATGGCGGCACGTCCTTGTGCCGCGCGGAACCTCTGAATTATTCAGAGGTTCCTTAGAATTTTTCAAAAAAATTTTTCGACCCTTGATGTACCGGTTTCACATGCCATCAATTCGTCCGCAAACTGCTTATCGGCAATGGGGTGAGAAACTTGAGCCCCGATCCACAATCCAGGTCAGAAATCGTAGTGCTCAGAAATAGTTCGCATGAACATGACAGCTTCAAATGAAAACGGTATAACCCTAATAGCCAACCTTGATACGAAGGCATTGTTCTCGCAACCATCACCGAGCAAGGGATACGTAAACCCATGACCGCCCAGATTTATGTCTTAGAAATCACCCCGCGCCTGCCAGAACGCATCAAGCGTATGGATGATCTGGCCAATAATCTTTACTACAGCTGGACTCGATCCATACGGCACCTGTTCAGCCAGATTGACCCGGTGTGCTGGCAGCAGACCGATGACAATCCGAAACTGTTTCTGAAAAGGGTATCGCAGGCAAAAATGGACGCCGCGATGGCTGATCCGGTATTTCTGGCCGATTATGATGACGCTTGTCGGCATTTCGATGACTACCTTGCTCAGCCCATACCTGAGTCAATAGCTAAGAGCATTCAACCCAATGACCTGATCGCGTACTTCTGTGCCGAGTATGGCTTTCACGAATCACTGCCCATTTATTCCGGCGGGCTGGGGATTTTGGCGGGTGATCACTGCAAGGCGGCATCAGATATTGGCATCCCGTTTGTAGCGGTCGGCTTGTTGTACCGACAAGGCTATTTCAAGCAGACCATCGATGCCCAAGGCAACCAGATAGCCACCTATCAGGACATTGATTTCACCACACTACCCATCGCACCTGCCACCGACTCCAAAGGCAATGCCGTAACCATCAGCCTCAACTTTCCTGGCCGTGTTATCGAAGTCAAGGTCTGGCTTGCCATGATCGGGCGCATCCGCTTGTTTCTGCTGGATACGGACTTGCCCGGCAATTCGACTGATGACCGACAAATCACCTACCGGCTGTATGGTGGTGATCGCCGTACGCGAATCGAGCAGGAAATTGTACTGGGCATTGGCGGCGTACGTGCGTTGCGCGCACTCGGGTTGGCGCCCACTGCATGGCATATTAATGAAGGTCACGCGGCATTCCAGATTCTTGAGCGTCTGCGCGAACACGTGTCATCGGGCGAAACACAAACGGTTGCATTGGAAATGGTTGCCTCAACCACTGTGTTCACCACGCATACGCCCGTACCCGCTGGGCACGATGTGTTCACGGATGAACTGATAACAGAATATTTCAGTTCATTCTGGCCGGAGATCAACCTCGATCGGGAATCATTTCTCGCACTGGGTCATGAGCCCCAGGAACCGGGTTTCAACATGACCGCATTGGCACTGCATGGCTCGCGTCAGCACAATGGGGTTTCAGCCATTCACGGTCGAGTCGCGGCAGAAATGAGCCGTGATTTCTGGCCTGAAGTACCGGCCAGTGAAAACCCAGTCTCGCATGTTACCAATGGTGTTCATGTCGACACGTTTCTCGCTCGCGAACTTTCCCAGCTATTCAGCAGCCTGCATCGAGACTGGCGATGGAATATGCAGGACCCGGAATTCTGGCGATTTGTCGATGCCATCGCGGAAGATCGGTTCTGGTCGGTGCGTTGTTCACTCAAGGCCGAGCTGATCCGGGAAATCCGTCAGCGCCTCACCCAACAGCTCTCGCAAGACGGTCTGAGCGACATCCGAACAGAACGCACCTTACGGTATCTGGATCGCCCGGTGTCCGATGTTCTACTCGTCGGTTTTGCCCGTCGCTTTGCCACCTATAAACGAGCGAATCTGCTCTTCCGCGATCGTGCACGGTTGGCGGAACTGCTGGCTGACGAAGAGCGCCCAATCGTATTCGTATTCGCGGGCAAAGCTCATCCAGCAGACGAACCGGGCAAGGCTTTGATCCGGGAAATCTGGCAAATGGCCAATGAACCCGAATTCCAGGGTCGTATTTTGCTGTTGGAAGGCTACGACATGGCACTCGCGCGGAAACTGGTCACCGGCTGCGATGTATGGCTGAACAATCCCGAATATCCTCTTGAAGCATCGGGTACTTCGGGGCAGAAGGCGGGTTTGAACGGTATATTGAACCTGTCTGTGGCCGATGGCTGGTGGGGAGAGGGTTACAAAAAGGAAGGACAAATTGCGAATGGCTGGTCCATCAAACCCTATAACCGCAGCTTCAACCATGACTATTGCGACACGGAAGAAGCCAGCGATTTGCTGACGCTGCTGGAAAGTGAGGTCAAGCCGCTGTTTTATCGACGTGACCACAATGGCATGCCAAACGAGTGGATCAAATACGCCAAGATGGCCATCCGCACGATCCTGCCGCAATTCAACTCCGCCCGTATGGTTTGTGATTATCTTACCCAGCATTATTTACCCGCAACGGTTTACGGGCGTCGCTTGAGACAAAATAATGGTGCCGAAGCACTCTCCCTCGAAGACTTCAAACGCCGTGTTCGTGCCGCATGGCCAGACGTGACGGGAGCATTGGTTTCTGATGTTCCTGCACAAATACATAGCGGCGACACGCTCACCCTGAACGTTGCGGTCACACTCAATGGCCTGAATCCACAGGACATTGCCGTTGAGTGCCTGTTCGGACAGGATACGCCGAGCGGAGACTGGACAACTGTCGAGCGGTTCAGTACAACCGCCACCTTAACAGGCACCGAACCCACCACCCCGGCCGGGACGCAGGTATACAGCTTCATACTGAATATTCAACTCGTCGGTTTACAAAAATTCAGATTTCGGCTCGTTCCCAATCACAGCGCCCAACTTCACCCGTATGAGTTGGGTTTGATGAAGTGGATATAAGGGAGCACGAATGCCAAGAATTCTTAGGGAAGGTCTGCACAAATGCAGACATTCCCGTGCAGGGCATGGATGCCCTGCCACTGAATGACGCAAATCATTGATATGCAAAGCACAAGACGGGCGTGAACGCGTAGCTGGCGTAAGCCCACCGGCTTGTGAACGCGAAGCTGGCGCAAGCCCGTGTCTGCATGAAGCCATGGATGGATTCGTGCAGAGATTCCTTAAAGCACCGGTTACAAACCGGTAAACCCTCCCCCTGCCCCAATGCCATTAAGTCAGGCTCTACAACATAAGGAACTATCACAATGATCACCGCCAGGCCAGTTTGAAAACACTTATGCCCACAAACCAACAAGTTCATTCGCCTTGAATTTCGCCCCAAATACATTTCGTTTCATTCCACCCATCGCCCGCTTCCTTTTCGCTTCGGATAACAGCTTAATCTACTGTCTCAAATTCGGGTTCCACTATATCCGACAGGCTCCTGGCTTTCATACCTAACCAAAAAAACAGGATCGCGTGTTGACTTCAATTCAAATCTAATCATAATGCGAACGGTTCGCGTTTGCCTTTGGATACCTATTGAGGAAACTGATATGATTTTTGCAGCAAAACGTTCTTCACTGGCCGGTGTGGTTGCTCTGAGCCTAACGGGTGCTTTCGCACCACCTTTCATTGATCGCGCCGAGGCGGATGAGAACCTTCTGGGGTACACCACCGGGGCCGAGACGACACCAAAGGGAGGCAACGAACTGTATCTGTGGAACACGATTCACTCAGGCAAACGCCAAGGCAGCTATACCGCCGACTATTTCCGGCTGGAGTACGAACGTGGCCTCACGGACACCCTGTCCGGTTCAATTTATCTCAATGGCTATCGGCATAAATACAGTGGCAGTCCGGTACCTGGAGAAATAGATGGTTCATTAAGCCAAACCAAATTCAGCGGTTTCTCCGTCGAGCTCAAAAAGAATATCTTGTCGCCCTACAAGGATGATCTTGGTGTGGCCTTATATGGTGAGCTCACCTATGACACGGTCGACAGCATCACCGGTGCGGCCATTCGTGGCTGGGAGCTGGAGACCAAGGTCATTTTCCAAAAACCCTATCTCGATGGTCAGTTTCAGTGGCTGACCAATATCGAATTCGAGGCCGAAACAGCGAAGGATAATGAATCCGGCGCCGTTGAGAGTGCCATCGCGCCCAGGCTGCGCTCAGGTATCTCCTATCGTTTTATACCGAACTGGTACATCGGTGCGGAGGGTTGGGTGGATATGGAAATGCTCAATGCCGCAGCCGATCCGGCAGAACCGGGCAGTGGCGGCTGGGAGTTCGATCACTGGGATTTCTTCGCCGGACCCAGCATTCATTACGGCGGGAAGCGCTGGTGGGCCACCCTTACATGGGCGCATCAGTTCGCCGGTTCCAGTGAGGAATCTGGTGCGCAGAACCGGACCGATTTGCACTTAGCCGATCACGAACGTAACGAACTCCGCCTGAAAGTGGGTTACAACTTCTGAGGTTTACCATGCGCTATGCCCCCATCATCGCGCTGGCGCCGTTCATGGTGTCCGCGGTTCAAGCCAATCAATACTTCACAACCGAACAGGCACAAAAGGCATTGTTCCCTTCGGCAACTCAATTTCTTGCAACACCGGTCAAACTCAGCAGCGATCAACGATCGCAGATAGAAGAACTGAGCGATGTGCGCCAGCGCTGGAAGGAGCAACCCGTCTGGCGCGCAGAAAAAGATGGCGCATTTCAGGGTTGGTATATCGAGGATCGTGTGATCGGTAAACACGAATTCATTCGTTATGCCGTCGCGCTCTCGCCGGAAGGCCGTGTTTTGGGTATCGAGATCATGGAATACCTCGAAACCTACGGTGATCAAGTCCGGCAGGCCGACTGGCGCGGTCAGTTTCTGGGGCGGACCACCCAAAGTGGCTTCAAACTCGGCGAGGATATTCGCAACATCAGCGGCGCGACGCTCTCCTGCCGCAATGTCACCAATGGGGTCAAGCGTCTGTTGGCGTTGCAACAAGTGGCGCTGACCACACCTGATTCGAGATCGAAGCCAAAATGAGTCCGAGCGGCACACCACCGATTCAACGCATGCGCCCGGCTCTGGGTACCTTTGTCGAGATTTCGGCAGCGGGCCGACCACCGGATCAGCTCACAGCGGCCATTGATCGGGCGTTCGCCGACATCGAGCACGTGGAACAATTGATGAGTTTTCATCGGCCTGAGAGTGATATCGGTCGAATCAACCGCAGTCACGGTGCGATTGAGATTCATCCCTGGACTGCCCACGTGCTGCGTCTGGCGTTGCGATTGGCGCAAACCAGCGCGCATCGATTCAATCCCACCGTAGGCGGTGAACTGGTTGCGCGCGGACGACTCCCTGATCCGGCGACACCGTTCATACCAACGGGCCACGCCGACGACATCCGGCTTGAGGGCACGCGCCTGCAACGCCTTCGCCCCGTGCTGATTACGCTCGATGGCATTGCCAAGGGCTGGGCGGTTGACCGCGCCATTGCTCGCTTGAGAGCCTGTGGCGTGACGGATGCCGTTGTCAATGCCGGCGGCGACTGGCGCTGCTTCGGCACACCCCGGGTGATTCGACTTGACTCGAACGCCGGTTGCATCGCCTTGGGTCAACTGACGAACGGTGCCTGCGCCACTTCAGCAGCGGGCCGAAACGCACAGGACTTTCCCGCTCAATTGATCGCGGGAAGCGAGCCCGTTCGCTACGGGCAATGGACTGTGATCGCCCGATATGCCTGGCTGGCGGATGCGTTGACCAAAGTCGCCGCTGCCACCGCAAACGACGAGGCGCCCGAAGTTATCCGGCGGCTCGGCGGTCAGCTGCTCGAACCGATCGCCCCGCGCCAACCCATCCTTTTGGACGATATCTGAGTCATGCTGCCTAAATTCAAACAACAAGGCTACCCGGCCCCGTTTGCGCCCTTACTGATGGCTGGCCTGGCCCTGGTGCTCGCAACCGGACTGGCACTGGTGCCGTTGTTGCTGGTCTTTCAATGGGATTGGTGGGACTTTCCCTGGAAGCCCTCCGGCTTGACCCGCATCGTGCTTACCGCAAGCCATGTATTCAGTGGTTTTCTGGTGCTGGCGTTGATCGGTGCGGTTTGGACGGTGCACGCACGCGCCGGATGGCTGAGGCAAGAGCGTCATATCTCCGGCACCGGATTGCTGCTGACCGTTGGGATACTCACGATCACGGCCCCGCTCCTGCTCTACGTCAGCCATGAAAACAGTCTCACATGGATTGCCACCGCGCATGCTGCGTTCGGCGGTCTGCTCCCCCTGATCCTGCTGGGTCATGTCCTATGGAGAAGAAAACGTTGATCTGGCTTTTGAGGTGACAGGATCGTAATCACAGACGAGATCAGCCTGCCGCCTCCGGCTTGCAGCCCAAATTCTGGACATAGACCGGCGGTGCTTTGCCCGATTTATCTTCACCGAAGTAAATGGTGGTGTGCGGAAAGGGAATTTCAATGCCCGCCGCATCAAAATGCATTTTGACGAGGCGGTTATATGCTCTACCAACAGCCCATTGTTCGCCCGGAGCTGTTTTGATCTGAACGCGGATATTCACCGAACTGGCGCCCAGTTCCGTGACACCCGGAATGCGTATCGGCTCAAGAATTTTGCCCAGCATCGCGGGGTCCGACTTGAGCTCATCAAATGCCGCTTCCAGATGTGCGATGGCATCGTCGATATTTTCACGATAGGCAATGCCATATTCTGCCTTGTGATAGGCGTAGCCCCGCATGTAGTTGGAAACCACCTCCACGGCCGAGAACGGCACGATGTGGTAGGTGCCATTAAGATCACGCAGACCGACCGAGCGGATCGACAACCGCTCGGCCGTTCCGGTAATTCCGCCGACGGTAATCGTATCGCCGGTATTGATGGCGTTTTCGAGCTGGATGAATACGCCCGTGATGACATCCTGCACCAGTTTCTGGGCACCAAAACCGATGGCGAGACCCAAGACACCCGCGCCCGCCAGTAAGGGGCCGATGTTCACACCCAATTCCGACAGCACCATCATGACAGCCATGGTCAACAGGGCGATGGCTACCACATTGCGGAACAGGGCGAGCAGGGTCTGCATCCGGGCAGATGGCATGTGGTCGCTCACACCATTGAGCTTGATTTCGATCAGACTGGCCGTCACCAACCATGCGAGCAAGGTACCGAGCAGAATGAAAGCCACATCGAAAACCGTGCTGAGGAACTGTTGTCCAGGATTTGTTCCCAACCAGTTGAATATGTTCGTGACATGCCATACCGAGAGTATCAGAGCGATGGTCATCAACAGAATGACCAACCGGATGGCTCGAACCAGCCAAGGCAGATAGATATTGAGGCGCCGTTCGAGTAACGGAACCTTCTTGCGATGCCTGTCCTTGAGCCGCACCTCACCGCCGAGCAGCTGCACCACGATCCCGGAAAGCAGTAGAGCGCCGATAATCACCAGTGCGGTATAGCCTGTCGCGCGAGCGATAAAGGGCAGGGCATCGGTCGGACGCGTCAATCCAACCAGAAATACCATGCAGATATATAAAGTGGCAAGCAGGTGCCAGCTATGTGCCAGGGCGCTCAACAGCCAGGAAACCATCCCAATGGGGTGCCTCTGGGCTATTGTCAACAGGGCTGCACGCAGGGCTCGACGCTGACAGAACACTGTGTGGAGCGCATAGATCAAACCAGCCAAGGCCAGCGCCCAAACCACGAACTGCGCCGTGTCGCCTCCCCAAGCACGCCTCACGACGGGCACCAGCCACATCAAGCCGTAACCGAGAAAACGAATCAAGCGCGAACTGCGCCGCATCCAGAAGCGTGCCTGATCTGATTTGATAGGGAACAAGCCCAAGTTGTCGTATGAAGGCGTCAGCACCAGTGCGATGATCAGCCGGACAAACTCAAGGCTGATGAATGCATTGAGGAATAAGGTTTGTTGCCACAAGAAATCCTCGCTATCCCCCGCCAGGGTCGCAGACAGGAAATTCCCCATAAAAAAGATCAGGCCCAGAACCAGCAAGCCGATGCCACCAATCAGGCTCAGGGATAAGGAAAGCCGCAGCAGATGCTGCCGCGGGCTGGCCACGGCCGCCCAGCGGTCCAAACGCGAGAGCACCGGCCGGATTAATCGGCCATACATCAGCCACGAACCGTAGGCGAACAGGAACAATACCGCAAGACGCCAGGCTTGGTCTCCCATCCGTAACCAGTCCCAGGAGGCAGGGTCCATGTGAAGCAAATGATTCAGTTGTATCCATGCCTTGATTGCCCCTTGGTGAATGGCATGAAACACACCCAGGGTATCGACCGCCATGTCACTGGCCAGCGCGAACCCGGCATGAGATTTTTGTGCTGTTTCGCCTGAAGCTCCGCCAGCACCCCCACCAGGAGACTCGGCCGCAAGTCGTTGCAACTCCTTGATCAGAACCGCTCTGGATTTGGGATCTTCCAGCAAGGCTGCAAGGGCCGCGTAATCGGGAGCCGCATTGACCTGCTGCGCCTTGGATTGCGCACCCGCACCTGTCACCTGTGCGGGTGCGGCCAAGGCCGCCTTCATGAAGCCGATAAGCGCCGCCAGCATCAGGCCCAGCATCACCAATCGTCGTCCTTCAAAAATGAATCGCATGACCTCTCCTGTTTCGTTCTTCGGCGCCATGATCCGCCAGCACATTTATGTTTCGCTTTCTGATGTGGCACCTTCGTGCAACCAGGCATGAATGCCATCGGCCAAAGACACCGAAATACCCGGCACCTTGGCCAACTCCGCAGCGCTGGCGTTGCGCAAACCGCGCATGCCACCGAAGTGCTTGAGCAGAGCCTGCCGACGCTTCGCACCCACGCCGGGAATCTTTTCCAGATCCGATTGAGTGCGTGCTTTCTGGCGCCGTGCCCGATGGCCGGTAATGGCGAATCGATGCGCTTCATCGCGCACCTGCTGAATCAGGTGCAGCGCCGGATCGTGCGGGTCGAGCCGTGTTTCCTCACCACCCTGCCCGGTCGATGTCTTGGGTCGGATCAGTCGTTCCTCACCCGCGCGGCGTTCAACCCCTTTGGCCACACCGAGGATGTAAACCGAATCGATGCCCAGTTCTGTGAGCACATCCTGTGCCTGCGCCACCTGCCCGGCTCCCCCATCGATCAGCAGAACATCCGGCAGGATACCGCCCTCGCGCTGAGCACGAGCGAACCGGCGCGTCAGCGCCTGATGCATGGCGGCATAGTCGTCGCCGGGCGTAATGCCCTCGATCGAGTAGCGACGATACTGATCTTTCTGCGCGCCTTCCACCCCGAAAACCACACAAGACGCCACGGTTAATTCCCCTTGTGTGTGGGAAATATCAAAGCATTCAATGCGTTGAATCTGGCTCAACCCCGTCACAGTGCGCAAGGCGGCGAACCGTGTCTCAAGGCCAATACGGCTGGCCAGGCGCTCTTGGGCTGCCAGACTTGCATTTTCTGCCGTTTGATCCAGCCACTCCCGGGCCTTGCCGCGCTGCGGCGTTGTGAAGCTGACGCGGCGCCCGGTTTGCGCACCCACGGCATTGGACAGGCCATCGGACAAGAACGCGACATCCTGCGGCAGGGGGAAACATAAAACGCGCGCGGGTGCCTCGCGTTCGGCGTAATACTGGCTGATGAAACCGGCCATGGTTTCCGCCGGTTCCGTATCCGCCGGGACTTGGGGGAAATAGCTGCGCGTACCAAGGTGGCGGCCATCGCGAATGGTCGATACCGCCACGACCGTCAGGTTCATCAGCGTGATCAGGGCAATCACGTCAGCATCACCATTCACGCCCGTGATCGATTGCTGTTGGGCTACCACACGAAGCTGGCTGATCTGGTCGCGCAATTGCGCTGCCTGTTCGAAGTCGAGCGCGGCGGCGGCCTGCTCCATGCGTTCGGCCAGTTGTTCGGTCAGGATCTGGCTGCGACCGCTCAGGAAGGCCATGGTATCGTCGACGTCCTGCCGATAAGCCTCCGGGCTGATATAGCCGACACATGGCGCCTTGCACCGCCCGATCTGATATTGCAGGCAAGGGCGACTGCGATTGCGAAACACGCTGTCTTCACATTGACGCACCTTGAAAACCTTTTCGAGCAGATTCAGCGTCTCACGCACCGCACTGGGCGCACTGTACGGCCCGAAATAGCGCCCCTGCCGCTTGCGGGCTCCCCGGTGGTAGGCGAGCCGCGGATATTCCTGATCGGTGGAAACATAAATCCAGGGGTAGCTTTTGTCGTCGCGCAGCAGAATGTTGTATCGGGGGCGATGGGCCTTGATGAGATTGCTTTCCAGCAACAGCGCTTCGGCTTCGGTCTGGGTGGCAGTGATTTCGATCTGGACGATCTGGCGCACCAAAGCCTGCGTTTTAATGGCCTGCTGACCACGAAAGTAGCTCGACAGGCGCGCCTTGAGATTCCGCGCCTTGCCGATATAGAGAATCACATCATCATCACCGTACATCCGGTAGATACCGGGGCGTTCGGTCACCGATTTCAAAAAACTCGCCGCATCGAAAACCGATGACGCCTCTGCGTCGGGCGGGGAAACAGGCTGGGCGGCAGGCTGGTCGATCATTCGTTGATCACGACCCGCCCGGATTTCACGGCCAAGCGCAATAACTCGATGTCGTTGTTGACGCCGAGTTTCTCCTGCAAGCGCACTTTGTAGGTACTGACTGTCTTGGGGCTCACGCACAGCGCATCGGAGATGAACTGATTGGATTTTCCTTCCAAAATCATCATCAGCACCTGCTGTTCCCGTCCCGAAAGGGTTTCGAAGGGGTCTGAGGTTTTGCGCATGGATTGCAGGGCGATTTCCTGCGCGATGCGCGATGAGATGAAACGGATTTTATGACTGGCGTTTTCGATGGCGGTGATCAGCTCCTGCGGCGGCGCGTCTTTCGTCACATAACCATGTACACCAGCCTCCAGAACCGAGCGCGCCAAGGCCGCATCCGCTTCCGCCGTTACCGCAATCAAACCGATCTCGGGATAGCGGGCCTGTATCCGCCGGATGGCTTCCAACCCGCCCATGCCGGGCATGTGTATGTCACAAAGCACGACATCGACAGATTCGGTTTTAAGCAGCGCCAACGCCGCTTCGCCACTATCCGCTTCAGATGTCACAGCAATGCCCTGCTCGCTCCCAATCAAATGAGCCAGCGCCTTGCGCACCATGGTGTGATCATCTACGAGCATCACACGAATCATGTTTCCACTCCCGATCGCGATGCCGATACATAACACATGGATTTAGTAGCTCCCGAACACCCTTGCGTAATCACCATTGTGCAAAGGGATTCCGAACCAGCGACACATTATAGTAACGAGGGTCTTCGGTCACTTCTTCCCCGACCCAATCGGGCCTATGGAACGTCTGATCCACAGAGTTCAGTTCCACTTCAGCCACCACAAGGCCCTGATTGGCTCCGAGAAACTCATCGATTTCCCAGAGCAGGCCGGCAAAATGCACGTGATGGCGGATTTTCTCAATCACGGCACCCGAACACAAATAGGCCAACATATGCTCGGCATCCTCATTAGGAATCGGATACTCGAACTCGTCGCGCGACATGCCCAATCTCATGCTCTTGATATTGAGATAAGCCTGATCGCCGCCAATTCGCACTCGCACCGACGCCTTGGCGCCATCGGTCAGGGTGGTCAAATAACCTTGACTCAAACGACGACTGGATGTCGCCGCCGCACGCCAGGTGTCATCCTTGAGCAAAAACTTGCGTTCGATTTCCAGTGCCATCGTTGAACCTCTCGGATGAACTTAAAATCGGATCAGCGCCGAACCCCAGGTAAACCCGCCACCAAATGCTTCGAGCAGAATGATATCGCCCCGCTTGATGCGCCCATCGCGCACGGCGGTATCCAGTGCCAGAGGCACCGAAGCTGCCGAGGTATTACCGTGTTTGTTGACCGTGACCACCACGCGCTCCATCGGCAAATCGAGCTTGCGTGCCGTCGCCTGGATGATTCGGATGTTGGCCTGATGAGGAACCAGCCAATCGATGTCGGCATTGGTCATCCCGGCAGCATCCAAGGTCTCATCGACGATACGACCGAGCGTATTCACTGCGATCTTGAACACCTCGTTGCCACGCATTTCAATGAACGCCGTGCCGTCGGCCAGCATCTGTGGGTCAACATCCGGCCCCGGCTTGACGGTTGTCAGAAGCGATTCATAAGCCCCATCCGCATGAATGTGGGTACTGATGATTCCGGGTTCTTCGCTGGCTTCGAGCACGACCGCACCGGCACCATCGGCAAACAGCACGCAAGTACCGCGATCCTGCCAGTTGACGATTCGAGACAGGGTTTCCGCCCCGATGACCAGCGCGCAATGGGCCGCGCCAGTATTGATGAATTTCTCTGCCACGCTCAACGCATAAACGAAGCCCGTGCAGACCGCCTGAATATCGAAGGCAGGCGAGCCGTGGATGCCCAGCTTTTGCTGCAGCAGGCAGGCTGTTGAAGGAAACACACGATCAGGCGTCGTGGTCGCCACGATCAGTAGGTCGACATCCGACGGGGTTCTGCCGGCTGCTTCCAAAGCACGGCGCGCCGCCGGTTCGGCCAGATCAGAAGTGAGTTGTCCTTTCTCGGCGATATGACGTTGCTCAATACCCGTCCGTTCCCGAATCCAGGTATCCGAGGTTTCCACCATCTTTTCCAGATCCTGATTTGTCAGGATCCGTTCAGGAAGGTAACTCCCGGTACCGGTGATACGTGCATGAATCATGCTGTTTCCTTTTCATTCAATAACTGACCCAGCCGCTGGTCGATGCGGCGCGGTACGTCTTTTTCGATCTCGCGCAGCGCCACGCCCAGTGCACTGGAGAACGCCGCCACATCGGCGCCGCCATGACTTTTGATCACAATACCCTGCAGCCCCAGAAAACTGGCGCCATTGTAGCGGCCGGGATCGAGTCTGTTCTTCAAACGTTTGAGTACGGGTAGTGCAAATGCTGCGGCCAGCTTGGACATTAGACTACGACCGAACTCTTCGCGCAGAAACTGGGTGATCATCTTGGCCAGTCCTTCACTGGTCTTGAGGGCGACATTGCCCACGAAACCATCGCAAACCACGACGTCCACATCACCTTTATAGATGTCGTCCCCTTCGACAAACCCGATATAGTTGATCGGCCCGTTTTCCAGCAGTGCCGAGGCGGCCTTGACGGTATCGTTGCCCTTGATGGACTCGGCACCGACATTGAGCAGGCCGACTCTGGGAGCGGGATTATCGTCATAAGCTTCCACCAGCACCGAACCCATTACGGCAAACTGGAACAGATGGTCGGCATTACATTCGACATTCGCTCCCAGATCCAGCACATGGGTATGCCCGCCCTTGCGACTCGGCAAAGCCGTGCAGATGGCCGGACGCTCGATACCGGGCAGGGTCTTGAGGACGAATTTAGCCGTAGCCATCAGCGCGCCGGTATTGCCCGCGCTCACGGCCGCCTGGGCCGATCCATTGCGCACGCAGTCGATCGCAATTCGCATGGATGATTTTTTCTTTGTACGCAATGCCACAGCGGGCGATTCCGCCATCTCAACGACTTCCGGCGCGTGGACAATTTCCACCTTTTCGCCTTCGACCAGCCCATGAGCGCTCATCTGGGCACGTAACAGCGTCTCATCCCCGACCAACAGCACGGTGACGTTGGGATGTGTCTTGAGGAATTGCGCCGCTGCCGCCAGCGTAACGACGGGGCCGTGATCGCCGCCCATCACATCAATCGCAATTTTTACCTTCATGAAAAATATTCAGCCTCACCAAATCTTGACTCAAAAAACAAACCCAAGACCAATCCGATGCGAACGAATTCACATCAGGTTGATCGCACGCATCACTCAAAAATGCCGGGCAAAACAAAAACCTTGCGCACCAGGGCACGCAAGGTTGGGATCATTCCGCACCGCCACTTGGGTCGATTAAGCTTCGGCGGTCGCTTTTTCGGCAATCACACGCTTGCCACGGTAGAAACCGTCCGCAGTCACTTGGTGACGGCGATGGGTTTCACCACTGGTCGCGTCC
Source organism: Pseudomonadota bacterium (assembly GCA_021795795.1). The sequence continues at coordinate 19,151 of JAJYPA010000012.1, read as the reverse complement.
ACTGACAGAGTGGGTTTAACGAGGGCATCGTGGGTACGACGTGAATCGCGACGCGCACGGCTCTTTTTATTTTGCTGAACAGCCATTTCTCAACTCCTGACACTAAAAATCGCGTTTCTCACCAAAACGCCAAACTAAAACTCCGCGACCATGACCAATGCACGGTTGCGGCTAAATCTATTGATCTTCACCCTTTTTGCCTGACCCTTTCGACCCCGGCGCGTTCCACTGTTCGGCTAATCCAGCAAAGGGATTAAGCCGCTTCGGTCGCTCAACCATGGGGGCGACGACCTCATCCTCGGCTTCTTCTCGCCAAATGGGTTGGCACTGATGCTCGTGCATAACCACCACAGGGATAGCCATCAGCACTTCCTCTTCGAGCAAGTCCGAAATACTCACCCCGCCTTCAGCATCAACCAGAACGGGTTCGCGAGCATCACCCACCTGTTCCGCCTGGTCGTCATTGTAGACAAACTGCAACAATGACGAACCCGTCAAGGGCTGGCTCATGGGTTGAAGGCACCGGGCACAATCAATCTGAACCGTGGTATGCACGTCCAGCTGCGCAAGCATTGCCCGGCCTTCATCCCGAAAAAACCGCAGATCGAAATCAAGCGACGTCTCCGGAGCTTCACGCGGTACAAAAGGCGCCAACCGCGGCAACTCGGCCAAAAGAACAGATGCAGAAAACGCTCGCTCACTATCGCAAGCCATGCGCACCATCAAGCGCGGCAAACTTGCTGCGGATTGAAGCTGCCCGCCCGCCCCGCTGCCAGATTGGCCGACCGCAGGATGCGATCCGTTGTCTAAACTCATGCCGAATACCTGTTTATATGGCCCGGCCCCAAATCAACCCAGGTCTATCAACCCAGGCTAATTAACCAAGGCTAATTGACCAGAAGCAATTAACTTTGGCGCGAGCCAAAAATATGACCGCACACTCGGCATTAGCCAGACCAGAATCGTATAATATTAGCGATTTATTGCTTGGCACGCAAAATGTATATGCAAAATAATCCTTCTCTTGTGCTCGCTTCATCCTCCATCACCCGTCGCGCCTTGCTTGATCGCATCGGGATGCCCTATCAAATCGACGCACCCGACATCGACGAACGCGTCCATGAGAATGAAGCGGCCGAAGCAGCCTGCCGTCGTCTGGCACGGGGAAAAGCACGCACGGTTGCCGAACGCCACCCCGGTTCGGTCGTCATCGGGTCAGATCAACTGGTATCCTGCGATGAGCGCATCATGGGCAAACCACACGATAGGCCACGTGCAATCGAGCAATTACGGTTCATGTCCGGCAAAGCCATTTATTTCCATGTATCGGTCGCTGTCATCGATGCTCATGGCGGTCTGCAGGAACACAGCGAAACCGTCACTGCACATCTTCGAAGCCTTTCTGATTCGGAGATTCAACATTATCTCACTCGGGAACAACCATTCAACTCGGCGGGCAGCATGAAATCAGAGGGACTGGGCACCGCCCTGCTCGAGTCAATGCAATCGAACGACCCCACGGCAATCCTCGGCCTGCCCCTGATTGCCACCTTACGATTACTCCGCGCAGCCGGTATCAACCCGCTGGGTTGAGCGCCCCATCAGCAGGAACGACCTCCTCGAAGCCGCCAGACGGCCAGCGCAGCCATCCCCGACGTCACCACTATTCCAAACCCGTAAGCTACGGCCACCGGGTTCATTCCCGCTTCGATAGCTAGAAAATACAACCCGGCCATACCCAACATGGCCAGATTTTCGAAAAAATTCTGCACGGCCAATGTACGACCCGCACCGATGGTCTCATGCCCCCGTTCCTGCAGGAGCGCATTCAACGGCACCACAAAGTAACCACCCGCCACGCCCACCAGCATTAGGATGACAGCCGTGGGAGCGAATGCGTGCATGGGCGCCAGCAACACGATCAATGGCCCCAGCGCCAAACCACCCAGAATCGTTCGATTGGCCTGCTCCAGACGCACGCTGACGGCAGCCAGACCGGCACCCACCACGATCCCGATGGACACCAACCCCATCAGGTTGGCTGGCGCCTGATTGTCGAGCAATGACAATGCAACCGGAACCCAGGCAAAAATCAACAGCCGCAAGGAAGCGCCCATCCCCCAGAACAAACTCGTGCCGATGATGGCAAAGCGCACGTCGCGAATAAGCCACAACACAACCAGGTTGTGAATAAACTGCTTAAGCAAATGCGCCAGCTCATGCCGAACAAAGCGATGGATCACGGGCAACCTGGGGATTCCCAGATTCGCGAGCGCAGCCAGAAGATACATACCCGCCGACACAACCACGGCCAGCACCACAGACTGATCCGTGAGCCAACCGCCCGCCAATACCCCTAACAAAATGGCGGCGATCGTCGAACCTTCCAGCAAACCATTTGCCTTGACCAGACGATCGGGATGCACAAGTTGCGTGAGAATGCCGTATTTGGCGGGCGAGTAAATTGCCGCACCGATGCCTGCGATGGCATAACCCAATAGCGAGTTTGCACCGAACAGAATCATCAACGCACCCAGCAATTTGACCAGATTGGCGTACAGCATCACACGCCCCTTGGGAAAGGCATCCGCCACCGGCCCCACATAAGGCGCCAAAACAATGAACGCCACAACAAACACAACCTGCAGCAGAGGCAGGAGTGCCTCGCCATGAGCCGCCGTTTTAAGCAGCGCGATGGCCGCCACGAACAGAAGGTTATCGGCCATCGCCGAAAGAAACTGCGCCACGAGTACGGCCATCATGCCGCGCGATGCAAGTCCGTTCACTGCCGTTTCTTGTGCCGAAATCTGTGTTGTATTCATGCTGCGGTTTCCGCCCTATCGATCACATGACATAGGTTTAATGGGGGCAATTTTACCTCTTCAAACATACGCTTGTCCCGCCCGAACGGGTGCACGACGAGAAGCAAGCAACAGGATCTGCAAGATTGCACACATCTTCTTCGGTTTGCCACTTGTTTGCTGTGGCCGAAGCTGGAAGCTCGATAAGTTGAGCAAACGCTGACTCGTCAAACGCAAAATTGAACAAACAAAAAAAACCCCGCCGGAGCGGGGTCATGCTTGCTTGGCTTCAAAGGCCGGATCGAGAGGATCGATCAGGGCTGGATCGGCGCGCCCATTGGGCGCCCTGCTCCACCGGGGCCTTGTTGCATACCGGGTTTTTGACCATGAGCACCAAAATGCTTGTGCTGATGTTGACGTGCCATTTCATCCAGAACCTGCTGCTGATTCGGCGCAAGAGCCGCACGCAGCTCGGATGTCGCCTTGCTCAGACGCGCCATCTTTTTCGCCATCAGTTCGGCTCGTTCCGCACGGAACTCTGCCAGTTGGGCTGCATTCATATCGGGGCCGGGACGTTTGAAATGCTTCGGCATCATATCCATACGCACTTTTTTATACTCATCCCAAACAGCTTGCTGACTAGCCGTAATTTGCAGACGATTGGCCATAGAATCGAGATTTTCCTTCATCCGGGCGGCCATCTGCACGCGCATATTTTCTCTCTGCGCGGGGTTATTGCAGTCGGGCGCCATTTTCTGGCCGACTGGCGCGGCAGAACCGACCGGCGTCTCGGCCATGCTGATCGTAGCGAAACCACCGGCAAGGGTCATCAGTGCTGTGGCGAGGGCCGCCATGCGCAGTGCCGGGCGACGGGTTGAAATAATCTCGTTTGATGTTTGAAGGCTCATAGCTTCTACCTCGGGTCAATGGAACAACGATTCACGGGAATCATTAAACCCTGCGACTGTAAACCGGGTATTTCAGGGTCACCCCCACGTGTAAACGGCATGTAGTGGTTTTGTAATTCAAAGAGATTATGTCGCTTTCCGGCGGCATGGCTGGGCTAAGATAGCGCCTATTCATTAATAGACGAATCAAATTCATGAAAACAATTCTAGTGGTAGATGACGATGCCGATCTGCGTAGCCTGTTGCGGAAATATTTGACCGATCAAGGCTATCACGTGCTCGAGGCAGCGGAAGGGAACGAGTTATGGACGCGACTCGAGAACTCGACGGTCGATCTGATCATTCTTGACCTGATGCTGCCGGGTGAGGACGGCTTGTCCCTATGCAGAACTATCCGGGCACGCCAGACCACCCCAATCCTGATGCTGACCGCCCGTGGCGATGAGATGGATCGCATCATCGGTCTTGAGATGGGCGCTGATGATTATCTACCCAAGCCATTTCACCCGCGCGAATTGCTCGCTCGGATCCGCAGCATTTTCCGTCGCTCGGAACAGCAGAACCATGCCCAGCCACCCCGCCACCTGCACTTCAACGGTTGGACGCTTGATCTGGCCGCCCGACATTTGATGAGCGCAGATCAAATCGTCATTCCGTTGTCCACGGGAGAGTTTCGCCTGCTCAAAACACTGGCGGAACACCCGAACACGGTGTTGTCTCGCGACCAACTCATGGACGCGCTCGCGGGTAGAGAATCCGATCCGCTCGACCGAACGATCGATGTCATGATGAGCCGCCTCCGCCGCCGACTGAGTGATGACGCCCGCGAACCCACGCTTATCAAGACCATTCGAAACGAAGGCTACATGCTCCTCACAAACCCACAAGGCGGGCAACCGGGGTGAACAAGAAGCGAACCCGGGCATGGTGTATCTGGCCACTCAGCCTGTTCGGACAGGTACTGTTCATGCTCACGCTGGGCATTGTTGCGGCGCTCGTGTTGAGCCTCGGCTTACTGGTGGCCGATCGCGCCCGCCTAGGTGAGCGTTTGCTGGGCGACTACGCCGTACAGCGGATTGCCCAGATCATTCAGATTCAGAACGATACCGCACCAAATGAACGGCGCCGTCTTGCCCGCTGGATGAATACACCACTGACCCACCTGATGTTTCGCCAACCTTGGCGACAAGCCGGGCGCCAAACTACGGGTCCACTCAACGCAGCAGGAATGCCGGTGGAAAATGCGATGACACGGCAGTTTGCACAACGCCTGCAAGCCGCGTTGGAGCAACCGATACCGATCCAGGTTCTGGCCATTAACGGCGACGACATGGATCGGCGCGCCCAGCGAACGCTTGAACCCGAAACGGCGCCCATACTGCTTCAGCAGGCACCGTGGACACTCGACCGCCATTGGCAGATGCAGCCCCCGGCGCGCGGTCACTGGGAACATGCGCTGTTGATTCAGGCTCGGCTCGATGACGGCAGCGTTCTGACTCTGCGCCATGCCCTGCCGCCGCCCATGCGCTGGCCATTTGAAACCATGGGATGGCTTTTGCTGCTGGGTCTGATTGTAATCGCAGGCGTGGCCTGGATTCTGCGCCGCCTCACACATCCACTCGATGCGCTGGTCGAAGCGGCCGTCCGTCTGCCTCAGAATCTGAATCAGGCACCACTGGCGGAAACCGGCCCCTTAGAAGTCAGTCGGGCGGCACAGGCATTCAACCAGATGCAACGCGACATTCAACGACTGATCGAAGTTCGTGGGCAAGCGCTGGCGGGCGTCTCGCACGATTTGCGATTACCGATCACTCGAATGCGGCTGCGACTCACCTCACTTGCGGACGATGAGCTCAAACAGAAAATAGAAAACGACCTCAGCGAAATGGATGAGATGATCGGCCACACCCTGGCTTTTTTGAGAGCCGGCACCACAACAGAGCCGCTTGTATCACTCAATCTCGACGCACTGCTTGATTTGCTGTGTGAAGACATGACCTTGCTGGGTGCGCAAATCCGGCGGCATGGCGCGGCAGAAACACCCGTCAAGGCGAGACCCCAGGCACTTCAACGGGCTTTGCAGAATGTACTGGATAATGCGCGGCGCTATAGCGATGGCCCCATCGATCTTTCGGTCGAAGTCCGTCCTACCGACGTGGTGATTCGTGTTGAGGATCGAGGTCCCGGTATTCCCGAAGCGGACCGGGAACGGATATTCGAACCCTATGTGCGTCTCGAAACCTCCCGTGCAAGGCATACGGGTGGCAGTGGTCTCGGCCTCGCCATCGCCCGCGCGTCCGTGCGTGCTCAAGGGGGAGATATTCGCATTCTTGGCCGCAAAGATGGCGGCACATGCGTAGTCGTCACCCTGTCGAAGGCACGACTATGAACGTGCTCTTGACAGGTACAGGTATAGCCATCGTGATCGGTGGGCTACTTCTCCTGTTCAATAGACGTTTGCGACAGAGCCTGACGGCAGCGAAGGAACCCATTGTGCAGTCGCTGGCCGAGCATCATCTCATTGGTGCTGAAATCAAGATTCCGACTCAACGCGGACGACAATTGGACGGTTGGTTGTTGACGGGGCAGAGGGAGCGCAACCCGCAGGTTGTCGTCATCACGCATGGCTGGGGAGCCAATCGCGAACTCATGCTGCCATTGGCACGCCCGCTTCAGGCCGCTGGTTTTCACGTATTGCTTTTTGATGCACGCAGCCACGGCAGCAGCGATAACGACAATTTCTCCTCCATGCCTCGTTTTGCAGAAGACATAGATGCCGTTCTGAACTGGATTCGAATGCAGGCACAGTTCAGCCTAGCCTCGGTGTCATTGATCGGGCATTCCGTCGGTGCCGCCGCCACCCTGCTGGCCGCCTCACGCAGAGACGATATTGCCTGTGTTGTCAGCCTCGCGGCATTCGCCCATCCTGAGGATATGATGCGCCGCTGGCTTGAATCCAAAAAACTGCCTTACTTTCCCTTGGGCTGGTACGTGCTCAATTATGTGCAGTGGGTCATCGGGTACCGGTTTGATGCCATTGCGCCCATTCATACAATCAAAAGCATTTCCTGCCCCGTTTTGATCATGCACGGCAGCGATGACAACACCATTCCACCGGCCGATGCGAAGCGGATTTTCGAGAAGGGCAATCAAGCAATCAACCGCTTACTGATTTTACCTGGCGAACACGACGCGACCGATGAGATCGAACAGCATATTCACGAACTGATCTCGTTTATCGAGTCGACAAAATTATCGACAAATCATACGCATTAAGACTTAGGGAGCCTCTGCGCGGGAAAGTCTGCATTTGCGCAGACATTCCCTAAACTCCGTGGACGGAAGCAAGACTTGAGATTGTTCTGTCAGTTGTGGTAAATAAACGAGTGGTATATTGCCCCGGCAAGATATTTTTTATTTCTTCTAACATCACAACATCAACATGGGTTGTCCCCATCAGGATGTTGATTTTTCATGGAGCTACTCATGGCTGTTCTCGTATGCAAACCCGCCCCGGATTTCACTGCAACCGCTGTAATGGGCAACAACGAAATCCAGGAAATTACTTTTTCTTCTCTGATCAAAGGTAAATACGCCGTTCTGTTTTTTTACCCGCTGGATTTCACCTTTGTATGTCCGTCGGAACTGATCGCCTTCGATCACCGTTTGGCTGAATTCACCGCGCGCAATGTGGAAGTGGTGGGTGTATCCATCGACTCGGAATTCACCCACCTTGCCTGGAAAAACACCCCCGTCGAAAAAGGCGGTATCGGTCAGGTGAAATACACGCTCGTTGCCGACATCAAACACAGTATTGCAAAAGCGTACGACGTCGAACTCGACGGCGGTGTTGCCCTGCGTGGTTCCTTCCTGATCGATCGTGACGGCATCGTTCGCCATCAGGTCGTCAACGACCTGCCACTTGGCCGCAACATCGATGAAATGCTGCGTCTGATCGATGCACTGCAATTCACCGAAGTCCACGGTGAGGTGTGCCCTGCAGGCTGGAAGAAAGGCGACGCGGGCATGAATGCGACCACCGAAGGCGTCGCCAAATACCTGGCCGAGCACGCTGACAAGTTGTAATACAAACCATCCTCTGCACTACGTGCAGTAATTACGAGTTCAACGAAGCCCTCAATATTTAACCATTGGGGGCTTCGTCTTTGAGATCCAGGGAAACATCAGCCAACCGATCGACACGCTTAATCCGTTATTTTCCGGAAGAACGGCAAACTGTCATTTTGAAACGGCAGAAGCTATGTAATATCGGCGAAGCAAAAACAAACGGAAACAGACACCGACAAACAGGACGCTTTAGCTTCATGACATCACGCCACACTCTCTATACAAAATGCGCACTTGGTCTGCTGTGCGCGCTGGCCATCAACCTGCCCGCCCAGGCAGGCCTACCCGTTTCAACAACGAATATTGTGCTCCCGGCCCCCTCTGCCGCCAGCTCATTCAAGCCCGATACCGTTGTGCCCAACGAGGTTCTGGTTAAATTCGGTAGCACACTATCGGCACAGGACATGACGCCCACGCTGAACAGCATGGCGAGCAGCGTCAAACAGATCAACCGAACAGGCTTGACCTTGGTCAAGCTCACGCCCGGCACTGACACGATCTCATCGGCGATGGCCACGTTCCGCGCCATGCCGGGTGTCATTTCAGTTCAACCGAACTTTGTCTACCATACCGCTGCGGTACCCAACGATCCACAAATCAGCCAACAATGGGCGCTGAAAAATACCGGGCAGACTGTCTCGGACGCGACCTATGCCACCAGCAACCCAGGCACACCCGGTGATGACATTGATGCTGAAAATGCATGGAAGTACCAATCAGACTGCTCATCGGTAACTGTGGCCGTCGTCGATACGGGGATCAACTACACCCAGCAGGATTTAGCAAACAGCATGTGGAACGGTGGGACTCAATACCCCCACCATGGCTACGATTTCGTTAAAAACGATGACGATCCGTATCCCACAACCGGCGATGAACGCCATGGCACCCATGTGGCAGGCATTATCGGTGCTGAGGGCAATAATGGGATTGAAGGTTCCGGTGTCTGCCAGAAAGCCAGCATCATGGCGGTACGTTCGCTGGATGCAACCCGGGGCTCGACCGCAACCGTCACGCAAGGTATTTATTTTGCGGTCGATCACGGTGCGAGAATCATCAACCTGAGTCTGGGTGGTTCAGGCAGTTTTGACCAGGCATTCTCCGATGCCATCTCCTATGCCCAAAGCAAAGGCGTGCTGGTGGTGGTTGCGGCGGGTAACGGCGACTCAAATGGAAAGGGGCTCGACGTTGATCAAACCGCTTTTTACCCTTGCAGTTTTCCACAAGACAACCTGATCTGCGTGGCTGCGCTAGACCAATCCTTCCAACTCACCAGCTTTTCCAATTACGGTGCCACGAGTGTGGATGTGGGTGCGCCGGGGACGAACATACTCAGCACATTTGCAGGGCCGACCCTGACAACGGATTTTTCCAGCGGCTGGACAGCCAGCCTGGGTGCCAGTACAGGCTGGGGCTATGGGAAAACCACATCTGGTATCTCGAAACTTGTTAATCCGGTTGATTACGGCAAGAGCAGCTATGTACCAAGTACAGACGACCGAATCTGGACCGACTTTACGTTTGCAGCCGGCACTCAACTCATTGCTTTGAATTATTACCTGCAAGGGCGCATGGCCTCGGGTGATTATCTCAATTCTGGCATTGCCGTCGGAAGTAATACGGATCCCTTTGCAGGCAGTGGCACTCAACTCCAACACGAAACCGATACCCTCAGCTCCCCAGCGGCTGCGTACCCGATCAATCAGTGTGCCGGCAAAACGTGTTCGATCGGCTTCCAGTTGACCAGCACACCCTCCAGCCCAGGCGACACCGGCCCGCTGATCGCTTTTTTCAAGCTCAATACCGTTGCAGCCAACACCCGTGAGATGGGCATTGAGAACGGCACATCGATGGCGGCGCCCGTCGTCTCCGGCATTGCCGCCTTGTTGATGGCCTCCGACCCGGCCGCCAGCGATATCGACATCGCCAGGGCAATCAAAAACTCAGGCATACCGGTGCCTTCCCTCACGGGCATCACCACAACGGGCAAGGCTGCCAATGCCATGCGCGCGCTCGCCAATCTGCATTTAAGCGTTGCAGGGCTCGCTGACCAGACGGGTGCTGCGGGTCAGCCGCTGTCTGTCACATTCTCCATCAGCGGCTTGAACGCGCTAAGTGTCTCGGCAAGCAGTAGCAATACTTCTGTATTACCCAACAGCGCAATTACCGGTCAAAACAGTTGTACACAGACGGGGCACTGCACACTCCAGCTCCTCCCGGCGATGGGTGGCAACTCTACGGTATATGTGACCGTAAGCGACACCTACGGCCAACAGGCCACGGGCAGCTTCTTGTTGACGGTCCCATCTTCCGGTGGTGGCGGCGGTGGCAGCATGAACTGGGCGTTCCTGCTGGTTCTCACCGTTATTCTGGCCGCCGTTCAATGGCGCAGGCGAGGGTTGGCATCATGAAATGCAGCCGTCTGGTCTCTGCTTTTCTGCTCGCCTTGCTGTTTTCTGGTTGTCAGGGTGTCGGTGGCACCCAGATGACTGGCAAGCCCATGGCCGACACCCATACTGAGCACAACACCATGAACCCTTCCAATCAGCCCGTCGCGGGAGAATACCTGTTGACGCTCAAGCCGGGCGTGCCGGAAGACGCGCAGACCCACACGAACCTCCAGCGTGAACTAGGCGGCTTGCCCATTGTCGGCTTGTCATCCATCGGACACCGGTTGTATTTGCTCAAAGTGAACCCTGACCCCGGTTTGGCGACGATCCAGAGCGCTGTTGCGAACAGCAGGATGCTGTCTGCGGCCCAGCCGAACCAGCACTACGGCATCAACCCGCCGAAAATACAGATTCGGCCGTAAACGTATTCAAACCACATGCTGAGGCCAAGTTCATCAAAGAGTCGTTACGACGCCTCTTTGCGTTTCAACTGAACCAATACCTCACTGTGCGCCGTGTGCGGGAACAGATCGAACACCTGCGCCTTCACCAGTTCAAAGCCAGACATCATGGCAAGATCACGGGCCAGACTTTCGGGATTGCAACTGGAGTAGATGGCGGTCTGCACTACCGATTCATCCAGAAAGGCGCATAGATCGATGCCCAGCCCCCGTCGAGGCGGATTGACCACGACCAACTCCGGCATCTGGGGCAGCCTTACCGCCTGATCAATGAACTCGTTGGCTCCGAGCGCATGAAACGATACGTTTTGCAGACCCAGTTCCGAAGCGGACTGCTGCGCACTGGCAATCGCTTCCGCACTGATCTCGATTCCCGTGACGTGTCCTGAAACCACATCGGCACAGTGCAATGCAAAGCCGCCCACACCGCAAAACAAATCCCACATATGTGAAGGAGCCACCTCGGCCACCCAGCCACGGGCCGTGGCATATAACCGCTCCGCCACGCGGGTGTTTGTCTGGAAGAAGCTCTTGGGGCGAAGGTACAACGGCAAGCCATTCAAATGCACTGTCAGCGTTTCCCGGTCCGTGAGAATCACTTCCTGCTCGCCTTCAAGGATGGCCTGATGCACGGGCTGAATATTGACCGAAAGCACGGCAAGGTGGGGCAAATCGGCCATCAATGTGGATAAGTCTGCACGCAGGCGCCCGATCCATATATCCGAACGCAAAACCAGCCGGACCATCAGTGAACCGTCGTCCTCGGAAACCGTGATCAGCAGGTATTTCAATTCACCTTGTCGCTTTTTGACGTCATAAGGCGGAATACCCAGTCGACGGATCATCCGCTTGAGCGGCTCGAAGGCTTCGGTAATTGTATTTGGATACAACGGACAATTCGCTAAATCGACACCGTCACCGGCGTCATCCAGAATGCCCAGACAAGGCGAGGATGCATGGCCGGAAACGACCATTTTTGCCTTGTTCCGGAAAGCAGTTTCGGCGCTGGGGACAATGGGCAGCCAGACGCCACCCAGACCTGTAAAAGCTGATTGACAGCTAGCCTGCTTACGCTGCAACTGATCGGCATAAGGATCACCCAACCAGCGACAGGAACGACAGGTTCCACGTTCAAAATAAGCACAATGCATGAGACCTATATCCCGACGGGATACCCCGAACTAGCCAAATATCAACCTGAAGCACTCTAATCGAGATCAATTGGGGTTCAGGAAATCTCAGAAAAAAAACAATAAAAAAGGGGAGATGACTCTCCCCCTTTTGATCGCGAAGCCCGCCTTAACTGAACTTCTGTTCGATCCTCTTCAAGGCGGCTTTCATGGCGGGATTGCCTTCCGCTTCAATTTCTTCTGCAATCATCTTGTAGCTTTCCTGATCACCCACGCCGAGGAAGGCTTCTGCCAAACCCAAACGGGTATCATCCTGAACCGCTGTTTCATTTACAGGTTCGAGATCAGGCAACGCTTCCTCTGCTATCTCAGTGATCTCGGGCGTATTATCATCAAGCTCAAGATCAATGTCTTCAAGCGTGGGGGCCGGCTCTCCAGCACCCTTCAATGTAAGCGTTTCCAGAGCGCTCTCGGCCTCGACCTGGGTGGATGCCTGATTCGTTTCATCGAAGTCCAGCGAAGTGTCGGCTGGCTCTTCACTCGGCAAGTTCAAACCTGTATCAAAAGAAAAAGCGCTATCTGGAATGGCGTCCAGAGCATCCGATTCAGCAGGCGCAGAAAACTCGGTGCCTGCTTCCTCACTTTCCATTTCTAGCATAGCTGGCTCTGGAGAATAAACTTCAAGTTCCCTATTGTTTGGACGATGCTCGGAACCAAATTTCTCATCGATTCGGGACAATACGTTTTCTAACTCAGCAGTATTATTCTCTTCTGAATACATCCTTGCGAGTTCTTGATAAAGCGACAACTCGTTCGGCTGCCGGGCGATCGCCTCTTCAACCAAACCGTAGGCCTGAGCATTAAGGTTATAGGAAAGGAGTAACCGTGCTTCATCAATAACAGACTTCGAATCTGTAGCGGAACTAGCAGAAGGAATAGATGGCACCATAGGCTCAACATCTGCGACCACCCGCGGCTCAACTTCGGCTTTGGGTTGCATTGTTGCAGCACCAGCCATTACCCCCATCGTCGAGTTAATGGCTGATTCAGCGGCTTCTCGTTTACGACCTCGTGAAATTGCCAACAACAACAGGACGATGATGAGCAGACCAGCACCCCCCATCAGATAAGGAGCCCATTGCAACCAGAAATTATTGTTCTGCGCTTCCAGTTGCTTCTTGAGCAACTGGGTTTGCTCGTTGGATTCATTGATCTTCTGCTGCAACTGCTTGATGCTTTGATTCCGGTCGGAAACCAATCCTTGCACCTGTTTGAGCTGGTCATTCAACATTGAAATCTGCTTGCTCATCACCTCGCTTTTCGCATCAATGGAGGCAATGGCTTCATTGTTCTGCTGCAGAGCATCAGCCGTTGGTGCAGCCGGAGTATCTATAGCCGGCAGCGGCTCAAAACTCGATTTTCCAGCGGCTGTTTGTGCCGCCGGAGCTACCGGTTTCTCAGGCGTGGCAGCGGCTTCTCCCTTGTCAGGTTCTGCGGCAAGCAGTTCAAGCTTGGGTTTGGCTTCAATGCTCGCTGTTCCCGACGACTCAGCACCCGAGGATTTATCCATTGGCGCAGCACCTGCTGCGTTGGTTGTGACTCGCTCTGGAACCTTGAGCGTCGAACCAGCTTTCATCAGATTGCCGTTACCATCGATAAAGGCATTGGGGTTGGCATTGATGATCGCCTGCATCATCGGTCTGACAAGTGCTTCTTTATCCGCAACGGCACTTTTGGCAATGCTATAAAGTGTATTGCCACTTTGGACATGGTAAGTGCTTCCCATCTTCACATTCAACACATCGGCGACGGGTGTCCAGGTAGAACCCGACCCAGTGGCCCGGCTCGATGTGGCCGGTGGTGCGGCGTTGCCGCTCATGGCATTCTGCGGGGCAGTGACGCGACGTTCGGCATAAACCGGTGGATCCAGCAGGAGGTCGAATTCCTTGATCTGACTGCCCTCACCGGCATTGATCTGGATCAAAAGGCTCAAAATCGGGTTGGAGATGGCTCTTTTGGAGCGAACGATGACGTAATTGTGCCCGCCTTCGGAAGTGAGTTGGAATGTGATGTTTCCAGCCAGCCCATCGAGAGATAAACCCGCTTGCTGGTAGTATTCTTCAGGTGCCAGCAACACCTTAACCTGATCGAGTGAAACGCCATTGAGCCCGGTAATCGGGATTTTGACGTTGAGTCGTTCGGTCAGATGAGAGGCTATCTTAGCGTCGCCCAGTTCCGCTGCATGCACAAAAACCGGGGCACTACACAGAATACCGGCAATAATCCAACTCAACTTCCGCATGTCTACCAGCTCCTTCTAAAACAGATCTCTTGTGATCCCGGTGCAATCCGACAATCTTCCACGCTCAGGCCGGGATAGGGTTGACGTCCGGTATCCACCGTGGTTGGATTGTGCCACAAATCAGCGTCAACTTAGTCATCATTCAGCCCTAACAAGATGTTGAAATAGGGGCGCTTCCTACCCTTTTTCAACTCGCCTCGTCGCGGTACACGCCCGCGACGGGCTCCGAGGATCAAACACTTGGCGTGCTTGATCTTCTTGCAAGCCATCCATGGCTTGCCTTACCAGGGTGTTTTTCAACACCATGCTAACCGTTCGCCCCAAAAGCGGGCTCAAATCAAAGATAGTCGCGAGCCAGACACTCCGCTATCTGCACGCTATTCAACGCCGCGCCCTTGCGCACATTATCCGACACGACCCAGAGGTTCAAGCCGCGCTCTGTGGAAATATCGTCGCGGATCCGCCCGACATAGACAGGGTCTGTACCGGCCGCATCCGATTGCGCGGTTGGCCAGCCGCCGTCTTTACGTTCATCGACCACTTTGACGCCTGGCGCCTTCTCCAGCAGAGCACGCGCATCCGCCGCCGTGATCTTGTCGCGCGTTTCGATGTGCAGCGCTTCTGAGTGGCCATAGAACACGGGCACGCGTACCGCTGTCGGGTTGACCATGATGCTGTCGTCACCCATGATCTTGCGGGTTTCCCACACCATTTTCATTTCTTCCTTGGTGTAGCCGTTATCCATGAACACATCGATTTGCGGCAGCACGTTGAACGCAATGGTCTTCGGATAGACGACCGGCTCCTTGCGATCCCCACTCAAAAGCGCAGCCGTTTGGCCAGCTAACTCCTCGATTGCTTCCTTGCCCGTGCCGGAAACGGCCTGATAGGTAGCGATGTTGAGCCGGGTGATGCCCACCGCGTCGTAAATCGGCTTGAGTGCGACCAGCATCTGGATCGTGGAGCAATTCGGGTTGGCGATGATGCCGCGATTCTTGTACTGGGCAATCGCCTCGGGATTGACTTCCGGCACGACAAGCGGGATATCGTCGTCGTAACGGAATTGCGAGGTGTTATCGATCACCACGCAGCCCGCCGCTGCCGCCTTTGGCGCATAAATGGCAGATACGGATGCCCCAGGCGAAAACAAGCCAATCTGCACCTTCGAGAAATCGAACGTGGCCAGATCTTCAACCAGCAGCATCTTGTCACCAAAAGGCACCCGCTTACCCACAGAACGCTCCGAAGCCAGGGCGTATACCTTGCCAACCGGGAATTTCCGTTCGGCAAGAATTTCCAGCATGGTTTCGCCCACGGCACCGGTTGCACCCACAACTGCCACATCAAATACACGACTCATAAAAATTTATTCACTCTCGGTTTTGTATTTATTTCGCGCCCCGCTCCTCAAAAGCGGACGCCAGAACGTGTACTAGTCTAACGCAGCGACGACCGCATCGCCCATTTGCGCAGTAGAAACCTTGCGATCTTGTGGCGTGCAGATGTCGGCCGTGCGCAATTCTTGATCCAGCACGCGGCTTACCGCAGTCTCGATCTTGTCGGCCAGATCACCACGACCGAAGCTGTATCGCAGCAACATGGTGGCAGAAAGAATCGTTGCCAGCGGATTGGCAATGCCCTTGCCTGCAATATCCGGTGCCGAACCATGGCTCGGTTCGTACAGGCCCTGGCCTTTATCGTTGAGCGAGGCCGAAGGCAACATGCCGATCGAGCCGGTCAACATGGAGGCCTGATCGGACAAAATATCGCCGAACAGGTTTTCGGTCACCATCACGTCAAACTGCTTGGGCCAGCGCACCAGCTGCATGGCGGCGTTATCGACGTACATATGGGTCAGCTCAACTTGTGGGTAATCCTTGGCAACGCGAATCATGACTTCGCGCCACAATTCAGAGGTTTCCAGCACGTTGGCCTTGTCCACGGAGCAGACCTTCTTGTTGCGCTGCATCGCCGCTTCAAACGCGACGCGCCCAATGCGCTCGATTTCTGCTTCGTTGTAATGCATGGTGTTGAAGCCTTCGCGCTGGCCGTCTACTTCGCGGATACCGCGCGGCTGACCGAAATACACGCCACCGGTCAATTCGCGCACGATGAGAATGTCCAGACCGGCAACCACTTCAGGTTTCAGGGACGAACTATCGGCCAGTTGCGGATACAGGATCGCCGGACGCAGGTTGGCAAACAACCCCATCGCTGAACGAATACCGAGCAGTCCGCGCTCCGGACGCAACGGACGATCGAGATTATCGTACTGCGGGCCACCCACGGCGCCGAGCAGCACGGCATCGGCGGCCATCGCGGCTTGTCTGGTTTCTTCCGGGAAGGGATGACCGGCTGCATCGTAGGCCGCACCACCTATCACGCCATCCACGAAATTGAGCGTCAAATCCGAACCTTTTGTGACGGCCTTGAGCACCCGCACGGCCTGCTCTGTAATCTCCGGACCAATCCCGTCGCCAGGCAACACCAAAATACTTTTCTGCATTATCAACCTCAATCTTTCTTATTAGTCTACATATCGGCCAGCGCGATCATCACCACACCAGCCGCCACCAAAAACAAGGCGAACACTTCATTACGGGTGAAGCGTTCCTTCAAATAAAAATGGCCGAACAACAAGGTGAACAGCACTTCGATTTGCCCCAAACCGCGCACAAGAGCCACCTGCGTGAGGGCGAAACCGGCAAACCAAGCCGCCGAACCCAAGGCCGACAGCAAACCGACAGGTAAGGCACGACGCCAAACCACCACACATTGTTGCAAATCGCGGCGCGCAAACTTGAGCATGTACCCGCCCTGAACCAGCACCTGAATACTGTTGGTCACCAGCAGGACGAGGAGTGCCTTGATCAGCACCGGCGTCTGTTCATCCAAAGTGAGGCTGGCTTCACGCAAGGCCAGCGCCGTCAGCGCAAATGCCAGCCCGGCGCCCAAGCCAAACAGGGCCGCCGGTTGCATGGACACCTTGAGCCATCCGGGAAACGTAAATCTCTCACTTGGCAGGGCCAGCCACAACACACCGATCATCGCCGTCACCGCGCCAATCATGGCCCATTCCGGTAAGGAAATACCGAACAAGAACACCGAAATAAGCACCAACTGTACCGCTTCGGTTTTCGCGTAGGCCGTGCCGACCAGATAGTTGCGATGCCCGAAGGCGGAAATCAGGAAAAACGTCCCGAAAATCTGCGCCACACCGCCAGCCAAACAGTACAACAGAAACTCGGGCGAAAGTGCTGGTAACCCGACAGACCCTGAGCCAGACAACCACCAAAGCGCCAGAACGAGCATGAACACATCAAGCGGCAAAGCATAAAAATAGCGCACAAACGCCGCGCCACTCGCCGTCAGTTCATGACGCAGATTAGCCTGTAACGCCGTGCGCCACGCCTGAAAAAACGCAGCGGCCAGCGTGACCGGTATCCAGACGGGGATGTCCACAAGCTGCCCGATTCATCACGCCTGTTTGTCGAGAAACAACCACGGCGCGGTTTGCTGACGGCGGGCCTCGTAAGCGCGGATTTCGTCGGCGTGTTGCAAGGTCAAACCGATGTCATCCAGCCCTTCGAGCAGGCAATGCCGACGGAAGGCATCGACCTCGAACGGGATCGCCGAACCATCGGGCTTGATGATCTGCTGTTTTTCCAAATCGACCGTCAACTGGTAGCCCTTGTCGGCCGCGACGTCGCGAAACAATTCATCAACCACCTCTTCTGGCAGGGCGATCGGCAACAAGCCGGTCTTGAAGCTGTTGTTGAAGAAGATATCGGCGAAGGACGGCGCAATCACGACGCGAAAACCGAAGTCTGTCAGCGCCCACACCGCGTGCTCCCGCGAGGAACCGCAGCCGAAGTTCCTACGCGCCAGCAGGATTGTGGATTGATCATACGGCGATTGATTCAGGATGAAATCCGGGTTTTTCGTTCGCTTGCTGTGGTCCATGCCCGGCTCGCCCGGTTCAAGATAACGCCAGTCATCGAAGGCATTCGGACCAAAACCGGTTCGTTTGACCGATTTCAAATATTGTTTGGGGATGATGGCATCGGTATCGACATTCGCCCGATCGAGCGGCGCGACGATGCCGGTATGGGTGGTAAAAGCTTGCATGATATTTCCTTGAATTAAATCAGGTTTTGGACTTGATCGGGTGACGGCTCAGTTGATCTGGCGCACGTCGACAAAATGGCCTGCTATCGCAGCGGCAGCAGCCATCGCCGGACTGACCAGATGCGTGCGCCCACCCTGCCCCTGACGGCCTTCAAAGTTGCGATTGCTGGTGGACGCGCAACGCTCACCCGGTTCCAAGCGATCGGCGTTCATCGCCAAGCACATCGAACAGCCCGGTTCCCGCCATTCAAAACCGGCGTTCAGGAAAATCTTGTCCAGGCCTTCTTTTTCCGCTTGCTCCCGCACGAGACCGGAGCCCGGCACGACCATGGCGAGCTTGACGTTCGAAGCCACCTTGCCCTCACCGATCACGGCCGCAGCCGCGCGCAAGTCTTCGATCCGCGCATTGGTGCACGAGCCGATGAACACTTTATCGATGGCGATCTGTTCAATCGGGGTATTGGCGATCAAACCCATATAGGCTAAGGCTTTGCGCATGCCGTCCGCCTTGACGGGATCGGTTTCGTTCGCCGGATCGGGCACGGTTGCCGACACGGGAACGACCATCTCCGGTGAAGTCCCCCAACTGACTTGTGGCGCAATCTCGGCGGCATCCAGCACCACGACTTTGTCGAACACGGCATCGGGATCGGATTTGAGTGTGCGCCAGTAGGCTGCCGCCTGTTCAAACATCTCGCCCTGTGGTGCGAACGGACGACCACGGAAGTACTCAACCGTTTTTTCATCCACCGCGACCATGCCCGCACGCGCACCGCCCTCGATCGCCATGTTGCACACACTCATGCGGCCTTCGATCGACAGCGATTCGATGGCCGACCCGGCAAACTCGACGGCATAGCCCGTGCCGCCGGCCGTACCGATCGTGCCGATAATGGCGAGTAC
>JAJYPA010000167.1 GCA_021795795.1 Pseudomonadota bacterium | reverse complement strand
TATCGATCGTTGGCTGAATATGTATTCGCTGGCCCCGGAGCGCATGGTGCTGGTTCCCAACAATCTGGAGCATGCTGCGGAACGCGAGAAAAAGCGGGTGGAGCGCGAGCAGCAGCTTTCCGAAACTATGGCGTCGTTGTCGCAGACGGA
Organism: Pseudomonadota bacterium; assembly: GCA_021795795.1. Next base: position 14,322 of record JAJYPA010000167.1, on the reverse strand, counting down.
ACGAGATCTCCTTGCAGGCATGGTCCGCGAGGATCGCGGCGACTACAGCCAGCTCAATCTCCTGGCTTTCCTGGCCCTGGCTGGACGACCTCTCGCGTCGTTCGCCGAGAGTTTGAGGAATTGGTGTTTCGCGGCATCGCTCAACGGCGGCTATCGCAATCATCATGACGACTTTGACGATCTCTTGCATTTCAACTTGGCTGACTGGGCTGTCACGAAGGATGCGTTGCGAGAAGCAGGAAAAAAACTTCGCCAGGTCGGCATATCGAACACCGGCCGGTGGGCGTTGGTCTCTGTTTTACGCGCCACCGGCGACAGTAGTGACGCCCAGGAAGCCGCACAGATTGCCGAAGAGTTGACGAAAGACCGTGAGCACATAAAGGGCTGGCGGCGAATCGAGGACTACTGCGCCACAGATCCCTGCGATCCCGCGTCGGTAGCGCCGGAGAACATCGATAAGACTGCCAGAAACTATAGGGTGATTGATCCTGCCGAACTGTGCAAATTTATGGGGGGCACACCAAATGATTACTTTTTTACGGATGCGCAACCTGGGCTCGCCCGATTCCGCCCCGAGGTAGCGGTCGAGGTCCTGAGAGCCTTGGCGGACCAGGCATTGACACGGACACAGCAGGATTTTCGCCAAGCCATCTTGATGCTAGAACACCATACCGTCGGCTTGGAAGATCGCATCGCGACACCCTATGTGGAGAAGGCGCACGAGATTGCCCAAGCGGCACTAGATGCAGGCGAGGATACGAACAATGAAGCCTGGGTCGCAGCTCAATATGCCCTTAGTCTGGCGTTTCCCCACATGACCGGCGACGCCCAGTTCGATGCGCTAGTCAATCATCCGAAGGACAAGACCATCCTCACGGACCTTTGCTACCTCTTTCAGCCGGTAGCCGCGAACAAGTTGGAGCAGGCGCTCGACAAGGCGGTGCAGGAAGGCAACTCCGTCGCGCAATTCCGCATCTTCTGCTTTGCAGAGTTTTCGCGGACGCCATTAACTGTGCGTTCCAAGGATTTGGTGTCCGGCCTTCTGAGCTCGCAAGATGCACACGTTCGCCTGTCAGCGCTGTCCCTTATCCATGCAACGGCCGATCCCGTCCTTCTCGCGGGATTGGTGAAATCTGGCTGGAGCACCGCGCAGCTCGACGTTATGTCAAATAAGGTTGAAATATTCCATGGATCAGAGGCGCTGGTGTTGGCTGCGGAGCAGGGAATGATCACGCTTGAGGCGTGCCTCGATCGGATCGCATTTTCCGCATATGAAAGCCTCGCCGAACGGCTCGGGTCTGGCGCCGCACTGGCGATTGCCGACCGTCTTACTACGGCCATTCACAGGGCCGCCGAATTTCAGACCACGGGCAATCTGCCGGACATTGAGCAGACCTTCGAAGGACGGTATTTGTCAGTGTTCTTCAAGGTATCGGAAAAGCCGACGGAAGAAGGAACTCTTCAAGCGCAGTTCCAGAGGCTCGCCGAAACCGGTGACGCCTGGTACGAGCGCCAAAAGCGGAACCAGGAGGTGGCTGACCGATTCGAGCGCGATCTGACCAAAGCCGGCGCGCAGCTTATCATCCCGCCTGTCACAGTGGGCCTTATTGCGGAGATCGACAAGGTGGCGCCAGCACTTATCGATTCCTGGCATGCGTTATTTATGAAAATGGACAACAGGGAACTTAACAATGTCCATAACATCGCTTCTTTCGTCGCCGTGGCTATTTCTAATAGAAATGCCGCGGCGAGCCTGATTCTATTCGAGCGGCTGAGGACCAGTTCCCCTCTCGTACGTGTCACGTTCGGCCGAGACCAGATCGGTCTCGATGCTGTCACGGCATGGAATACTGCGGACAGCGAAGAAATGAAAGCATTGCGCTTCGGTCGTTTGGACGGAATCAGCAACGACCACGACCTTGCCATGGAGGTCTTGGCGGCCATCAGGGCTAAACGCCTCGACGTCCTTCGCGACTACGTCGTTGATCGTCGACAACGCCTGGAGCCAGTGCACCGCGCCCGCGCTGTCATGGTGGCAGGTTTTTCAACGGACGAATCTTGGGCCGTCGAGACCGTCGACATGCTGAAAGATGAGCACGGGTTTCTGCAGCAGGCGTATCAGGGTGCCAAATATGCAATGGAACACCATCAGTGGTCTCGCCACTGGGCCGCACAGATGCGTACGGCCACCGATCCCGTAGACCTTTGGCGTTTCACGGTGCTGCTTTCAACAATCGTCGATGGACGGTTCAAGGCTTCAGAGGTGGAAGGCACCACACCCAGCCCGCTTATCAAGCGCTTCGGTACCACGCTGAACGACCTGATCCACAATCGGATTCGCAAATGGAAGAACAAGCGGAAATCGAAACTGTTCAGAATGACAGCTCCCAACAAGACCTTTCTGTCGGGCGATTAGACGGGGGACATGCGTCATGAGGGCTAGCGCAAATGCTACCCTTATGGATGTCGGCTTCTGGTTTCATACCTGTCACTGGAGGTAAAGAGCATACTAGGGGGTAGGACGATGGCGCCCTGGTGTTCCTCGTCTTGCTCATTATACGGGTGAAGCCCCAGTAATTGAGCCCCGACCCCATGAGTTTCTACTCTCCGATAACAATCGCAGATGGAATGGATGCCTCCTCCTACAGGAAGCGGCAGCGGTTTCAGAAGGGCGTCCCCGCTTGATCCGGACGGGTCACTAAGGTCGGCGTGAGGTTCAGGCCATAACGATTCGGATGACGGACGAACTAGAAATGATTTTGTTCATCCTATAAGCTACAAGACGTTAGCTGCTAGATGGCACGTATATGTTCACTTTCCGGATTTTCTTATCATCTCCAAGCGATTGCGAAGTAGAACGAGCTATTGTGCACGAGATTACATCACACTTGAACATCGACCCGCTTGTATCGTCATTTGCCCGAGTTGAGATTGTGGCATGGGATTGGGGTGCAGGTGTTCCACTTGAGGCGCTGGCTACACCACAAGAATCTGTGAATAGGCACCTTGCATTACCGGAGGATTGCGAAGTTTTCATAGGCATTTTCCAGTGTAAAATTGGCACAGCTTTGCCAACGAACGCTTTCAGAAAAAATGACGGGAAGCCTTTTCTTTCCGGCAGCGAATACGAATTTCATCGAGCTTGGAATGCTCGTCGACGTGGAGCAAGTAGACCAGCCATCTATATCTATCGCAAGAAGATGTCTGAAAACCCCTGTCCTGATTCTGTTCAATATGAGGAGTTGCAGCACTTCTTTGAGCAACAGCCCTTCAAGAATGGTAACCAATGGACGGGTTCACTCAACTATTACGATGCAGCAGATTTCTCATCAACACTCGATGGGCACCTTCGTATACTTCTGAGTCAGTACCAGCCGGGCAAATTACAACCTTTTGAAATTTGGCTTAAGCATCAAGCTACCATTCTTTCTGCCGATGCTGGACCGCGCTATACGGGCGATGCGCACATAGAAAACGGCATAGGCGAGGTGTTTGACTGGTTGCTGGTAAGGAAAACTGCCATCGCAGCGCTCGATAAGACTTTATCGAATGTATGGGAAACGATTTACCGGGATGCTGCGTTTGCGGATGACCAAAAAAATATGCAACGCATTGCCGGGAGAATGCGCAACGACGTTTGTTGGCATGATACACCAGACTTTTCCTTCATTATTGAAACGCTACAATGCATCGAGAGCAAAGCATGGCGCGAGCATATAGCCCATGAAAAAGCTGAAGAGCATGCAAACAGAAGTCATAGACTGAAGCGGGCGGCAATTAACGCTAGAGATGCGGCTGACTTACTGAAGCGCTATGCTGAGATTGCTAGCAAACGGATTCTTCTGCTTGTCGGCCCTGCCGGTCAGGGCAAGACGCATACACTGGTGCATGAGATCAATCGCACACTAGGCTCTGGCGGAATAGCAGTTGGTGTATTGGGGCAAACCTTGGGTTCAGGAGACGATCTCTGGTCAGCTATCTGCAGCAAGCTGGGGTGGCAAGGTACAACCGGGCACCTTCTGGACAAGCTGGAAAACGAAGCCGCCAACAAAAATCAGCGCGCACTGATTGTTATTGACGCACTGAATGAAACACCAAATCGCAACCGCTGGAGAACTGAGCTTTCCGGAATGATAAGGGAAATATCCATGCGGCCTCATCTTGCACTGGTTATTTCCGTGCGCACGGATTACCTCAAACATGTGCTTCCTGAAATTCCTGAAGGTAAAGACGTCCCCTGGGTAAAGCAAGAGCATCCCGGTTTCGCTGGCCTTGAGCCGGATGCGCTTATGCGCTACTTCGAGTGCTTCGGGGTCAAGGCACCTGTCGCACCGCCGCTGGGCGAATTCAGCAATCCGCTTTACGTGCAGCTTCTCGCCAAAAGCCTGAAGAGTAAACAATTCAAGCATTGGCTGCCCTCTTGGCTGGAGGTATGGAAGGCATGGATGGAGCGCTTGGAACAGGAGGCATTGGATAAGGCTATATTGAGCGACGCCTCCCGAAGTTCACCCGTACAACGCACCATGAACAGGCTCGCACAAGCCATGTTGGACGGCGGGCTATTTTCGCTCCCTCGCCAGCAAGCCGATGACATTGCGCGTCAAACGACTGGGAATGAGCTGGTCATCAGTTTTCTGTGCTCTGCTGGTGCGCTGATAGACCGGCTTAATGGCGATGAGGAAGTGGTTGAATTCGGATTTGAGCGATTGTCTGACACCTTCTTCGCAGATCGCTTGCTGGAAAATTTATTCAATGGCCTTAGCAGCCAAGAAGAAAAACTTGCAGCAATGTCGGCAGCGCTAGCCAAAGGTGGCATGCTATTTCCTCTTGTTTCCAAGGAGTGGATGGAGCATCCGCTTTATTACCGCCGCTCAGGATTATTGGAAGCATTGTGTCTAGCTGCACCCCAACACATAGGTGCTGAGTTTCCATCGTTGATTCCAGAAGACCAAGAACATAGCGATTTTCCATTATGGGAACTGAATAATGCTTTTACCGATAGCTTGCGTTGGCGTAACAAACCCGAGGAATTTGGCACCGATTCGCAATCATTATTCGAGATGTGGAATGAAAGGGCTGGCTCAACTGGGCTGGATGAACTGATCCGTTTTGCCCTCATCCCCGGCCATCCGTTTGCGATAGAGTATATCATTCATTTGAGACTGCTGGAACAGGAGAATCTGGGGGCGAGGGATAACCACTGGTCTGTCAAAATCGCACATATGTGGTCCGACGAATGGACGCTTTTCCAACTTGTAAAATGGGCGCGCGATTCGCAACTGCATGGCATTCACGAGGAGGTAGCCTTGCCAGCAGCCCAGATGTTGGCATGGACATGCGCCACCTCCAACAATCCGCTACGCCATGCGGCCATCAAAGCCCTGACGCGCTTACTGGTCGCCTGTCCCTCGGTGCTCAAAAAATTCTTGCCTGGTTTTCTCAGCGTCAACGATCCATACATTCTTGAAGGTGTACTGGTGGCAGTGTGGGGCGTGCTACTGGATGGTGCTGACCTTAAGAATGCTGCATGGGCGGCGCAGCAGGTGTATGCGAGCCAGTTTCCGGATGGCAATGCTCGTTGGTGCCACATCACTCTGCGCCACTATGCTCGGTGTATTGTGGAAGAGGCCCAGCATCGAGGTTGGTTGAATGATATCGATTTAAGTGTGGTTCGACCACCCTATCAAAGCCATCTTGAATTAGAACAAGTCCCCAGTGTAAGTGAAATGGAGGCTATGGATAGTTCAAGAGGTTTTGGAGTAATTCTTGGTACCGCAAGGAAATGGAGTGACTTTTATCGATACATTATGGGGGGTAATTCTGCATCTCTTGAATTTAGTTCCACCCCATTGCCGGGCTCAAGCGAAGTTCCCCGCCCATTTGGTACCTCAGAACCCATGCTTGCTCATCGTCCTCTCAAAGATGTTTTTGATTTAGCTTTAGCTGCGCGTTTCGTCTCCTGGAATTGCCGTTCTCTGGGGTGGACGGCAGAACGATTCGAGAGCTTTGACACAGGACTCTACACCAGCGAGTACGGGCGTAGCGATGGGGATGGACGCACGGAGCGCATTGGCAAGAAATACCAATGGATAAGCTGGCATACGCTCTTGGCATTTCTGTCGGACAACTATGCAATGCAGTCAGGCTGGAATGATGAGCCATGCAGCTATGATACGCCGGATCAAGTAGGTGTGCATTTGCAGGATCCTGCTCGCTGGTTACGGTTTAGCGCCCCCGAGAGGAATATATCGAAAGACGAGTTTTGGCATATACCTAGTTTGCCGCAGTGGCCGCAACCTAATCTCGCCGACATGACAAAGTGGATAAAGTCTGGCTCCTGCGATCTGCTGCCTGCGGATATTGTGGCCTGCATCCCCGCCGTACCCAAAGAATGGGGTGATGGTGCCTTGTTGCGCGTTGCCTGCGATCACGTTTGGGATAACCAGTTTGCGCCTGGTCAGTGGGGGGTGGGAAACAAATACCATGCTGACATCTGGTGGCAAATCACACCATTACTTATCCATACCAGCGATTTACCGAGACTGTTGCAAGAGATAGATAAGCCGGATGTTATGGCTCGTATGGCAGAGTTCGGGCGAGTTGAGCCTGCTAATGACTGGCACATTACGATTACTCAATGGCCCACCTTGCAGGTAGACTGGGATGATGGTTTTTGTGTCCCCAGCGCAGATAATTGGAGAGTTTGGTTGCCAGTGCCTTGGAGGGAATTCGTCGGTGAATGCGGCCATCCAGACCGTCGCGATGACCATGCCCCCATCACGCTTCCTTTGCCTTCATTGTTTCAGGAATGGGGACTTAAGCTGGATTTAAGGCGAGGAGTTGTGTGCTACCAAAGCCAAGTGTTATTTGGCCTGTCGGGGTGGGTGCATGGTGAGGACGGGTTGTTCGCAAAGCTAGACGTTTTGCAGCAAGTGCTTGCGGTATTTGAATACACCTTGGTCTGGCGCTTTCGCGGGGAACGTCGTGCATTCTTGAACCTTTCCGACCCTCATTCCAATTCAGTTTGGGCTGACTACAATGGCCTTGCCTATCTATGCGGAAATGGGCAGGTGCAGACTATATGGCTGCGAAAAGTTATTGAGCGATGATATCGCCAGACCCCCAGCATAACACGGACAGATCAAGATATTGCTTACTTTATCGGAATGGCCGAGCTCCGGAAGGTCGTGAAGCCATCACAAAACGTCAGCTTCCGGGTTCATATTACTTCTCCCCAATCTGCATGGGAGTTCCGCTCCCGCTGCATTCCTGTCGTTAGTCCAGCCTATCCTAGCTGAATTCACCATAGATATTTTCTTACCTTACTTGAACTTGCCACTCTTTTGGTAATCGTCATCTCAGCGATCGCATTGAATCCCTTACCAATCCTCACCCACGCCACATTGATCTTTACCCCAGAGTACGGCCGATCCTTGCACGGAAGTTTTCTGCTCTCTGGTATGTGCATTCTTGGCAGCCTCCTCGCGCTTATAATCCCAGACCTCTTTCTGGAAAAATAAATTCTTACTCTTACATCCGATGCAAAAACTCCATTCATCATCTCGATAAGGGTGCTCTTTTTTATAGTATAAAGGCATACGCTTACCGCAATCACGACAATAATAGACTTTTAGTGGTTTACTCATGATAATATCCTCAATTAACTTTGCGATTCGAGTCAAATACTCATAATATTAATAGAGGTATAATTTTTTACTTGGCTGCAGATGGATGGATTTCACCCCTGAAATATAGTCTTTGCATCTTGCTATACTTAAAGGTCAGATTCTGATCTTCTTTAACCTGATACCAGATAACATAGGCTAGACAGTTGAACGTATCACTATCCCCACGCTTGATCATACCAATAGCGTTACAAATCGGTATATGCTTATCGAGATTGGTGGAGTAAAACAATCCAATCCCATTCGTAATCTTCATCCAAGCTGCTCGAACCTGATGAGCAATATGTTCATCCTGTCTACGCTTATGGCCATTGTAAAATAGTGACATGTGTATGTGATGACCCTTTAATCGACCATACTCTACATGTGCTATATACCCAGTCAGATGTTCAAAGCAACCGTCCTTTCTGGAAATTAGCTTCCTAAACTGAGAAAATTTGTCCATGATGAACGATAACCCATGCTCATCGCTCTCTATCAGGCTGCGATCATAGGCTAAATCAACTCGAACATGTAACAGCCTGGAATGTCGTTTAAGTAAATATGAAACATAATTCACTGATGAATTAAATTGTCGAAAGCTGTTTTCCTGTTGTCGTCTGACCTTTAACTGAAAATCAGCACCACGCATTTTGCCCCGTAGTGTATCTATTAGATGATTACCAAAGTCTGCTACAGTCATGTCGCCTATCAATACGGCATTGATGGGATAATTGGAATACTCATAAGGATATCCAGTCATAATGACTGTCTGGTAAAAAAGCTCCACATAGTGGCTGTAACAAAGGTCAGCCTTTCTGTGTTGCATCCAGGTGCTAATCATCGTTAATCCGTGACAAATAAACTTACATCGTAAGTTCTTGACAAATAGTCCTCTATTGTTTTTATGGTAAGGAAGATTATCAGTGCGCTCAATCTCACGCAAGAATCTATCGATGTTGTAAAAAGAGGTATTGTAATCGTGGTCAAGGATGAGCAATGCCTTTTCTTCTTTGGTGATAACTTTATGATGCGCTAGGTTAAGCTGTTCATACAGATGACACCGTACCCGTTCATCACTAGCATCAAATTTCTTGAATAAATTAAACATTTTTGTTATCTTCACGATAACCTCCTGAATAATGTTTTTTAAGAGTAATATATTATTATCCTTGTGTTTCAATTTAAAAATAAGGTTAGGTCAGGCAGGGATGATAGATTGTTTGTTTGTTAAATATTTAAATATAGAGAGGAGTTCTTTGGTGTTATTATTTTATTGGTCTTATTGTAGGGGAGTATGGGGAATATATAGTAAGATAATAATAATAAACAAAGATAATAATATATATCCTGCCTCATCGGAGTCCTAATGATACAATGTTTAACTGTTACCAAAGCGTATTTATACGGATTGAATGGAGCGTATACAGAAATTACGATAAATTCTGACACCTCATATTATATGTCAATTTGTGCGTTAAAATTATGTCATGTTATGCGCAATGTAACGGCTCCTCGATACATCGAGTGGGCCCAGGGGTAGAATCTGGGGTATGTGACGCCTGAAGATGAGGATGATGGAGATGGATTCAGAATCAGTTGTTCACCCCTGGCCTTGGGTCTGGTTCCGCCGTGGATGGTGGATGACGTGACCTTCAAAGTCGAAGAGAAGCGGCTGGATCTGCACGTCAACTTCCCCAAGGGAAGCCGCTTCTCTTGTCCGGTCTGCGGCGCGGAATGTCCGGTGCATGATATTCAGGAAAAGACGTGGAGACATATGGATTTCTTCCAGCATGAGGCCTATCTCCACGCCCGTGTGCCCCGTGTGATGTGCCCGGAGCATGTGGTGCATCAGGTACCGGTCCCCTGGGCGCGGGAAGGCTCGCATTTTACCCTGCTCTTCGAAGCGCTGATCATGACCCTGGTACGGGCGATGCCCGTGTGGACGGCGGCGCGCTTGGTACGGGAAACCGACAAGCGCCTGTGGCGGGTCATTGATCATTATGTCGAAACCGCTCGTGCCCGCGTGGATATGGCCGCCGTTCATGCGGTCAGTGTGGATGAGACCAGCAGCCGACGCGGGCACGACACCATCACCCTCTTCGTCGATCTGGAAGCTCGGCAGTTATTGTTTGCTACCCCCGGCAAGGACGCCGCCACCTTTACGCGATTCGCCACAGACCTCGAAGCCCACGGGGGCCGCGCACAAGCTGTCACGGACATCAGCATGGACCTGTCTCCCGCCTTCCAGAAAGGCGCCAAGAAGCATCTCCCCAACGCCCAGGTGACCTTCGATCGTTTCCACCTCATGAAGCTCGTCAACGAGGCCGTGGACGCCGTGCGCAAAGGGAAAGTCCATACCCAGCCAGATCTCAAAAAGACCCGCTGGCTCTGGCTCAAGAATGACCGGAAACTCAAGGTGAAGCAGAAAGAACAGCTGCAGGAATTGATCAAAGACCAGAATCTCAAGACGGCGCAGGCCTACCAGTTTCGGTTGACCTTTCAGGACATCTTCACGATCAAGAATCGCCCCCAGGGGACCACCCTGCCCAAGGCATGGATGGAAAACGCCAAGGACAGCGGATTACCGCCAATGGTCAAGGTCTACACCATCATGAATCACTGGGACGGTGTGCTCGGCTGGTTCGAGAGCCAGATCACCAACGGGATCCTGGAAGGCGTCAACAGCCTCATCCAATCCGCCAAGGCCAAGGCTCGGGGTTACCGCACGCACAAAAACTTTATCAACATGCCCTACCTGATCCTGGGTAAGCTGGATCTCAGGCTACCCAATTAAAATGTCGAGAAACCATCCTAAATGATCAACATTTGTCCCAGTGTTTTCTATCAAAGCAGCAATCAATCTCCTAAAGTTACACACCATTTAACCACACATTAGAATAAAAATAAATGCTTTCTCTATTAATGATGACTTTCAATCCTCATGGCTGTCATCATTATCTAACGCTCGCGAGGATTGAATCGACACCCCGAATGACGAAGAACGGGTTTTTATCCAGAATTCTCACGGGACCCCATACTAGGAACATAGATCGAACGCCTAGAATAATTTATTCATAGATAGCCCATCAAACCACGGGGACTACCGACACAGCCTGTCGGATCAGTGCGTCAATTAATTTCGAGAGCTTAGAAACATCGTAGCTACCGTTTCGGAGTAGATCGTCTGACTGATCGTAGAAATGTTTGGCATATGACTCCTTGTACTCCAACACTCCATGCCATGCGTCGATGTCCTTTTTGAAGTTGATCCATGTGACCTTAGGGGCGGGATATTGATCCAAACGAAGGTCGAGATAGCATTCAATCGCGGCGGCTCGGCCATTGATATCAGAAACGCTAACGCCCTCCGGACCTCGAGCGGAGAACCCCCTAAATTCCTCAAGATCGGGTAGCAGCACCGCTAGCATGTTGGCAGGAAGTTTCATTTTTTCGAGCTTGCGGAAAGCGTCAACGCCCTCTGCGTCGTTGTCGAAAACGAATAAAACCTGATTGAGAACGTCAATTCGCAAAAGACCCTCTGCGAATTTGACGAGATTGCCGGTTCCCCAGAAATGATGGCGTTCATCGACATCCACGAAAGTGAAAAAATCTGCCACGTCAGGGCGTAGAATGTCGAGAGACCGCTTAATGATGCGTGCGTCAGATGCGCCCTCGGTTGCGATCAGAATTTTTTGCTTTCGCCGCGCACCTTGCTGGAAAGCCTCACGTTGAACCCAACCAGCATGGACAATCGGGCCAAACTCCCATGTAACCTCAATTTCGGCATTGGCCGCATTCAGGGCAAAGACTTGAAGCATCGACTCCGCACTCAGAATGCAAACTCTCGCGGAAAAGAAGCTAGCTTCAGACCAATAAGAATCTGAATTGTCCGTCCACGGAATCCGCTTTAATACGTTGATATCAGAGGCAAACCGTCCCTGCGAAAGTATGTCTCGATCTGGCGTTTCGTGCTCGATATAGTCGCTTTTCAGATCGCCAAGGGGATAACGGCAAGCAAAATTGCAGAATTCTTCAAACGTGAGATACTCAATTTTCGGCTCTTCTCGCTCACAATAACCATCAATCTCGACAGCTTCCGCGACCACCGCTTGGTATTCGGCGCGTGCGGCTTCAAGTGTGAAGCCGAGCATCTCAAGACGAGGCACGATTCGAGAAAGTGTCCTTGCAAAAAGTTCCTCAGCTTCGGCAAGTTCCTCCTTTTCTTCGGGATGTTCTTCGTAATAATCGTAATCTATTAAGTCACTCCTGCGGCGAAATAGATCACCTTCCTGAAACAAGAACCCGTAATCATTTCCCATGAAGTTTTTGGAGTACGAAAGGGACACGTTGTGAATGCAGAGTTCTATGGCTGTTCCCATTTAATATTCCTTCACGCCAACGGTTTAATTTTCCAGCTCATGTTTTATATTTCGTAGTGTCTAACTTTTAAGTTCATCTGCGCACGGTTTTTGCGCGAGTAACCAATCAATAGCGAACGGCGCACCCCTTTGCTTACCGCTGCTGAACGACCGCAATCAGTCTTTACCAGCCCTTCATTTTCTATTCTTTCACCGTTAAAAACATGACGCCCTCGTTAACGCCGCGATCAGCAAAAAACACCCCCTGAGCACTTAGCCCAGGGATAGTGTCATCAACCAATGCGCCGCGTCTCCATGGCTGTCAATGCGGGCAAATCTTCCACCTGCTGATCTTCCTGCTGCACCGGAAAGAATTCTTCCACTACCTCAATGCCTTCATCTTCGGTTTCCTCGGAGGCCCCATTACTGAGTCCCTGCTTAGCCGCCGCTTCCAGAGCCTCCATGGATTCTATGGACTGATCTGCCCGTTCTCTAGCTTGCATCAGTGCCTCGCGTGAGTCTATGCCGTCCCTCATTGTAATGTCCACATAGTACACAGGGGCACGATGGGACTGTGTGGTGCTTTTGGCCCGGAGCTTTAACGACAGCGGCAGATACCGTGCTCTGCCGCCACTGATGGCATTCAGATACTGCAAACGTGCTGCCAGTGTCCGGATCGAATTGTATCCGGTGGTCCGGAACATAAAACTCCCGAGATCATCTTCTTGTCCTTCAATCTGGACATTCAATCGCCCATAGGGTTTGCAGCCCAATTCCGCTCCCAGCGCACAATTCTGGGGGCCTGGACACGAAATGCTTTTGCATCCTTCCTGGGTACTGCGTCGGGCAACTTCTCCGTTGCCTACGCAAAGGGGCCGTCCGGTTTTGCGATCAAAGAGACTGTACTCAGCCCTGAGATTCAGGTCCGGGTCATTGAAGAGCAGATTGACGGGAATACTCCTGAGCTTTCCTCCCTCCTGCTGAGCGAGCAGTGTATTATGGAGGGGGTGGAGTATCCACTCGCCTTTTTGCTGCACCTGCGTGGTTATGCTGAAAGCATCGTCCTTCTCGGGGAGACGCTTGCCGTTTTTCTCTACAACTTTGCCAATGGCTATCCGGCCAATGACCGGAGGGGTGATAGCGAGTCCTTTAATCATGATTGCTCTCCTGTTTGTACGGTGAAGCGCCTTGTACCGGGTTTTTCGGTCCAGTAGGGCGCAATGAGATCAGCCTGTTCCTGGGCCAGTTTTTTGGTGTCCAGCGTTCGGCTGGGTTTACTGCATTTCCAGAGGGCCTTGCCTTGGCTAAAGAGACCACCTTCGGCATCACCGATGGCTTCCTTGATGCGCTGTTCCAGCAAGGATTCCTGTTGTTCTGCCATTTTGCTGCGCTGTCTGGCTTCCATGAGCGCTTTGAAGAGGGCATTCATCTCCGGCTTTTCGCTGTAATCCACCAACGTGGTGCTGTTCTGGGGATACAGGAGGGTTAAAGCACGGTGACTGGAGGCAGAACCATCTGCATCTGGGGGCGTTTGCCTTTCAACGTGCTGCCAGAAGGTTTTTTCTAGTTCTAGCAACTGAGTAATACGGGTTTCATCCCGCTCTATCCGGTAAATGCGGAATTCCTGGCCACCAATGAGCACGGCCACGTCTGCCCATGCTTTGCCGGTCACCGCCAGTTGATGAAGCACCTGAATCTGATAGGCCACCGGTACGCCCTCCTCCCACTGTCCCTGACTACGTAAACCAGCAGTCTTAATTTCTAATACGCCGCCACCTTCAACGATTCTGTCCAGATTCGCTAGCATGAAGGGATGCTCAGGATGCTGCAGGACCGAATTTACCCGACGCACTTTTTTGCCGGTCTTTTCCGCGTAGACGTTGGCCACAATGGGTTCTAGGGTGGTACCCCAGAAAACAGCGTCTTTATTGCTGAGATCGTCTGGCATTTTTCTGCCTGTCTTTTCCATCCACAGTTCCAGCGGTGACTTGTAGCGGGACATCCCTATGGCAACTGGGGCGTCACTGGAGCCAATGCCCAGGTTACGCCACTGTAACCACTCCTCTCTGCTCATTTCCTTCGTAGATACCAATTTTACTGCACCCATAATGACCTCCAGATGTGAAAGAACCCCTCCCGGACATTCCGGAAGGGGCTCAATTGGGTTGGATAAATTCTCGTGCGATTATTGGTGATCTGGCGACCATCAGGCCACCAGCTTCAATGCCTCCAGCCAGGCCTTTTCCTTGATGCCAGCACCCTGACCAAACCAGGCAGAATCCAGTCGGTAATCTTGG
>JAJYPA010000166.1 GCA_021795795.1 Pseudomonadota bacterium | reverse complement strand
GACACGATTGGGTGGAAAGTCGTCCCAGGCGTAGTCGGTTACCTGCACCTTTACCCGGATCCGTGGCTCGCCATCCTCCTGGCAGCCGTGCCCGGTGTCGCGCACCTTGCGGCCGAAATTCGGCGTCTTCCACCACTTCCAGTACCGTGGTTTGTGGATACCAGCCACGGGCCCATGTCGATAGGTGTGATGGCCGTACCTCCGCCCATATCCAGCGGCCATAAGGGCCCGGTGTTTCGCCTTCTCTGCATCCAGCCAGTCACCAGGGCACACCGGATGGTATTCGGCGTCCTCCATGACAAACTCCGTAGCCGGCAAAAGTGGTCCAACAAGGCCCTTGGTGGCCACCTCAAAAACCTTCCCGACGCGATGGTTTTTCAGAATGGCGCGGATCTCTTTGGCATCCGCATAGGGGCCGAAACGATGGCCCGAACGATCGCGGAAGAACCAGCACGGGGTCGGAAGTGGAACGGGTGTGGGTTTCTTACTCTTCTTGCTCATTGCTACTCTCCATCAGGTGACAGAACCTAATGGAAAATGGTGTGCGCGTCCTTCATGATGCGATCTCCTTGCTTAAAAAGGCACGTTTACGGCCTTGAAATCAGGTATTCTTTTTCGGCTTTGATGGTCCCTGGTTACCACACGCGTGATGTTTGCAATACTGGATTTGCTGAATATTTTCAGACCGAATCGTGCCCCAAAGCTTAGGATCGTAAACCCTGATCCATAAGATTATTCCCATCCAAATCAAAAAGAACAACGCTATTTTATATGGCGTCCAAAACCGATATGGGAAATCTGCATCCCATATATCCTCTAACCAATTTTTTATACGTTGTTGCAAACGGTTAAGCATAAGCCTTATTCATGAATTTGATGGCAATGCGCCGTGATACCCGCTGGACCATTCGATATTTGGTAAAAAATGCCGTCCACCTTGACGATTTGGGCCATGCGACAGGGGCATGCCGGATCCCCCGGCGCAGGGCCCAAGCATGCGCACGCAAACGTGGACTGTTTAGGCCTTCCCCGAAAAATCCGTATTGCCTCTCGAATCCTGAAATCCTCATCGTCCATCATGGTGCTCATAATTAGATTCCTTATCTGGTGATCTGCCTGTACACCGCTTCCGAATCGGGCGACAATTTCTCCAGAAGTTCAGGACTGACCAGAACGTGCGCCACGTCTTTTACTCGGAAAGGTGCTTCCCGGTATCCTATGTCAATGATTTCCATTGTGGCCTCCTGGCCTAATAAACCTCTCTCACCCATCCGCCCTCCTTTAGCATTAGGGAAACATCCGAATCTGTGGCGCGACCCTCCGTGAATACCAATAACGCGCCATCCTCACAGACGTACTTGACACCGCTGACGGTCACGACGGTTCCATGTTTTCTGGGTTGAATCATCAATCCTTTATTGGGTAGGAAGGGTAGATCCACCTCCAAACGAAATTGGCGCCCGTTTTCGCATTCACGAAAAATAACCGCTCGCATGTATCCCTCCTATGATGCTTGTGGACATATGGTGGACCTGGGGAATTTCGAAATCCCGACCCGACAGTTATGAGCCGTCCGCTCTGCCTCTGAGCTACAGGTCCGTTAGTGAAATGGAGCACGATACCAGAGTCGAACTGGTCTCTGCGGATTTGCAGTCCGCCGCTTGGGCCGCTTGGCTAATCGTGCGTAAAAATGGTTCAGGGAGCTGGACTCGAACCAACATTTCCAGAATCAAGGTCTGGCTGCCTACCGTTAGCAATGATCCCTGAACAGTGAACCACTCAAAACGAGGTAGAAACACCCATGTCGGCCAATGCTTGCTCCGCCCAGGCCCGATCCTCGTCGGTGATCTCGCCGCCGGACAACATCTGTAGGAAGCTTTCCGGGGCCTCCTGCCCATCAGCGACAATATCCGCATACAGGTTTCCGGCGGTGAGCCAGATATGATCCGGCGCATCTTCTTCCGTCAGTTCCGCCACCCATCGGGCGGGGAGTGTGGCCTTCGCCTGGGCTACCTTGTCGGGGAAAGAGCAGGCATGACATTCGTCGCAGGGTTGCATGATTTTCTCCTGGTTAAAGATGAAGTGGAACCGGATCCGCAGAATCGAACTGCGGACTATCGTTTACGAAACGATTGCTCTGCCATCTGAGCTAAACCGGCGTGATGTGCTGATGACACAAAGGTTCGTATCTCGGGCAAGAATGTCCATCCTCACCGCTACACAATAAGGAGCGATTATTCGACCCCGGAATGAAAAAACCTTGGCCATACCTTGCCATGCTATACGGAATATCCGCATCCGTTTCTTTGACCGGACATAAACACCTGTACGCATATCTCTTGAAAATACGACGCTTGCCATCCCGCCCCCTCTCCACTTCAAGAAAGTCGCAGTTTGCACATTTTTGTTTTGCCATTATTTCTAGCCTTTTAGAGAGCAACAAGGAAAACGATTAAGGGCTTTTCATGTTGCTCTCGCGCACCTTGGCCTTGGCCGCGATGCTTGGTCTTCCTGGTGTACTTCGTGCGATCCCGCTGCGCGTAGGTAGGCAGCACACCCCCTCGCCGCTTATGCTTCTCTGGTCGAATGACCAGTGTTTCCCGTTTCATGATGGTTCTCCTTTTTGCTAACAACACAAATCAGGCCTCAACCGACTGAGCGCACCTAGTATTCGATGGTTTCCGCAATCCATGAGATCATATGAATCAATGCTATCAACAGAGCATCCGCTTTCAAGAAGAGCAAAAAATTTCCGTGATTCATTGTATCTGACAGCGTTCTCAAGTGCCGTAAGCCCCTCTTCGCCACCTGCAAATTCCTTGTCGCATCCAGAATCTACCACCAATGGGATCAGGTTGACGGCAGCAAAGTGCAATGGTGTATGGTTCCATTGGTCTCGCTGGTTTGAAGACACTCCTAGAGTCATTAGAAGTTTTGCCAACTGTTCCATACCGGTAGCAGCAACGTGCCACAAGTGAGCGCCATCATCATCCCTGACATTGATGTCCGCGCCAAGCTCAATAAAGCTCATGGCAAGATCTTCGTGTCCATGTCTGGCGCATTGCATCAGCGGAGTACGAAGGCTACGTCTGCATGGTTGTCCGTCAAACATCGAACCTTCTTCAACACGGCTACTGTGGATGTGTTGATCATACATAACTGAATAAAATAGTTGGTGATTCCTGGAATCAACCGGCACGCCGCTTTTCAAAATTTCATGGCATAGTAGAACGTCATTATCGGCGCACGCTTGAAATAACAGAGGAACGATCAAGTCGTCTTTAGTTTCACGTATGACCCGATGAATATCATCCATTTTTTTAATGGCGTTATCTTTTCTTTTTTTGGTATTGATTCGCGCAAGTTTTCCCATATTATTCGTTGCCCCCATTCTCCGATTCCCACTTCCCGTTCATAACATCGAACCGATCCAGCTTTTCTGTCGCCAGGATCACCCGGTCGAAGCGCACGCCGAACATGGCCGCCGCCTGGGCCGGAATGGGCCCATCGAAAATACCGTTGTGCGCCGGCACAAAGTCCTTCTGGCATTTCTCACACCAGAGATGGCGCTCGAACTCGGACCATTGAGTGTCCTCGTTGCCGCAATCGCATGGCGCCATTTCGTACAATTTTGGCGAGTGGCAATAGACCCAGGTACGGCGCTTTGGTTCGGTCATGATGATCTCTCTTTGTGCCCACAAATTGGAGCCGGTTGCCGAAATCGAATCGACGACATCCTGCTTACAAGGCAGGCGCTCTACCGTCTGAGCTAAACCGGCATATCGCTCTAGTCTAAATGCATCAGCCTGCTATTGAATCTTATACATGCGCTCAATACCCGGCCCGGACATGGCGCACACCAGATGCGCCATATACATATGTGTGCCCTTCGTGGCATGGTACTTTGGACCATCCGTATACTGTGAAATTTGCAGCCAATTCTGAGTAAATGCATAAGGGCAGGCCGTGCCCGCAAACCGTATTTTTCTAGGCATACGCAGCATGTAGGTGACATTGCTGCCGGATCCCTGTTTAACAATTCGCCCCCGAAGCGTGACGGCCGTTTCCTGTTGATTCATGTGAATGACCTGAATCTGAGCCTGTGGTGCATCAACGTGTAACATGGTATCTCCTGTTTTTTACAATAAATTTATAAGAGATCGGTGAGCCGGGCCAATATCTATGATGCAAGCCTGGGCCTGCAATCCGGATTCCATCACCATGCCAGCGGCGGACACGCCGTTTCCGTGCGGCGCATGTCGGCAGGATTCAGGCGCCATCCGCGCTAACGCATCGGCACGGGACCGTGCAATATCTGCGTTCGTGGCGACATTCAGCGGGGGTTTTGCGGTACTCATCAGATTCTCCTTAGTGGGACAAGATGACAACAGGGTGATAGCGCCATTGCTTTCTATAGGGCGGGTGGTAGGGACTGGCCCAGGTTACTTGCCCATCCTTGCCGATGCACACAGAGTACAGGTAGATGTTCTTGTTAGCCCCCGTTGCCAAGATCGTAAACTTGATCTGTCCAGGATGAAGATAATATTTAGCGGTAATGTCCGCCATGGGCCTGGATTCGGACACTATTTTATCATCCATTCCTGGAGGCTGCGTCCAGATCGTTTTACCGGCAGCATTGGTAATGTGAAAATCCAGGTACCGGCTTGTCGGGCTGGTGTCGGAATACAGCGTGTACCCGTGGAAGTGGAGTGGCCTTCGGTTTTCCAACAACTTTTGCTGATGGGCGGCGGCTGCGGCCATAACCGCTGCCTTTTTGGCGGCCACGGCATCCATTTGCATCTTTTGTTGTGTCTCCGCAAAGACCGTTATTATGACGGAAAATACGGCCCCTGCAAGGAATAGCCAAAGCAGGATCTTTGCTATCGCCCTGGCAACCTGCGGGTTGACCTGTACACCGCCGCCACCATATCCGCCATAAGTTTCACCGTTTTGTTTGTATGCGTTGTCGCGCATACTGGCTTCCTGGGACTCTATCCACTCCATGCTTTGTTTGCGAATCCTGGCATCCATTTCACCCCTGGCATAATCCTGATTCCCGTAACTGTTGGGCATATAGTCGCCGTGGAGACCCTTCTGGTAATCATCATTATTCATGCTTTTACTCCCTGTAACGGGACTGATAGGGTAAGACAATTCGGCAAAATTGGCGATCCATGCCGGGCTTGAACCGGCGACCTCCGCCGTGACAGGGCGGCGCTCTGGCCATCTGAGCTAATGGATCGAGTATGTACTCTGGGGTGGCCTACGGGGCTCGAACCCGTGACAACTGGAATCACAATCCAGGGCTCTGCCAACTGAGCTAAGGCCACCACACAGTACACGCCATGCTTTATTCATATCGTGGCTCCCGGCCACAGGAATGCTCATATTGACGCCAGTTATCCACATCGCGGTAATCAATGCCCCAGCATAGTTCGTTGGTGCCGTATACCCACATGACCGTTCCACCACGGACCGCCCCGGGGAATGTCCAGCGTGCTGCGTGGCTTCCGTATCCATTTTCCTCTGTTGCTTCCCGAAAAGTGAATGTAATATCTGGTCTTGATTGGCGAACTTGCTCCACAAACTCGGCAAAGCTGCCTGGGTCATCATGAAAGCCGTGCTTACCCATGAATGCATCTCCATGCAATTTAGAAAGACAAAATGGAGGAAGCAACAGGATTCGAACCTGTGGACCACTTTCGTAGCCTCCGCTTTTCGAGGGCGCTGCGATCAACCGGACTCTGCCATGCTTCCATGTTTGGTGCGCCCACCAGAGATCGAATCTGGAACCCTCCGATTAAGAGTCGGATGCTCTGCCAGTTGAGCTATAAGCGCAAAATGGTCTGCGTGGCAGGATTTGAACCTGCGGCGTCCTGGATCCGAACCAGGCACTCTGGCCAGACTGAGCTACACCCAGAAAGACAAAATGCGTCATCAAGAATCCGCTTTTGCGCTTTCCAGAAAAGCCATGTGTTTACGGATATACCGCATGAACAGCATTGCTTTGTCTTCGGGCAAGAACTTGGCGGTACCCGTATCTTCGGTTTTGACGGGAACAGGAAACTCAAACCCGCATTCGGTCCGATACCAAAGATCGCCTTCCTTATACCAGAGGAAAACCACCTTTTTGCCGTCCCTGACCATCTCCTTGATGCTATTCATGGTGTCCTCCTTATCAAAGCAAGAGCAAATGGCGCGTGTGCGGGTCGATGAGCTCGCTCGGCGCCGGCCCGATGCCCAATGCGGTATAGGTTTTCTCCCCGTGAAACTCGGTGTGGCCGAGATCCTGGATGAGCGCACAAGGAACACCGGCGCCGGCCAGAACGATATCGAGGTCCAACAGTTCACGTTCACTATTCACCGAGACCACGATCTTGGTGAACTCATTCTCCATCCAAAGGGCGGCCCATTCCGGGTTCTGCGCTTTGGATGCCACCTTTGGCAAAATAGGTGCGGGCAGTGCTCCCTCGCCAGCCTCCCTCCCGCGTCTGACGATTCGTTCCACGGATCCGCCGGGGCTGGGCGGCATTACCGTGTCATACCCATAGTGACCGTGGAAATACGTGCAACTGAATTTGGCGGAGCGTGAGGGATTTGAACCCCCGTGCCGGTTGCCCGACCATCTGGTTTCCAACCAGCGCCAATAGGCCTCTATGGGAACGCTCCAGAGCTTGTGTAGCGCAAAATCTCAACAACATCCGTTGTGGAGCGTGCCTTTCGATTTGCGCACCACAAATTGGCGGAAAGTGCAGGACTCGAACCTGCATGCCGGGAAAATCCCGACGGTTGATTAGCAATCAACTGCTGTACCTATTGAGCCAACTTTCCAAAAAGGCTGGGATCGCATTACTCGCGCAAGACGGTCTCGAATGCCCGGTCTACACATGGCAGGCGGGCTTGAAAATGGTGCGAACGGTCGGACTCGAACCGACACGGGGTATCCCTCCGGAACCTAAATCCGGCGCGTCTACCTATTCCGCCACGCTCGCATTGGGTGGATTGGCGGAGACTGTGGGATTCGAACCCACGGAACGCGCATGGCGCCCGACGATTTTCAAGACCGTTGCCTTCAACCGCTCGGCCAAGTCTCCAGGAAACAAAAGGCCCGGATCTCGGCGAAAGGATCCTAGCCCTTCCGGCAACCAAGACCGCGAGTCTTGATCCACCAGAATTCTAAAAAATGTTGGTGGCCGGTTCTGATCTCCGGCTTATCCCTTCGCGTTGCCCTTTTGCGACACTACATCCAACTGATCAGGTTGGACTTCTCGCAGGTTGGCCGTGCTTCTCATTCGCTGGCGCTAAGCGGGATCCGATACACCAGGTGCCTCAGACAGCAACGGTACACCTCAACAGGCACACCGCCTCACCAACAGAAAGGCATTCCTTAAAAAATGCCTCGCTTTTGGTTCTGAATTGGTCGGGGTGATAGGATTTGAACCTACAATCTCCTGCTCCCAAAGCAGGCGCCTTACCGGATTAGGCTACACCCTGAAGCGCGGGTTTTTATTTGGCGAAACCCGCATAAAACGCACATCATGCTCGACGCCGTTCCCCCATCGAAAGACCAGGTACTTGTTTACGTTCCGCATTTGGCTGGGGAGGAAAGGATCGAACTTTCGACGGGCCGGTTAACAGCCGACTGCTCTACCGCTGAGCTACACCCCAAGATGCCCTGTAGCCGGATAATACCGGCGCGACGGGCCGCCACTTTTGCACTCCGCTTCGGCAATATGGTCCGCTGGCGTGAGCGCAAGTAGGTGCCACTTATTACCGCTCAACCCATGGCGAGGTTGCCTGAACAAATCTCCCGCCGTAGAAAGGACTTATCAGGATACAGGAGCGATATTCCGTCAAAATGGCGCCGCTGCAGAATCCGTGGATCGGCAATTGTTCAGAAAGCCCTACCAGTCGGTACAGCGGCATAAAGAACTTCCTAATCCGCCTAACGCTTTACATCGTAAGGGCGAAGTATCGAATGATTCGGTGCCGTGTATCCCCAGGATGCACCATGATAAAAAGAGCAACCCATCTGGAACTTCCCGCTTTTTTGCCGAAACAACAGGCCTCCGGCCGATGGAATTACCGTATGAACGCAATGGGTATTGGGGTACGGCCTATTCAGGGTAAAGTGATAATGCCCGTTGGAGGCGCGGTGGAACGACCCCATCCAGGCCCCTTTTTGGGTCGCGCTGATCACTTCTTTCTGGCTAGGCTGGGAAGCGTTTTGATTGACAGGAATGGAACCAATAGACGCTTTCCCATTACCCAGAACGTGCAGCACGGTAGTAGCTCCATCACCCGGCCCCACATAATAACCAGCAGGAATGCTGGCGTCAGCCGCCGTGGACAATACAGGGGCCAAAACAGCTACCGTCGCCAAAAGAAAAGAAGAAATTCGCATTATAGGTTCCTTTGTTGGGTTGAATCGAAAATAGAGTGCGCATGGTATTCAACCAGACGGCTATCTCCAAATCTAGCAAAACAAATGGCGTCGGTTGGTGTTGCTCAACCGGCAAGGCACCTGCTTTGCGCGGCAGGACGCAGAATGGTTGCGCGGCGCATTCCAGTCGCCACGGCTTGCAGGATCGGTTCCGTTAGGAGTCCTCGATGCACCCTGCCAGACACCCCATGCCGCCGGATATCACACACCGCTAGATGCGTCCACGAATCCTGCCAGGTGGTATCTGGGCAGACCGCTTCCACCGCATCAAGCACCAGGCCTTTCGCAATGTGTGGGGCATGGCCCACTTTCGTCAGTGGCAACCGCCAGCCCGATTCGCACCCATTGCAGAGCGCGATCATTACCCGACCGGAATGGCACCCGCTGAATTACCCGGCGGGACGGGGGAATTGGTGGACCTGAACGGGATCGAACCGATGACATCATGCTTGCAAAGCATGCGCTCTCCCAACTGAGCTACAGGCCCATAAATGGCGACGGCTAACACCCGGCAATGAGGGCCGTGATGTTTGGTCTCGTTATCGCGCCCCGCCGCAGCGCGAAACCAGCCAGTGAAACTCGTCCCGCCACCGCACTGGCGCGGTATGGCGAAACATTTCCCAGTTACGGGAATTCAGCATATAGATTCCGTGGACGGGACTCGATCCCGCATCACTCGCCGTTCTCCATCAAAGTTTTACCGTAAAGAACATCACTGTCAAACATGCGTCGAAGAAAACTATGACCAAAAGCGCCTGCAAAGGCGTTATCCCAGGTTTCCCATAGAAGCTCGCAGCGAGTTTGCTGCAAATGCTTTTTAGCATCGTGCAATCCTCCCGGTATGAATTGGAGCGGGCTGCGGGAGTCGAACCCGCCTGGACAGCTTGGAAGGCTATTGCACAAGGCCGATATGCCAAGCCCGCATTTTTACCATGAAATCTCCAACCCCATATCGACAAACTGTAACTCCACGTAATGCAGGGAAACCGAATAACCAGCGCCTCTTAGTTGCTGGAGGGCTATTTTCGCCTCCTGCGGCGTGTCTTTCTCATCATACAACCAGCCTGCATACGGTTTTTTTCGGATGATAACGGAACGCTGTTTCTTTGTGGCCGCATCTCGAATGAATACCTCGATTTCTTTGAGGTATTCTTCGGCGGTCGGCCCGGCTAGTTCCCGTGCTTCTGCTGCAGTGATCATGGAGACCCCCTTCTGAATTTGGTAGCGGAATGCCGACTCGAACGGCGTCTTCCGGCTTATGAGGCCGGACGTATGTCCTTTCTACCTTCCCGCTATGGCATCGGCACAGGGATTTGAACCCCAATATCTGGTTTTGGAGACCAGCGCTCTACCAGGTTGAGCTATGCCGACATGGTGCTTTACGCACACCGCAACCTACCTGATCACCGTAGGTTCTGGTGTGCGCCCATCATGACGATGGACACACAGGTATTTCCTCAATTTATAAAGAGCGGTGGCTGACGTGCAGCCCAGGCAAAACAAAACCGGCAGCCTGTTTTCACAAGGGCTGCCGGTATTTTTGCATCCGGTGGAGCCCCGTTGTTGCATGGGACTCCGTTATGGGGTCCCGGTTAGATCATGATAAAGCCTGACTGAATGGTTAATGGATTTTTCGGTTGTGTCGCGGACAGACCATAGCGCACGCCGCATTCCATACGTGTTCCACCCTGCAAGGGGCTTTCCGTATGCCATGCTTGCCCTGCACTGAAACTGCCCTGGTGTCCGTTCATTTCCATCTCCGAAAACTTCAATTTGGAAGCAGTATATCAAACGCAATAGTCCAGTCAAGCTTCTTGATGGCCATTATTTACGGGGCTAGAATCTTGAAATGCGGGTCACATACGCCATGCACCCCCCATCTCAAGAAATCTTTCCGTTTTGGGTTGTCTGAGTGCGGTTCCACCAGAAACCATGGACCAACGCTATGATGGAAAGATACGCGACCCCGCCGCTCCAATATTCGCCACTCACGGGTGCCTAGAGTCATGAATGCTTCTTTGATTCTGTTCTTACCCCGCAAGGATATCCCGGTTAACGTGATTAACTTGTGCATGGCGGTCTCCTTCTTTTTGCTGATCCAGTTCCAGATTATCTTTGCACCAATCCTTGTCTACACGCTCCGGCTTTCATGCCGTGGTGGTTGACGTCTTCACGATGTGCGAGCCTTTCTTGTCTTCCACAGGCAGACGCGAATCGTGGTCAATCAGAACCTGATTGGCGTGATGTTCACTACCAGCTGTAAGCCTATTGCCATGCGGAATGGTCCCCTCTTTCATGAAAATGTTCAGGTTGTTCTTGGTGGCGAAGTGCAGCAACTCCGCATAGGCTTCCGGATGTGACTGCTCCAGGGCTTCATCGAAAATGATGGACGCGCAGCCATCGATAGTTGCCGGTTCCACGTCATCCTCATAGTGAATTTTGTGGTTCGGACCGAAGTGTGCCAGGCCCGCCCCCTCAATCAGCATTTCCGCCCAGTCCGATGGCCGAAATTTCCGTCGCTCGGGCATCACAACCCCTTCAATAACAATCAGCATGTCTTGTTTTTCCCGTAGTATTGCACCTATCGCAGCCGGAAGGGCTTGCGGCCAGCAGTGCTTGCAGCTGGCAAGTTCTCAAAGGTGCAAGGTGAGTGATTATGATCCTGTGCGCGTCGCGCGGGCCATGCCAACCGCAACGATGCTGACGAGGCTGGCTACATGCAATGTGCGCGGCTTATCACCGGATCCCGAGAGCTGCGTATGCGTGGACGCTTTCGCAATTCCATCAGCCATGGAATAACTGGCCGTGATCACCAGAATTAGCCCATCCTGTCGATGCGGGTCCAGGACGGCATACTTCATCCCCGCATCCAGCGCGTGCCGAGCCAGGGCAAGAACGCGGTCGTTGACCAGGTGTTGCAAAGGTTCCATTTCGACCATTTTGTATTTCTCCGTTTCAGGCTTGTTCAAACACTGACCACCGGACGTTATGACCACTGCTCTACAGTCGCAGCCAACAGGCCTGCTGAATTACTTTGGCAATGGTGGCGGAATGCCGCAAACAAGACAGGCCAGTTTGCGATTTTGTGCAAGCTGGCTTCCTTCCATCCCTGCCGCTTTTTATCCGCGGCACGGGATAACGCCGATAGCGAAGCCAACCTAACAAACACCGGTCATGGATTGCACCCTGCAAAGGGTTGCACCCTGTCTGCAAGGGGTTGGCACCCTGCAATGGTCAGTATGTGATGACTTGCAGTCAGCACTGACTCTATTTGCCCTGCAAACTGGCGAGCCGAGCTTGGAGTTTCCTGACCCGCGATTTTACACGCGCCACCTTGGCCAGTCGTAGTGTTTCGCTCTTGGACGTCAAAATAGTCTCCAGGCGTTCCAGACGGGCAATGCGGGCCTGGATATGGGTGATCCGTTTCTGCTTGACGGCTTGTGCATGAGTTACCGTTGCCGTTTTGGTTGCGGTTGCGGTTGAGGATGTGGCCGCGGTTGTGGATGCCATCGCCAGCGGTGCGGCGAGCAAAAGAACAATGATCGGAACCATGGATAAACGGTGATTCATAAAAGAAACTCCTGTTGTGAACGTGAAAGCAGGTGGGCAGCGCCATTTTTGACAGTGACCGCTGCAGATCATTCCCGTCATTCGGGTGGACCCCAGAATATTTGCGCTATGCGTCCATGGCAGGTCCCCCGTCATGCTGTCTGGACCGGAGAGCACATGGGTAATCCTGCCCATGTGAGTGGAAATGTTCAGTAGCCTAGAGATGACGCGGGCGCATGAGGAATCGGCGAAAGCGGTGCAGTCGGGTAAGAAGGCTCGCGCACACTGTGCAAATCTTGCTCACAGGACCCGATGCTCGCGATTGTCCGCTGTAATTTGCGTTCGCTTTTTCGATCAGTGCCAGGCCCCTTTCGGTCAATCGGTATATGTGGCGATCATTGTTATGACAAGAGGTGCCAGGGCAACAGCGAATAAACTCATCTTGTACCAAACCCCTTTCGATCAATTCATCACGCGCTTTATATGCCTTGTCAAAGATATCATCACATCCATTATGCTGATGGTAATATCCATTACCATATGTTGTTTTCCCCTCCATGGGAATGAGTACATTATGATCACGGGAAAAAATATAATACCATATTTTGTGAAACTTCCACTGAATAACGGCCTCAGATCTCCCAACATTCCATTGCCAAGGGTTTTTTGCGATAGAACGTAGGGCCAAAAATTGATCAGTACTCAAGCGATTTCGTGAGGTTCTATCCATCATGTAACTCCAGAATAAGTTATGCTCGAACTATTTAAACCCGATGCCGGTTCGCCTAGTCTATGAAAATAGGTGGTCAACCGCGGTTAAGCCAGTTGACCGTTGCAGCCCTGGGTTTGGCGACGTGTTCATACGCTTGAATCAGGTTTTTGCAGAACAATATGGGTGGATATGGAAGGAGCACACACCGGAACCTGCCAGCACAGATAGGCTCTGGTGTGCGCCCGGTTGACGTAATCAGTGCCGGACGCACAGGTGTGTCTTCGGTTTCTAAAGAGCTGCGAACTAAATTCAAATACTGTATGGCCATCATATGCAGCTAATTTTTCAAAACAATGATTTTCAGGATTTCTTGGTCAAGTTTTTAAGTGCGAACAAAGCGTTGATTACATCCCCAAATACGATCGCCGTGCAGGCCTGCGCAACCATCACGTTGCAGGGCAAATCGAATCGTTCCACCAAAAATCCCGATCTGCAGACCAAAGCCCCATGTTCGGTTTTGAAACCGTTATGCACATGCCGTTCGTGCGTCAGCCGCGTATCCAGCGTATAGGCCACCACAGGTTTTCCCAGGGCATAAGCGGTTGCTATCTCGAATACAGTGCCAGAGTCTGGTTCATCGCCGCGGAACGGGGTAATATTGGCCACAACCGCATCACAAGACCGGATCTTGTCCATGCATGACTCGAAAACCACATCCGCATCCTTCGTTTTGCCCGGCACGGTAATTCCGTTTACACCAGGGCGATCCAGGTTTTGGTTAGCCGTTATGGGCAACAGCGCCTCAAAACCCCACGATTCACAGGCACTGACGATCTTTCGCGCCATGTCCGGCCACGCAACCCTGAAAATGTCTGGTCCGGCAATGTAGACTTTTCGCATGAGTTAATCCTCGTTATCCTTGTGCCGCCTGCGCAACTGAACTTGTATCCGGGTTTGAGCCACTGTATGAATAAAATAAAGACGTATACTAGATAATAAAGTTGTATACTAAAAAATAAAGATGTAGACTCGATATTAAAGATCTATACTCACCTCCAGATGAAGGGTAAAAGTTCAGTTGGAGGGTGGAGGCTCATGTCAAAAGGTTCTCGTAGATCCGAGTCAGGAGCCATTGCGCGCCGCCTGAAAGAAGGACGTGGCCAAGGCAGTGAGAAAAGCGGCGCGCTCCAGAATGAAGTGCAACACCTATGGTCCAAAGGGGCCGGAGGTGATTAATGAGCAAGTGTTACAAGCAGTTGAGTGTTGACGAGAGAAATCAGATGCAGAGGGGGTTGAATGCTGGGCAGAGCCTGAGAGCCTTGGCCCGAAGCATGAATCGAAGTCCTGGTACGCTGAGCAGGGAATGCCGTCGTGGTGATGGCTCAAGGCACAGCTACGATGCGGTCCGTGGTCGGGATTGGGCGCAGACGCAACGTCGGCGTGGCCCGTGCAAGCTGTTGCCTGGAAACCCCTTGACGGAGCAGGTGCATGCGCTGATTCTGGAACGTACCTGGTCACCAGAGCAGATTGCCGGGAGGCTGCGCGTGGAACATCCAGACGACTCCAGTCAGCGGGTCTGCCATGAGACCATCTACCAGCATATTTACGCGCACCCGGCCGGGGAGCTTAAGAAGATGCTGATCGATGCCTTACGGAAGGGGCACCAGAAGCGCCGTCCCCGTACCCGTGGCAAGGATCGCCGTGGTGGTATTCGAAACATGCGCTCTATCCGCGAGAGGCCGGAGGAGGCGCAGTCCAGAGAGGTCCCCGGCCACTGGGAAGGCGACCTCATCAAAGGCGCCTTCAATGGG
>JAJYPA010000661.1 GCA_021795795.1 Pseudomonadota bacterium | reverse complement strand
CACTGCCTGCAGGCAGATCCTCGAGATACTCAAATATCTTCGCCGGGAGAATATAGCGTCCGACCACACCAAGATTGGATGGCGCATCATAGGGAATAGGTTTCTCGACGATCCCGGACACCTGATAAATCTGCTTCTCCCAAGACTTACACTGGATGACCCCATACTTGTTCGTTTCTTCGTCAGGAACTCTTTGCACGGCCAGAATTGCGGCATGGTAACGCGTGTATTGTTCTATCATCTGCGCAAGAACAGGTTTCCGGGATAGAATGAGATCATCCACCAGCAAAACGGCGAAGGGATGTTCACCGACGATATCACGAGCCATCAGTACTGCATGACCGAGCCCTAGTGGATAGGGTTGCCGAAGAAAAACGGTGCTGACACCACGCGGAACAATATTGCGGACCTCATCCAGAAGTTGCTCCTTTCCTCTACACTCAAGTTCGTGCTCCAACTCGAATGCGACGTCAAAATGGTCCGCAATGGCGCGCTTGCCACGACCGCTGATAAAAACCAGCCGATCGCAGCCAGCTTCCAATGCCTCCTCCACGGCATATTGGATCAATGGCTTATCGACAATAGGCATCATTTCTTTTGCCGTTGCCTTCGTGGCTGGTAGAAAGCGTGTCCCCATTCCAGCGACCGGGAAAACAGCCGTCCGAATTGATGAGGCAGTGGTTTTTGATATCGCAGTGAGTGTATTGTTCATATATACCCCTATTTTTATTCCATCACGATTTGCGTGCGCAAATGGTGGGGCAATCACGAAAATGAAAACATCCCGTCCCAGAAGCAAACAGCCCGGAATCACACCGATCAGTCATAAGCATGATTCATGCCAAACTATTTCACATAATATTTACAATATGTTGTGCGGAATACCCTTTCACAAAAACTCTTATAGAGGGGGGTAGACTGTAGTTAATTTGCTACAAAATTACACGCCCCCCTTTTCTTGTCTATTTTACCTATTAAAATCAGTAAATTAAAAAAATAGCTAATTTGCAACGGTTACTATTTTTGATATAATTAGTTTAAATTTATTATGCCTATACGTCGCGCACCTTCCTCGATCACAAAGACTGACGACCAGGTGGCTGAAGACCCTCCCGCTGAGAGGGTATGGGTCCAAGCCCTCCATCGGGGACTGGACGTGATCCTGTGGTCCGGGGTATCCGTGCCTCGCGGAATCGTTCCTGGATTCCACCGGGGCACGGTTGTCGCTGCGCCGGGCGCGGGATCAAGCTCATATCGCAACCTGGAGGAGGCCGATCCCCTTGCCTTTTTGGCAAAAATTCATATAATCCTTCCCTTTCGGGTTGTTAGCTCAGTTGGTAGAGCAGCTGACTCTTAATCAGCGGGTCGTGGGTTCGATCCCCTCACAACCCACCAAATAAAACAAGGGGTTAGGCTTCGGTCTAGGCCCTTTTTCTTTGCCATATTGAATTTTCGCTGCAAATATACTGCACTAGGCATACATCTAGTGCAGCGGGAGTAGGGCTGGACAATCCTGTTGAGTCCGTCCGCAAGCCCAGGCTTCCCCAGGATCGTGAACGACACCTAGTGGATGATGAGGAAGCCCGCCTGCTGGCCGCCTGCCAATCAGTCAACCCCGAACCGGCGGCCATTGCCCGTTTCGCTATTGAAACCGCCATGCGGCAAGGTGAGATCGTAGGTATGACCTGGGCGATGGTAGATCTTCGGCGGCGCGTTGTGCATCTTCCAGACACAAAGAACGGGTTGACTCGTGATGTGCCGCTATCTGCCGCTACTGAACAGGTATTGTCCGCCCTGCCCCGCCGGCTGGATGGCAAGGTATGGACGTACACGCAAGAGGGTATGAGGGCATCCTGGCGTCGTGCGCTGACTCATGACGGCATCACCGGCCTTACCTTCTGTCAGCAGCGGATGTAAATTGATACAGGGGGATGCACCTGTCGGGAGGCTCCCGGCAAGGGCAGCCAGCCAGGCCCGGCAAGGCGTCAGCGCCGACTTCATGGAAAGCCGCGAGCAGCCAGATGATCAGCACGGGGAATGCCTGTGATCAATTATCTGCTGGATACCAACATCTGTATTTTTACCATCAAACGCAAACCGCCAGGGATTCAGGAACAGTTTCGTCAGCATCAAGGCCAAATGGCGATCAGTACCATTACCCTGGTGGAGTTGATTTACGGTGCGGAGAAGTGAAGCCGCCAAACATACCGGACAACTTCGCGCCGAACTGGCAAGGATTGGCCAGCCCATAGGGCCTTATGATCAGATGATTGCGGGTCGTGGATTGGGTAAACTGATCCAAACCGTATGACGAAATATCCGAGGTTGCCCTGCTCTATGTGGCATATTCACCGTCCTCGTGCCATAATTCTCTCCATGACACCATCGCACGAACATATCGAAGTTACATTAGGCCAGCAAGGACGCCTTGTCATTCCTGCCGTCTTGCGCAAAGAATTGGGCCTGGCTCCAGGAACATCCATGGTGGCCCGTATAGAGAACAACCGGCTGGTACTGGAAAAGCCTGATGCCATCTGGGCGCGGATCGAAGGGCGCTTCTCTCCTGTCCCATCCACGGTTCATCTTGCTGATGAACTCATAGCCGAACGCCGGGAAATGGCAAAGAGGGAAAATCAGGCGTGACTTCGGCGAAAAACGATCCACTGCAAGATGCGGTCCCTCAATATGTACTGGATGCCTCGGCATTGCTCGCATTGCTTCATGATGAGCCCGGCGGGGAATCTGTGCGCCCCCTCTTGCCTGCCGCGGTGATGTCCAGTGTCAACTGGGCGGAGGTAGTGCAGAAATGTGTGGCACGTGGTGTGGACGTAGATGGCCTGCGCAGCGATTTGGGGTCTTTGGGTTTGCGAGTATGGCCGTTTAACGCCGACGATGCAGAAGCCAGCGGCAGATTATGGAGCGCCACTAATGCCTTGGGATTATCTTTGGGTGATCGGGCTTGCTTGGCGCTGGGGCAACGCCTGTCTCTTCCCGTGCTGACCGCTGATCGGGCATGGGGAAGCCTCAATGTAGATTTCCCTGTCCAGATCATACGATAGAGGAAAACATGGCTAAACGCTGGGCGTTATGGGGGTTGTTTGCGATACTTTCGGTTGCCGCACTCATCAGCAGCCTGGGAACGGCCTTTCAGACGCTTCCGTTGGATTCAGACACTGCGGAAATGGCAATAATTGCCAACGGAGTTACCACTCATGGACTTGATTGGCTCATACACTGGCAGTTTCCACCAGACAATCAAATACTAAGAACTTATCCGTAAATAATGTTGATATCGAGCGGCACTTTTCTAAACGCAATGATGGCGGCGGCCAGATGATTGAGGGCCAGGAAACTTCGT
>JAJYPA010000660.1 GCA_021795795.1 Pseudomonadota bacterium | reverse complement strand
GCCCATTGAACGCCTGCCCATCATATTTGCCTATCAGGCGCGATCCGGCCGGGATGGCCACCACGCCATTATTGCTGTACACCGTGCGGGTCACCTGGGCTATGGACATGCCAGGAGTCTGGGTATCCAGTCTCGACACCGTGACCGCCGGGATTATCGTGCCTGGATAAAGGGCGACCTTATGCAGCGTCGGCATGGTGGGAATGATGGTGCCGTAGCCGGAATGGCCTTTTGCCGATTTTTGCCAGGCGCTCTGAGCGGACGATGGCGTCGATGCGGCCTGCGCATGTCCTCCGAGTCCACCCAAGGCCAGTTTGCTCAATGCATTGGCGCTCAAGTTGCCTTGAGATTGCGCATTGTAGGCGGCCCGCTCCCGCGCTTTGAGTTGAGCAATTTTTTGTTCAATGCTGGATGGCGTATTGATCGCCGCCGAGACATGGGTCGAGTTCGCGTGGGGCACAGCACCATGCAGCGCTACCAACGGCGCCGCCGCGATTTGTGATCTTTTAGCTTCGAGCTGCTGAAGCGCCTGTGATGGGGCGTGTTCTCCGGGGATGCCTTCGCCGAAGTGCAGGTTGTTGCCCGTTTGTGCGGATGGTTCGGAAGACGTCAACCCAGCCACACCACTCTGGTTCGCTGACTTTTGCGAAAGTCCGTTTCCCCCTTTCTGACTGGTCAATGCGGCCTGCTTCTCCTCCTGCAACAAATTGCTCAGGCCTACGGAATTTTGCGTCGTGCTGTGCGGTGCCACGGTCAATGGTTTTTTGGCTGCTGCTTGCGTCTTGGCTTTCGTGGAATTACTTGGCCCGCCGCCGATCAGCGCCTCAACAACGAAGGCCAGAACGACCACCAGGAACAGAAACATCGCCGCCATGATGTGCAACTTTTTCGAGAGCAGCCCGGTCTTTGCCGGTGTTGCCGGTTTCGTTTTCAGAGTCCGATCGCGCGGTGGCGGTGGCGGCGGCACATGGGTATGCGGGGCGCCGGTATCCTGTGCCGCGGCGTCCTGGCGTGGCGCCAACGGGGTCAGGATGTCTTCGTCCTGGGGATTAGCCATGATCTTTCTCCTTGATCACAAAGACCTTCCGGCTGCCGATACGGAGTTCGGCTTTCTTGAACAGTTGCTGGACGATCATGTAATGCCCGCGGATGGTGTAATTGGCGATGGCGTATTGGCCGTGTTCTTTGACGAAGAGGGCCGGCATCGGCGCGTTACCGGACAGGGGCACGGAGATCCAGGTGAATGTGCCATTGTCGAAGACCTCTGTCGGTTTGAATGGGGCATCGCCACGCACCCGATAATCAAAGTGCAGATTGCTCATGTCCTTGATGTTTTCGGCCTGGCCATCATGAGTGTTTTGGCTTGCATGATTCGATGCATTGGCTGCCTGAGTAGGGGCAGGCATTGGAGCGGGTGGTGCATCATTGGACAATGATGATTTGAGCGCCACCATCGGTCCGGACATCCAGGATACCTGCTGGTACCAGTCATTGTTTTTGCTGGACGTGATCAGCAGTTGATACGTATGCAGATTGGTGACCAGTGTTCCGGAGGTTTCCAGCCCTGCCTGGGTGGGTTTCAGGAACACGTTTCCCGGCGCGTCAGCGGTGATCCACTGATCCGTATTGCCGAGCACCAGCGTTTCCATGACCTCGCCCGGCGCCAGACGTAAATCGGTGATCATGTGTGGCCGGGTTTTGACATGGAAAATGGTGAGCGGGCTGTAGGTGAATCGCACCACGTTATGGCTGTCCGGCGAAACGATCGGAATGGCGCCGTCGGCAAAGGCGCAGGAAACAGACATCGGTGCCAGGCAGATGGCGAACGCGCACAGGCGCAACACAGGGTGTTTATTGAACGAATGCATGGGCCGTTACCTTTTTGGCAATTGAAAACAAAACTGGATGATGGGTCATAGGTCGTTGACCGTGGCCATCGCGGGTGACTATCCTCGAAAGCGTGGGGGGCGGACACGCTCCCATGGCAAGCCATGGGCAGGAGGATGGGTTGGACGGACTATCATTTTCCGTGATTCGATATGCGAAGGATGTTGCCAGGATGCTGGCTCTCCCATGTATAGGAATAGCGTATTTCCTGCAAAGCGGTGGACCGACATGGTCATTGATCCCATTCCTTGTCATACCAGGTAAAGTTGCGCGCACCGAAGCCGGTGTGGATGGACACCACCATGTGCTCCAACTATCCGTATTCCTGGCCGTCTTTCTGGTTAAAGTCCTAATAGCCACCTTCCTATTTGCCGGAATCATCGCTGTTGCAAAAAAAGTGGAGGCATTCTATTGGGCAGAACCACTTTTGTCGCAAATTTGTTAGCAATGGTGTTAGGTGCAACGCGTATTGCTCTGCTGTCCTTTGCCATTTTTGGTATTTTCTTCCAGGGAAGGTATGCCGAGTTTGGAGAAGTCAACATATTCTGGTATGTTGCCAGTATTATCTGGGGATTATCCATATCTTTTGATTCTCCGATCCATCCAACTCAATAACCACTTCATTTCATACCAGCCGATGACGAACGATTCAATGGCGAGCACCACGTTGATCTGCCAGTACTTATGCGCGATCAATAATGTCGCTAAAAACGCCTGTATCAAGAGAATCGACTCAGATCTTAAGCATTTCTTTACCAAGGATACCGGAACATCCGAGTAGTTGGCGTTCTTGAGATGCATGATAAGACCATACAATGCATTGCATGGAATGATGGCGCCGACGAGGTAATATAAAAGCACATCGAGAAATGGTGGCATCGGATAATCCGTCACGGCTGAGACAAACTCGGGGTGATAGAGAAGTTTCTTACCCTGAAACCAATAGGATTTGCGTAAGCTTGCTCCACAGTGGTCGGCGGGGTGAGCGTGTATGAAATCGTGATGTCGAATTGCTGTGGTGTGGTTTTACCGTGGACTTCTTTCGTCCGGGTGGCTCTAATGAAAGCGTGACCTGGGCTCATGAAGCTGGTGCTGTCGATGGTGACGGTTCCGATCAGTCCTGGTTTGGTTGCCAGAACGTAGATGGGTTTGTGAATGCTGACCCAGTTTTTGAAAAGCTGCACCGCCGGACCTTCCGCTTCTCCGTAGGCGTGCTTGAGATAACCCACCGTTAGTGTGCGGTTCAATGTCAGCATGTCGCGCACCCAAACCGCCATGAAATACTGCACTTCCAATTGGGAAGGTTTGAATTGCCCGGCTATTTGAATCGGACGTGAGGTAGGTGTACCCGTTTTGGCGTTGATAGGGACGATCCATGGCACTTCCTTGTGGAACGGGATCAATTCAAAGACGGCTGCGGAAAGAAAAACCACTGAGATACCCAATATCATCGTCAGCATGTAGGCACGGTTACG
>JAJYPA010000165.1 GCA_021795795.1 Pseudomonadota bacterium | reverse complement strand
TGTGTTCTCTGGAGAGTTGTACAAGCTTTTCCGCAAGGCTGTCAGCGTCAATTTCCCCTATGAGATGTTGCCGCAAAGCGTACATAGCATCCTGCCCAAAATCGTAATAGGCAGGCGCTAACGGCACAAGGTCACAAATATCTTCGTCGGTTTCTGCGTTTTTGATGTACATAATTCTGTGCCCGGACTGGTAATCCGTACCATTGGGATCTTCTGACTTAAACTCCAAGTCACCGTTATCGACAAGGGTATCCATTTCACACTTGATGTGCTCCAGATTAAATTCTGGGACATCCATTTCCACGTTCGTATAACTAGCCACATCGCAACCTACACAGATTTTTATTTTCATCGCACTTCTCCTTCTATATCAAAGTTTTTTCTTGCCAATAGCGATTTTGCTTTGACCGTAAGAACCTAATTACTCGTCGCGTGGACCGTAATCATCCCCATGATCTGTTCGAGAAGCATGTTTAGCCCGGAGCTTTTCCGCTTCTTCGTTCGGCAGCATCTGTTGCGATGTAGAATTTTCATGAAGGGTATAACCGAAATGCTTCACCAGTGCGATCTCGGCGTCGGCGCCATCTAGCGCAACAAAGCGGTTATGAAACGCGCCCGGTTTGATATAGTCATCACCGATAAATGACTTGTTTATGGCGTGAATCTCGCCAACTTCGATGACTATGCCGGGGTTGTGATGCAGGACAACGCTTATCGCACTACTATGGATGACGCCAGCAAGAACGACATGCTCCGCATCCTGTTTATCCTGATAGACCCTATACTCGATAGGGTCTTGTGGCGTCCCGCGCAGCACAGAGCCCGCCAAGTATTCGATGACATCTGAACCAGAAACCACGGACATCATCCCAGCACTTAACGGAGTTTCCGCCATCATATGCTGGTAAACCGCGTTCTCGGAGGCGCCCATCGCTTTGCTTTTCAGGTTCTCCATGAATTCTGGAGCGAAGTCTTCACCGGCCTCTTGTGTCTGGCGGGCGGCAGCATACATGAAGACTTCAGGAGGAATAATGGCTCCACGCTCCGCGGCTTTCAGCATTTCAAAAACGTCCAATCCGGATCTGGATGGCGCAAACTCCACCGGAATGGCGATGGCGACGTTCCGGGCCAGGTTTTTTTTGCCAGCCTCCTGAATTACCTCGACTACCCGGTTGATGCGCAGGCCCTCTGCCGTGCTCCAGTCTTCCTGAAACCCGAACGAGTTATCCCAATTTGAAACAGATTGCGCACGGCTATAGGCCATGCCGCGCACCTCCTCGTCGCTAGCGCCCTGCGGGACCATGACGTTATTCTGTCCGTAAGCAGAGACGTCGCACGCCACCTCTAGGACCAGATTAACCAATTTTTCACCGGAGACATGATAAAACACCTCGTGGTTCTTCTCCGGGTAATTGCGTGCTTCATCATCAAACACGGCGGGGCTCTGATAGACGCTGCGCAAATCTCCATTATTCTTCACATACAAAACCATCAACGTTTTTGCTGACGGATTCGCGGCAAACAGTTCTTGCGTATGGGGATAGCGTGACATGTTGTCACGATCAACCATGACATATTCTTCAGGCATATCCTGAAATGGAACGATGGTCTTGGTGTTCGCGGAAGATGCTAAAGGTGTGTTCTGTGGTGCCATGATGCGATCTCCTGTATTAAAAATTGAGTCAACCCTCGTTGCCGCACGCCTTCAATGAGTTTTTATGGTCGATGTCCGCCTTAACCGCTTCCCACAACAACGGCAACACCCGCTTCGCCTCGAATGCCCGCAAAATATTTTCCGGTCGATCCCTGCGTACATACCAGGCATAGATGGCCCGCTCCATCTCCTCAATAGAGGTGCATATTTGCATGCACTCCTCCAGAAAATGTACGATCTCCTGAAGTGATAGCGTGGTATCTTCCACCCGCTCACAGGCTCTGGCCATTTCCACCGCGAGTTTGGCGGTTTCATAAGAAACCCCGGCGCGTTCCATGGCGATAGACACGGCCATGGCGTCTGGCATGCGGTCCATGCGCAAGCGCCGGCAGCGGCGAATCAATGCGTCGGTGTGTGGCCGCATGCCGTTACTGGTGATGATGACAATCAAACGATCCATACGGGTAGCGAAACGCTCTCCAGGCTTGCCCGGCACCTGGCCGGTCTGCAGCCAATCCAGAAACACCGCCTCAAACTCGGTCGTGGCTTTATCCATTTCATCCAGGCAGACCAGCGTCATGGGAACCGCATCGTTTTGCGTCGACCGCGCCGTCAGCATCAATATGCCCGGTGCATCGCCGTCCGCAAAAAAGGTTTCCACCGTGCTCCAGGGATGCAACTGCACGTAGTAATATTGCGCGTTACAAGCCTCGGCCAACGCCTCCGCCAGAGAAGTTTTGCCCGTGCCAGGTTCACCGGTCACCAACAAGGCGCGTGCGGATTTCTTGCCGGACTGCGCCAATATGGCGTCAATAGCCTGCTGGGTGGCTTCGTTGGGACGGTACCCCGTGTTTTTCAGGTCAGCCTTTTGAATGACGTCGGTCATCTTCGGCCCTCGACATATTCCAGCGTTTTCGCCAAAGCGTCACCCTGATCTTCTGCCGCTATCCTGGCCGCCTCTTCATTGGGCAACCGATCCACATAATATTCCTCTGTGGCCTCCGAAATGACCTCCCGCAAATTCGGGCAGACCCGCTCAAAGAAATCCTGAGCAAAAGCTGTCCGTTCTTTCTCTTGCGGTTCGGAATCCGCACGATACTGTGGGCCGGAATAACGCCCGGGAACAGCGTCAGTCAGATAGGTGTTCTCGATACCCAAAGACTGGAGTTTGTCGTATCCTATGGACGCCACGGAGCGGGCCAGCAGTTCCACGTCAGAACTCCAATAAGCCTCTCCTTGAGCCAGTTTTTTGCCATCCAGGGTCAATGCCTGCGCGAAAAACTGGCTCTGCCCGGCGGTTTCACGCGCGACTTGCGTGTAAGGGTTTTTGTTGACGATCTTGTTGGCCATCTTTTTCCAGAAGCCTGGAAAAACCGCATCACTCCATATCTGTGCCACGACATCCGCATCGGACACGGTTGGGTCCTTTTCATGGACGCGCTTCTCCATGGCTTGGCGGGCGTCATCATCAGAGAACGCCGGCAGATCCAGCAACTCCCGCAACCAGTTGGCCGCCGTCAAGGCGTTAAAATGCATGGTCCGGCGGCCCGTCTCATACTGATAAACCGGCTCTACCAGCACTTTTTCAGAAACGTTGGACAGGGGTTCTTGCCCCATATTTTCGGGCGACATGGCAAGATCCAGTCGTGCCAGCAATTTGTCAGTTGCCGCCAACATTTTAGGTAACGCCTCCTCAAAAGCCGCTATCCC
The DNA here is from genome assembly GCA_021795795.1 of Pseudomonadota bacterium. Next base: position 11,197 of record JAJYPA010000165.1, on the reverse strand, counting down.
TTTCATCCTGCCAAGTTGACTTCTGGCCTCCACATCTTCCTTTGAGACCGTCCGCTCTTCCGGCGTCATCTCGCCACGCTTCACTTTTCGATATTCTTCTTCAAAGCAGTCCATCAATTCTTTCTGGTACACCCGAATAAAATAATATCGCAAGCTGGATTCCATGTACTCCTGGATATTCTTGGAAATCATGGTGTTTGAAATGATTGGAACCACCATATCACGCGCTTTCTCCACAACGGATTGCCGGCGTTCCGCCTTGTTCGTGTCCTTTACCGCACTCTTCAGCGTTTGAAGGTGCTCGGAAACCAGGTTGCCAGGTATCCGGCTTGCCGGTGTCGTAGCGCCTTGAGACAACTCCGCCCCCAAAAGCCAGTCTGCGGCATGAGTCCATTCATGCAAAAGACATCCGGCCCCCTTGGTCTTCGTCATGTTGATGACATGCAGACTGGGCTCGTAATGCGCGGCGGCGCGCCCCCCGCGGCCACGGGCACCCAAGGCCAACGCCAATGGTTGCCGCAGGGTCCCATCCCCATCCGGCGTTTTGCGCGGCAAACCAACGGATCGCGGGTCGTCCAGACCAATAACCGCCTGGATATCCTGTAGGCCATCAAAAGCGGCATTCAGATGTTCCTGCCGATCTTTTTGCGTCATCCAGTTCCCGTACTGGATGCCTCGCAACCCAAAGCGCTCACACAGCGCTTCCTCCGTGACATCCTGATCCCCGCGTATCGCATCGGGGCCTGTCCGATAGCCTTCGCTTTCCGATCGCTCTGGAGGTAACGGCTTCGCCCTGGGGTTCCACCGAATGAAACTTGGAGGGGTGTAACTATTCGTACTCCCCGTGGTTTCTGTGTTTTCCATCGTCTCCCCAGATGGTTCGGTATCCACAAAGGCGGGTTTCGCTTCCGCCCCGTCGCCCTCCTCTGTCTGCAAGTCCTGTGCGGACGGCAAATCGTCCTGTGCGGACTGCGAGGTCTGTGCGGTCTGCAAGGCATGCTCCACTCGAAACTGGTCGGCAAGCATCAATTGTTTCACCACTTTTTCTAATGAGGATACCGCCAACGCCCGGTCTTCATCTTTGACGATCTGATACGCTTTATGTGCAGGGTCTGCGTACAACGAGGCGTCCCCATCCGCCTCACAGAGAACCGTTTTCATGGAGGACTGCATGGCGTCCACGAGGGTGGATTTTTTAATAAAAGCATCCACTTTTTCTCGCGAGTAGGCTTCTATATAACGGTCCAGCACAGAAGTTATCCGTGACGCATCGCCGCTTTCCAGCGCTTCGCTGGATTCTTTGCCCACCAGGTCGCCAATACGCCGGACAACCAGGTTGAAAAAATAGTTGTCCCGTCCGCGCTCAGAGAGGGTTTTTTCACAATATTTCCGTTCATGAACAGCGTCTTTCACCACGATGTCCGGGATCATTTCCAGGAAAGACGCGTGCAGAGATTGCGCCAAAGCGTCCCTATGCTCTGGCGTTATCGCATCCATCCCTTTCTCTTGCAGAAAAGAAATCATATCTCCCAAGAGGCGGCTGGAAGAATCCTTCCGCATGCTGGCAACCAAGTCATTCAAACCATAAGACGGGTGATCCAGCAATTCAGCGTATGCCGCCATGGAAACCGGGAAAATGAATAAGGCGCGATCCCGCAACACATCGGGCAGCCGATCGTAAGCGCCGCTCGGATACAAATCCGTAAAGACGTCTGCATCTACCGGTCTCCCCTGACGAAAATCACCGGTAAGCACGCCGATCAACTGGTCCGCCGTATCGTGAACGGATAAGCCTTCATCGATACTGTTAATCCTGCGTTCGATGCTCCGCAATATCTCGGGGTAAGCCACGATACGCAGATACAGATTTTCTGGCGGAATGGCGCCCTTGCTTCTCTTCGCCTTTTCCCAATAGGAAGATTTTACCGACGCGGGGATCTCCCGATAAGCCCAAGCCCAAAGCGCCTGCTTCAATGGGGAAGCTGCGACGTCAGGCTGCTCTAACCGGTCTTTTAGCGTGCCCCATATCGCATCCCGGCGAGATCTGCCAGATAGTGCTTGCAAGGCATTCGCATCCAACCTGCCCGTGGTTTCCTGAAGCTTGGTTTGCAGATCGATGTCCGCTTGCACCCCTTCCCATAGGGTTTTCCGTGCGCCGGGGATCACATCTCCATAATCCAGCCGCTGCGCTGACGATGGCTGGATATCAAGGAAGGTTTCCACTTCCATCAAGGGTGCCGACAATGTCTCCTGTGTCGGCGAAGATGTGGCAACACTTGGCGAAAGAGAGGAATCATTATTTTCAACCGCTAACACACCGATGTAAGCGGTATCAGCAATGCCAACTGACAGGGCATAAGAATCGGATGGAGACGCACCCGACTCAACCAAATCCAACTCAGCCGCCTCCATCGCTCCAGACTCTACAGGAAAAACAAGCTCGCTGACCCCGCGGGCATCCACTTCCTCAGCAGATCGCAGCACCGAATGTCCAGCGCCGTCAGCGAGCGATTGATCTTCATTGGCATAGAATCGCTCCGGATTTTCCTGGTTACTCCATACCCAGGGATTCCTCAACGGCAAGACACGCAAATCCAAAAGGGCAGGCTGGTGAATGGGAAAGGTAACCGTGTCACGATCCCGGAACAGTGCGCCCGGGAACTGCTCCAGCCAGAAATCCTTTGCAGGCAACCTTGTTTCGGCATACCGCAAATTCAAAACATACCCACCGACGGCGGCGTTCCACGAAAAATGGGTGCCGACCACGCTTTGCGGATCAGGCCGAGTATGGTCCACGTCATCAAAAATAGGCAATAACAGATAACGACGTTCACCGCTTTTATCTTCGCCAACCCGCCACAAAGCCAGGTTGTGCGCTGAAAGATCAATCCATGTCGCCATCACGTCCTCCAATTCTACAAGATCGATTGCAAAACCGCTTCCTGTTCCACGCGATCTTCAATCACTCTGCGCTCCATCATCATCCGCGCGATACGCCCATCCAAATGAAACGCGATATCCACACCCTCACCATAAATCCGTAGCGCAAAACCGGTGTTCGCCTCGGGATCAAAAAGAACGACGCAATCCGGTCGGTTTCTTGTGCAGCGCCACCGAAGCGGGACCCCTTTTTCCGGGGTGAATGGGGCAGGGGCGTTCAACTGATGAAATCTGGCCAACAACGATGCCGTTCTGGTATTTTCCATCAAAATCTCCAATTTTAATCCCACGGGTTATCACCCAATCCTGTATGCAAACACGCGGAAACGGTCTCCGTTTCCGCTGCTTCATAAGGCAAAACCAGATCTTCGGCTGCGGTATTGCCGTCCGGAGCATCTTCTTCCTCTTCGTCTTCCCATATTACGCTTGACATTGAAGTTCGCGATAACGCTTTCCCGTTAATAGCGACAAGAATTCGGTCTCCGGTTCGTGCCGCCAACTCGGCATCGTTGCGCCAGTCGGTTATCAGTTTCTCCGGGTTTTTTAACCCCAAATCCACCAGGGCGCCGCTGAGTGTGTATTGCTGGTCTCTGGCATTAAAAGGCATGCCGCCCAAAATGGCGCGCGCCGTATAGTGGTTGTAAACGTCATCCCCTGCAGTGTAATTCTTTTTTCCGACCCGACGCTGCTCAGAAGTGTGCCGCCCAACCCATGCCTGATATTCCGTATCAGAGGCAGATTTCATCGGCATGGGATCCTGTGTTAATCCAGGAGGTGGTCGCAAATCCTGCAGAACGGCTCCAACCATAGCGATCAGAAGTTCTTTGTCCCCAGGCATCTCAAACATACGCCACCCCTTTCACGCTCTGCCGAAAACCACTTCCAATGTCTGTATCCAGCCGCCAGATGAAGCCCTCTGAGGGTTCACAGCCAGAGAAGAAAATCTACGGCCATCTTTTTTAGCATACAGATTTTCTGAATATGACCAAGCGTTGCACTGCCGCAAAAGTTGCGCCAGGCTAAGGCTAATGGTTGCACCAGGCAAAAAGACCGATATTACGGGGCGTGCCGACCAGCCCGCAAAGCTTGATGTTCAAGCCGCTGCGCAAAACTTTCAAAATCTCCATCCATAACATCCATATCCATTTGCTGAACCGCTTCTTGCGGCGTCATTCCTTCATCAAACCGATACCGCATATAAGTATCCAGCAACTCCGCGGTTATTACCGGATTGGTCATTACCACATGGGATGATTTTTGCCCAGAATGGCTTGCGAATGCATGGTTTTCCGCATTATCATAAAACTCATCTTCTACAAAAAATCCCATTTCAAACTCCTTTTCCACGCGAGACCATTCTCAGTCTATCATTATACAGAAGCACATGAGGAAGATACAAATCTCGGCGCAAAAAAATACCTGTCTCTTCATTCAAGCCGCATTTCCACCTGCGCTACCGATGCTCGCAATGGCAAATCAGCCGCTCCTGTTCGTTCCTGCGACAGAAATGCCTGTATTTCTGCCGCAGGTATGGAGTGCACATCAAGAAAGGTGCTATTCAATTTGAGTTTTTGCCAGATCCGATTACGCTTTTCCAGCGGTGTCCCCGCGTAAACATGATGCCAGACGGCACCCAATGAGGCCTCCACCATATTATGCGCCCACTGAGCGCCACGATCCCGCGCACGATAGTTTTTGGGATCCGTGTCGCGGTAATCCGGAGACATCCTGGCGTAATAGGCCAGATGCTGGTTATAAGCCTCCTGCCATTCCGAAAAAGGTGACTTTGCCCCGAGGTTGCACCCTGCAAAGGGGTTGCACCCTGCAAAAGGGATACAGCGTTCTTTGCTCATTGATCTTTCACTTGTTTAATCCAGCGTTCCGCCATGTTCCGGAACCGGGAGGCCTCGATGGGCTCAGGGATAGGCGGGCTGGGGTAGGGCGGTTCAGTCAATACGTGGATCATGTGATCCTTCACGACGCGCACAGCTTCCTGGGATTCCGCTTTTTTCTCGGCTTCCGTCTCTTTTTGTGAGCTGGCCTCCACAACCCCTCGTAAAGGTTTTTCCGATACCGACAGGGACTCTTCCACAAACTGGGATAACCCGGAGAAATCGTGGGCCGCCATTCGCGCACGGTCCATGGAGGCGGGCGGAAGACTTTCCGGTTCGTCAGGAACCGCGTCAGCAGCAAATGAATTTTCCGGATTCGTCTCTATAACCTCTGCAGGCTCTGCACCACCAGGCTTGTTTGCACTTGTAAACATTTGCCGTTCCATGACGGACAGAAGATCGTCCGGGTCATCATGAGAGGGAACAACAGCCTGCTCAGCGGAATCCTTTACCGCGACCCCTTGCTGGGGTGCAACCCCATGCCGTGGTGCAACCCCTACGGAGCCGTCACCATCATCTGCAAGTCCGTCGTCCGCAGGCAGTCTGCCTGCATCAACGTCTCGCGCGGAGCCCGGAGCAGTGGACGACATGGAATGGCGATTGGTTTCAGTCTCTACCTGCTGGCGGCTGCTCTGCGGACTGGCCAGTTTCTTTCGCGCATCCCGTTCTAGTGCTTCCGCGTATTCTTTCAGGCATTGTTGGATCTGCTGGTTTTCCTCAATCCAGGCATAAATCGCCGCGCAAACCGTCTCGCGACGATTCAGGACGGAAAATAAAGGCTTATTGGCAAGCCCCGGAACTCCATGCGCATTGACTTCATTGCATAACCGCGTTGCTTCAAAAACCGCACCCAGCGGAATGCACCCTTCCATATCCGTATAATCCGGTTGAAAGGTGTTGCTCGTTCTTGTCTCGCCGACGGCAGTCTTGCTGACGGCAGTCTTGCTGACGGCAGTCTCCGTGGACTGCTGAATCTGAGCGATCCAGTGATCAATGGTCTCCTTGATGACCCCGAATTGCGCGGACAACGCCGTGTATTTTGGTCGCTCCACCATGAGCAGGTGATGCACAAACAAGGGGGAGTTTTCGTCATCTGGGACGCCACCGGCAAAAAAGCCATACCCGCGAATGATGCGGTTCTTGAAAAACAGATGCCACTCGCCTTCAACCTGCCCGGACAGGTCCTTTCGGTCAATCCGTGAAGCCTTGACCGATTGTGCGGACTGGTTATCGTAATAGTTAACGGTACCCATGGAAAAACCTTGTGAACGGATCTCCTCATCATCCGATTGCGCCAGTGACGTGATCAGTTGCTGAGTGTCATTGGGGTCATCCGTCGTCATGATAAACTTGAGCTTGGTGTTGGCGACAATCTGTTGCGCTTCGGCTTCATTGGCCTTTTTGATGCCCGCCCAATCCTGAGAGCCGATAGTGGCCGAGATCCCATGACTGCGGCCCTGGGTGAAAACCTCAGCGAATCCATCCACGGCAATGGCTGCATACTCATCGACAAAGAGAAAGCTGGGAACTTCGGATGCCGATACGGTCAGATCCACCAGTTCTTTCCAGTTGCCCATAATCTCGCCGCCACCCAAGCCAACCGCCGTGGCCAGACGGATAACTGCCAAAGTGATTTTCCCTAAACTTGATAGCTCTTTTTTGGATTTTTCGAGGGATGGAATTACACAAAGAAACATCCGACGGTTCAGGATGATATCCACCATATTGATGTCGCCAATCGGAACGTTGAAAATATGCCGATAGGTATCCGACATCACAGACAAGCTGTCCAGAAAGTAGTTTTGCGCATACGAATACTGCCGGTCGAAATCTCCCCACTTGGTGCGATCGGTGACACCTTCTTTCCAGCCCAGGGAAACCAGAAAAGACTGCATGGCCTCTCTCGCTACCGAGGATATGTCCTTGCGCAAGGCCAACTCAATATATTTGTCTGAATTGATGTATGTCCGAATGTCATTGATGGTCAGGTAAATCTCACCCATCTTGCGTAAATCCACCAACCCGAACATCAACCCCGTCATGAGCGTTTTACCGTTGGAAGAAAAAATGGAGCCTTTATCTTCGCCGCCCGACATCAAAGACAACGGAAGCTCCTTGAGCGAGTCCGCCTTACCAAAAGCGAAAGGTTGCAACGTATTGGAGCGGATGAACGGAGAAGGGCTCGTCTCCTCCTGACCCAAAGCGAAATTTAGAATGCGCAGATCATCATCGCGTCCGCAGAATCTGGCCATGGTTCCGAATTGCCCCACCAACTTCGGGCCGCCTTTAGGGTCGACGTACAGCCCGCCGCCGGCACAGGCCAGCGCATTGAACAGCATGCTGATCAACTGCTCCGTTTTACCGGCACCCGTTCCACCGATTACCAAACAGTGTGTCAAAATATCCGTAAAGGCCGCCCAGACCTCTTCCCTGTTGCGCCAGGCAGTTCCGATCAGGAAAGCTCCGCGCGCCTTGTTGTAGCCTTTGTGTTGCGGCTTTGGATCGCCATAATCTATGCGTTCATTGGCCGCCTCATCCAAAGGGAGCCGCAATGGCAACTGCGCGGTCCACAAAGAGGGCAGAAAATGCGTGACGACCAACATCACCAGTGGTGCCAGGATGGAGAATAAAAGCAATCCCGGAAAAACCACTCCGGTAACGCCAATAACCATAACGATAACCGCGGAGCCAATCGGCGTTGCGGCAAAGCGCAGCATCTGCGTCTGGATGCTGGTGAGGTCGCGGCGCAATTTCCGACGATCTACAAACTGGTGATCGCCTTCTACACTAAATTCCGGTTCGTTTTTATTCGCCACCAGCCGTTTCCTTTAGGGTTTACCGTCGTGCCGACTGCAGGCTGCGACGCTAGCGCAATGACCGCAGGTCATGATTTCCCGCGCAAATCCTGCCAGGATTGGCCAGGACCGATGTTGAACCAATTTTCCTTGGCGATGCTGGCCTTCAATGAGGTGATTCCATACTGTATGACCGGCGTGGAAATGGGCCGTTTCAATACATTTTCTGCGTTATAATGAGACCAAAAGGCTACCGCTTCGTTATGACACGGGTTGCCTCCCAACGAATTCAGGAAATACCACAATTCCCGATGGGCGGGCCGCAACCAGAGGAACTGTTGCGATGGAAGCGTTCCACCTTTTTCCCGTGCTGCCTCCAGCAGCGCACCCAACCAGCCATAGAGAAAAGCATCGTGCATGGCGACTTTGGCGCGCACCTTGGCGGCGAGGTTGTCTTCCGTGCTGCAGGCATCCACGGGCCGAGGTTTCAACGCCCGAGTAATATAAGACTCAGCCGTCAGGATATTCAGTGGGAAATCGCCTGGAATTTCTCGATCGTTCTGGCTTTTTACGGCTTCCCGCTCATCGAACGAGCAACTCATGGCATTGAGGATCGCTTGTCCTTCTTTGCGATACCCCAACGCGAACGCACAAAAAGCCCCCGCCAACCCTTTTTGATAACGAGGCAACAAGATCAACCCTTTTTTCCCGGAAGGCGCGGTTGGCCCCATCCGTTCCAATAAAACTTTCTCGGCGATCTTGGGCTGAAAGTGAAAACCACCATCCGGAACAGATGGCATGGTTCTGGGTAAACCACTTTTCTGATAGCACCATGAAACAGGAACTCTTTTCCCGTCAGCGGAAGTGATCATCCCGTGCTTCAAAGCGAACAGCATGGGCGGCTCCGCGAAGCGCCATGGTCCTTGTGCCGGAGGTTCATCCAGTAAAGATTTTTCACGGTTCACAATCGGCATTAAAGCCGGAAAAAACTCAGCATTGTGTTCTACGAGAGTTTTCATGGTGAACGCGCGTCGATACTTTTCAATCCAGGAGATTTGTCGCCACCGCATCCAGGTGATGAGCGCGATAAGCGGGATGACCAGCCAGCGGAGATAAGAGCCACCTATAGAAAGGGCCGCCCACATTTGTGCAAAAGTAAACTGTCCCGCGGGCGTCGTTTTTAACTTGAAAAAGATCAGGTCCGCTGTATGGCTGAACGGAAGAAACGGAAGCAGTTCCCCCTGGGCAACCCAGACAAACAGAGTATTGACGCCGGTCTTGTAGTCTCCGTAGAAATGCCATACCCAGAATGCCAACAACCCTATCCCGGCGGCGACGGCAACCAGGATGCCAATCAACTCATCGCTGCTGTCTCCGCCCGCCTTAGCTGCCATCAGCGCCTCCGTCGGAACGACGGCTGTCAGAATGCCTCCCATCGAGAGGCCCCGACAGATTCAAAAATTCCGTCAAAGTACAAGAATCGGCTTTTTTGACGTTATGGGCCTGCCACAATTTCACGGTACCGATCCAGGCGCCCATAATGCTCGCCAATAACCCTAACGTCAGCCAGAAAAGCCCATCATCCACTTTCCCGGCGAGCCCGTCCGATATGCCGTCCCAAAAAGCGGAAGCCCCCAAAATTCCCCCGATGGCGATATAGATAAACGCTTCACGGGAAACCCTGCGCGCCAACACATCGCGGGCCTTCTGTGGCATGCTGGCCACCCAATAGGCATGTTTCTGATCACCGTGCAGCATGGTTTCCTTAAAACTACCGAAAGCCTTGGCAGTCCGCCGCGCGGAAGCGACACCCAGAAACCATCCGGCCACCTTTTTTTCCGGTTTTAGCGTGAAGAAAAGGCGGTCATTTTGATTTTTTTTACCCGTGGGACCCCTCTCGCCCTGCTGGCCGGAAGCACTCATACCGCAGCCCTTTGTTGAGTGGGGTCCATCCCCGTGACGGGGTCCAGCAGCACGGAGCGCCGTTCGTTTTTGGCGAGCCGACGCAATTCCTCAATCAACGGGTCGATACGCACCGGCGTGCTGACGATGGATCCCCACATGACGTCGAAGCCCAATACCGGAACAAAGACACCGTCCCCCAGCGCGAAACGGGAAACCATGGGTAAATCTTCCCGCTGACGCAGAGAATCGGCGTAAAGCAGGTTCCATACGGTCAAACTTATGGGAAGCGTCAACGTCCATGCCGGAAACCGCACCCCACCATAGCTTTGTTCCGCGCAGAACAAAACCAGATGATCCCGGTTTTTAGATAGGTGCGCTGTCCATGGAATACTCGCAAACCATGTCAAAGGATGCTTGGCCACCTCTGGAGAAGGAATATCGGACATTTCACGACTTTCGTTCCATCGTGCGCCGGACCTCGCCAAAATCAGCACTCCTTCCTGAGAGGTGCCACCGAAAGCGTGTGCCGGATATTGCGCCACGGCAAAATGTCGACCGGTTATCCGTGATCCCAACGTCCAGGACACACCCCGATTGTCGGCATTCAGGAGCCCGCCCCAATACTGTTGATGTTGCAACCATTGTTGAGCATCCAGAATGGCGGACAACACGTAGAGCGGCAGAACCCCATCTTCCGTTCTCTCGATGTTCCACATTTTTTAATTTTCCCGTAACGGCTGATTCACAGGGGCGGCGCGCTGATCTTGCCCCTGACGGGTTTCCTGTTTTTCCGAGTCACCTTTGGTCATATCTTCCGCAACAATCCCGTGCACCACCGCACCAACACCGCCACCGGAGATGGCATCCATGCCCATATGCAACAGGCTGACCATCGTATCCGGGTCCACATCGGCGCCCTGGGTGCGCGCCTGACGCGCTTCGGTCGAGAGCACCGCCATGTAAGAACGATACTTCCGCCCATACGCGTCTTCGCGTTGCGCCTGCTCCCTCTCGACGCGCTGCCGGTCTTCGAGTTCCTGTCGCCTGGTTTTTCGGACTTTCTCCACCGCGTCATCCGCTCTGGATTCCGGCAAGTCTTCCCATGGCGAAGGGGAGAGGGAAAGCCCTTGAAAATTCCGGACGTGTAACTGGTTTTGTTCTGCGACCGCGCCGGGGGTCATCACCACATCGTCTTCTGCGTCTGCCATTGGGAGCCACCTTTATCGTGCATGGAAACAGCATGCCTGCCGTTTGTCTGAAACCGCCATCATCGGTATGATAGCACAATGACGCACCAAGAGAAGACCGAGGTTACCCCATGTCGGAATCAGCGAATCCGGATTACGCCCAGATTTTTCTGCGCATCCTGAAAAACACGTATGAACGGTATCCATGGAAAGCGGAAGGCATGAACATCCCCATCGACATCGCCATGGACCCATCCGGGTTTCTGCCCGTGTGGTGGAACCAGGTTGAGCAGACTGCGAAGCTTCTGGACATTGCCGAAAACCAGCTCCCGGCAACCATCGTGGAAGACGTCCAAGCCGCCACCGGAAAGCGGTTGGAATGGCGGGAAGAGCTGCGGTTGTCATCCGCTGAGCACTACCTGTTTCGCGCCATTCTACCGGCCATCGCCATGGATGCCGTGCATGTGCTGCATCAACA
>JAJYPA010000659.1 GCA_021795795.1 Pseudomonadota bacterium | reverse complement strand
CGGCGGATTCCATCGGGGCCAGCAGGAACAAACCTGCACAAAGGCCGGATATAAGACAGCAACTCGACCTCAAAATGCCAGACATCAAAAGTCATCTTGCACACATGGAGGCATCCATATAAGTTACGGTAGAAATTGCATTGTCTGCAAGTACAGTGGATGCAATAAATAACCTAGCGTTGCAAAGAATAAAAAAGGGACAATCAAAGCAACAATAATATATATCAAAATGCTACGATTTATACTTAATATTTCAAAAAATTGCAAAATCGCAAAGACTGCCATTACCGCAACATAACTCCAAACAAAACAAATTGTCACAATATCCTTGGAAAGATATTGTATTCCCAATGTTTCCACGACAAATATAGTTCCAACGCCCGTGCCAAGATAAAACAAGTCTTTAACCCATAACGGCAATAATTGTATGGTAGACAGGTTCTTCTTCTTTTCCTTCGACTCACATTTTGCCAGATAGCGCCGGTATTTCATAAACTGGTTCTCCGATCCAGAAAAGATCATCAATCATCTTCTACGCCAGAATAGCTTGCGGCACCAGTACCCATAGTCCCATCCCATCACGGAGATCATCATGCAGCTTACCGAAGAACAGACCCGCGTCCTCGATTTCGTGCGCAGCGGCGGCAATGGCGCGGCCATCCAGCACGTGCTCCTACACGCCTACGCAGGAGCGGGCAAGTCCTTCATCCTGAGCGAGATTGCCCGGCTGCTGCCGGGACCGGGGCTGTATCTGGCCTTCAATCAGGCGATTGTCCAGGATATTCGCCAGAAACTCCCGCCGCATTTCAAGGCCATGACCACCCATCAGCTCGCTCTGGAGGGCTTGCCCAGGGATGTGGCCAAACGGGTGCGCGCCAGTCTGGATCAGGACCGTGGACGGGTGGCCCTGCCGCAGATTCTGGACAAGGTGGAAGGCTTGCGCTCCATAAAAAAGGATGGTCTGGCGATTGCCGGAATCGCCATGCGCACCATGAGCAATTTTTGTGGGTCCGGCGATGTGCGGATGGGACCGCAGCATGTCCCGGCGATCCCAAAACGCTGGAAAAGCGAGGACATCGTGCAATACGCCGATCACATCTGGAACGCCATGCTGGATTTCCGTATTCCCGTCACCCACGATTTCTACTTCAAGGCGTGGGCGCTCATGGGTCAGTCCCTGCCGTATTTTCACCGGCTGGTGGACGAGGCCCAGGACACCAATCCCGCCCTGCTGGGTTCGCTGTTTCACCAGCCCCAAGGCGTTACCTGGTGGGCGGGCGATCCGTACCAGAGCATCTATTCCTGGCGCGGGGCGATGGATGCCCTGAGCCATGTTGGCAAACAGGACCAGACCCATTCGGATTATCTGACCCGCAGTTTCCGTTTCGGGGATGCACCGGCAGACCTCGCCAGCCGCCTGCTGTCCGTCCTGGGAGAAGATCGTCCGGTACAGGGCACCGGCCATACGGAAATCAGCGCCGCTCCGATGGAATCCCGGAATCCACTGCCCTTTCTCCGGGGGACCGCACCCGGCATGGGGTTGCACCCCGGCATGGGGTTGCACCCTGCCAAGGGCTTTTCTACCCTGGCCTGGGTGTCCTTCAGCAACGTCACCTTGCTGGATGTGGCCATACAGTGCATCGAGCAGGGCTTGCGCTTCCATATCGTCGGCCAGGGCCGCGATGAAAAATCCCTGATCTATGCGGCGATGAAACTGAAATCCGGCAAGCCCGATTCCAAAGGTCCACTGTCCGCGTACCGCCAATGGTCGGAACTGGAAGAAGAAGCGGCCAGCGTACCGGACGGCGATGCGGCGAAACTGTTGAAACTCTATCGGCACCCGGGCTTCGGAGCGATTCTCGACGCTCTGAACCGGGGAGAAAACCGGGAATCCGACGCCCAGGTGGTCCTCACCACGGCGCACCGGGCCAAAGGCCGGGAATGGGATTGCGTGGTCATCGACTCCGACCTGGACGCCAATACGGAACCAACCCCCGCGCAGATCCGCAAAAAACGCCGCTTTTTTCTGGAAGGCGATGATCTGCGTTTCGACAACCGCGAGGACATCCATCTGCGCTATGTGGCTTTCACCAGAGGACGGAAGCATCTGCATGTGGGTTGCCTGAATCTGTATCACTGGTGGGCGAAGGCTCTTTGAAGGAGATAGAGATGGGAAACATAAATCTCGTTTGGAAACTCATGAGTTACTATGGAATGAACAGTATCTTTATGATTACACTAATTATATATGCGAAAAAGCGATACTTCGATAAATTGTTGGGAAACGAGAAAGACGAAATTGAAACTCGATGCTATTTTTATGTTTTTGCCATCTTCGTGCTTTCTTGCTCTATTTTTGCAGTTTTTGCAATTATAGGTAAAACTTTTTTTGAAGCGTACTTTTATTGGTTGGCATTGTCCTGGCTGGTCTTGACATTTATTTTTGAAGCCTTACCATTGCGTTGGTATGTACGTTTATATATTTACAAAAATCATAACTAAAATGCCAATCTCAACAAAAACCACTATTGTAGCAATAAGTATTGCGTACACGTTTCTGTTTTTAAATAAATAAATCGTTTCCAGCATAAGCAGAAGCATTCCAGAGAAAAATATAGCTGAAAGAAGCGTTCCCCAAAGAACGACAAGAAATATCGTCATTTTAGGTATAATGTCATGTAGATATAGTGCTAAACCATTTAACGCTGACATGCCAACAGACCAGTTAAAAACTTTCCAAAGAACTCTCCTCATATCTCTAATTTTCATAATACGTCTCCTACCGATACCCAACGCCGGATCATAGCAGGGCTTGGTCGCCGGATACGAGAGATTCTTATCCATGCTTTGCTCTCAGCCGACTACAAGCCATGACGTTCACTGGACTACGGCACCAAAGGATTGCTGCACATCTCCTCCGCTTTTGCGGAACTCGCCCGGACACGCTCCGGGCTTTTTTTGTTTTCTGCCGTGCGCAGCACTGCGTCACCAAGGGAAGCTGCGCATCCAGAACCTTGCGGCACCAAAGGTTGAGAGTCTTGTTCGCAGGTAATAAAGTTTAATCATGGGTAATAAAGTTTGGACATGGGCAAGAAAGATTGATCATGAGTGACCCGTGTCGTGATCCGTGGTTTGCCAGGCAGGAGGGCTTGTCAGGTAGCCTCCGCAGGCGATGCCTGGCCCTGAGCGTTGCCAAGCACGCTCTTGCGGGATAACCTCACGCTGAGGCATGACGGCTTGAGACTGGAAGCGGACGTTCGGTTGCGGTGTTTAATTTTTTGAAAACCATTTTATAGCAGGCAGGGATATAGAAAAAAATCATTAAGATCGCGGAATGGAATTCGCAGTACTTCCTCCAGCAAGATTG
>JAJYPA010000658.1 GCA_021795795.1 Pseudomonadota bacterium | reverse complement strand
CGCTGCTGATTGCCGAGCAAGCTGGTATCCGGGCAGTGCTGACCCACCCCATCGACGAGGATGCAGCCCGGTTTTACAGACGTTTTGGTTTTATTGCCTCCCCATTGCGGGAACAGCAACTCCTGCTATTGCTCAAGGACGCACGTCGCTGGGTGAAGTAGCTTTATCACCGTAGGTCCTTGTATTTGTCAATTCCGCATCCAGCAATTGAACCCACAAAGCGACGGCGTGATCTACTTTATACCGCTTTATACCGCCGGCCACCAGCGGCAAGGGTCTGGTCATCCTGGCAGGGCCAAGCAAGGCCGTGGCCACGGCTTTGCTTGGAATGGGGGCAGGGAGGAAGCGGTGATCGAAGTTGGGGGAGTGGATGGGGCAATGGTAGCCCAGGCAGCGGAGGGACTGCTTAGCATGTTGGGGCAGAACTGGGCCTTGAGCGGACAGGGCTGGCAGTCATGCAGGCTGGCGCGATAGAGAAACGGATTCTTTTGTTTGCTGCGCCACGCGGTCTTCAGGTGTTTGCCAGCCGGACAGAGATAGCGGTTGTTCTCGGCGTCAAAGGTGAAACGGGAACGCCCGCAGGTGCCGTCATTCCGCTCCGACTTATCCCATACGGGGACGTGCTGATCCTGGAAGGAACTTTGCAAATGATTCAGACCAAGTTGGGCTGACCATGGTCGGAAGCACGCCGCATGCGCAAAATGGTGGGTTTCGGCTTTTTCACAGATCAGGGTGGTTGGCGTGTTGAAATGCGCTCTCGAAGAGAACTATACTTCCGATTTACGCTGAATCTGGGTATTCGGGTACGACGAGGTGGTACAAAAAGCCAAATAAAGGGGGGTTGTAACTTATTATTAAATCTAAATACTCTATCCCGTCGTTGGTTTCTTGCTGACAGGGCTTGGCAATGCAATTGATTCGACATTCATTGGGGAATGTTTAAAAGAGAATCTCATTACGCTGTTGATCGCGCTGCTCGCGATTAATACGACAACAAGTAGCGTGGTAACGACGAAACTTAAAGAAATTGCCGACACTATCGGCGGCAACTTCAAATTCACTATTGAGCAATTGAAGCTATCGATATGCGAGCATGTGGTGTTAATAGTAATAGCAGCAATAGTGCTGATTTTGGCCGGAAGCAAAGTCGCCCTAGGGATTCATGCATGGATGCCGCTTATTCTGAATGGAGTTGTTGCTTCTGTATTTGTCGCGGGATTGTATGCGCTATTCGATGCCGCAAAATCAATTTTCGTGATCCTGCGATATGAGAATCAGGATGAGTAATCCGGAATTCCCGGATGGTTCATTAGCTCCTCGGCTGGTCAAAAATTTCACTTCACCGCTATCAGGACTTTCGATTGGCCGGCAAGTATCTGTCGCCAATAGCAAGCCATAGGCACGACAATCAGCACCACATGATGTATGTTTGATTGATTCTGTCTCTGAATGAGGTGGCGTGCCATGCGCACTACCTTGAATATCGACGACCAGTTAATGGACGAAGCCCAGCGCATCACCGGCGTGACGGAGAAAGCCACCTTGGTGCGGGAAGGGCTGCGCGCCCTGATCGAACGCGAGAGCGCCCGGCGGCTGGCGCGGCTCGGCGGTAGCGAGCCGCAGTTGGAACCGTTGCCCCGGCGGCGGCTCGACCCGGCATGATTCTGGTCGATATCTCGGTCTGGGTCGATCACCTGCGCGCGGATGTTGAAGACTTGGCTGCTTTGCTGAATAACAGCCAGGTGCTGATGCACCCCTTCGTGCTGGGGGAGTTGGCCTGCGGCAACCTGCGTAACCGGGACGAGCTACTGGTGCTGCTCAAAGACCTGCCCTAAGTCATGCCTGCCACCCATGACGAGGTGTTGTTCTTTATCGAGCGGCATGGGCTGATGGGCCGTGGCATCGGCTATGTGGACGCACACCTGCTCGCGGCGGTGGCGCTGGCCGTTTCAGCGCGATTGTGGACGCGGGACAAGCGCCTGCGAACGGCAGCGGATGCCTTGGCGCTGGCGTATGGGAAGGGTTGATCGCCCGGCATGAACTACACCGAAGACACCCTCGTCCAGCAGACCACCGCCGACTATCTGGAGCAACAGCTCGGCTGGGTATCTGTCTATGCCTATAACAACGAGGACTTCGGGCCAAACAGCCTGTTGGGCCGTGCCTCCGACCGGGAGGTGGTGCTGACCCGCCCGCTACGCGAGAAGCTGATGGCGCTGAATCCCGGCCTTCCGGATGCGGCCTACGACGATGCCGCGCGGCAAATCACCGCCACGATCGCCTCCCAGACCCTGGCCGCCACCAACCGCGAGAAGTACGAGCAGATGCGCGATGGGGTGCAGGTCACCTTTCGCAACGATCAAGGCGAGCGGGTGCGCCAACGGTTGCGGGTGTTCGATTTCGACGATCCTGCCAACAACCACTTTCTTTGCGTGCGCGAGCTGTGGGTAAAGGGCGACCTCTATCGGCGGCGGGCGGACATCATCGGCTTCGTCAACGGCCTGCCGCTGCTCTTCATCGAGTGCAAAAACCTCCACAAAACCCTCAAGACCGCCTCCGAGCAGAATTTCTCTGATTACCGCGACACCATTCCGCACCTGTTCCACCATAACGCCATCATCCTTTTCGGCAATGGCGAACAGGCAAAGATCGGCTCCATCACCAGCCGCTGGGAGCATTTCAACGAGTGGAAGCGTCTGGCCGAGGAGGAGCCGGGAGTGGTGGACATGGAAACCTTGCTCAAGGGTGTGTGCGACCGGCGCAATTTTCTGGATCTGCTGGAGAATTTCATCCTCTTCGATGAGTCCGCCGGCGCGCCGAGGAAGATCACCATTTTACGAGAATAACGCCATGGCGTAATAAAGTATGTGCGCGCTCCTACGGGTCGTGAGGCATTTTTCATGGTGGGCGGTGCCCGCTGGTTAAGGATAAAGGTGATTCATGGATTGGGGCTATTGGGTCTTTTTGCTAAGTGGTCTGGCGGTGGGGGCGGTACTGGGTTGGATGGTTCACAAGGCCCGTTCCGGGGCCCGCATCGCCCAGGCAGAGATGGCGTGGCAGGCGGAGCAATCCACCCTCCAGGAGCGACTGCGGGGCCTGGAACTGCATCAGGAGCAACTGCAGCAGGAGATCAGCTCGCTGCGGCAGGCGCGCGAGCTTTTGCAGAGCGCTTTGCGCGATGAAGGAGCGGGGCGGGCGGCTGCGGCTGCGGAGGCGGCCCGGCTGCCTGCCATGGAGGCAATATTGGCCGAGCGTTCGGCGGCTTTGGCCGATCTGCAGCGCCATCATGCGGAGTTGGTGGAGCGCCTGGAGCAGGAGCGGCGCAGCAGCGCCGATAAGCTGGCCTTGCTGGATGAGGCGCGGCAAAA
>JAJYPA010000164.1 GCA_021795795.1 Pseudomonadota bacterium | reverse complement strand
GGTGGATTCTTGTCGCCATGCCCGGTGACAGGTACAATCGCGCCCACGCCGGCGTAGCTCAGTTGGTAGAGCAACCGATTCGTAATCGGTAGGTCGGAGGTTCGACTCCTCTTGCCGGCACCATATAAAACAAGGGTTTAGGCTTCTGCCTAGGCCCTTTTTCTTTGCCATGTTGAGTATTACAGACATTAAAGAGACAATGGACCCTGAAGAGACACCGGGCTCCTGGTGTCTGGTTGTGCAAAAAGACACTGAAAGACACTGGCTGGGAGGCTCTTCATGGCGACATTCTTCCCCACGTTCGACCGCGACAGGAACCTGATCGGGTACCAAGCCAAGGTTCGCAAGAAAGGATACCCGACACAGAACAGGACGTTCAGGACGAAGAAGGAAGCCGAGGCATGGGCGACGGTTGTCGAGTCGGAAATGGTGCGTGGCGTCTGGCGAGACCGGAGCGAAGCCGAAGGCACCACCCTGAAAGAGTGCCTTGCCCGATACCTGGCGGAAGTCACCCCAAAGAAAAAGTCCAAGAGCGAAGCATGGTATGTCAAAGCATGGATGGACAGGCCCATCGCGGCCCGCTTCATGGCGTCCATCCGTGGGAAAGACCTAGCGGCGGAGATCCGGAGCATGGAAGGGGAAGGCATGAGCGGCAACCACATCCGCCTGCACCTCGCCGTCATTTCCCATTTGTTCAACGTGGCCCGGCGCGATTGGGGCATGGAGTCACTGGAAAACCCCGTCGAGTTCATCAGCAAGCCAAAGCTGGCGAAAGGCAGGGATCGCCGCCTGCTACCCGGCGAGGCGGGCGCATTGCTGGGCGCCGCCGACATGCGTCTTGCGTGTCTGGTCGTGCTGGCCATCGAGACGGCCATGCGCCGGGAGGAACTTGCGTCGATGACCTGGGAGAATGTGGATCTCCGCGCCAGGTCCATCTACCTGCCTAAAACCAAGAACGGCGAGGCGAGGACGGTCCCGCTCTCGCCTGCCGCCATCGAGGCGCTTTCGATGCTACCGCGCAACCTGTCCGGGTCGGTGTTCGGGCTGACCGCAGACGGCATAGACACGGCATGGGGTCGCGCCCGATCCGCCGCCGGCATCCCCGGCGGTTGGGGTGTGGATGCGTTGCACCTGCACGATCTACGGCATGAGGCCACCAGCCGGTTTTTTGAACACACGGATCTGGATTTGATGGAAATCCGGGCCATCACCGGGCACAAGAGCTTGCAGATGCTGGCGCGTTATACGCACCTGAGAACAGCGAAACTGGCCGACCGGCTGGCCGGGGCGAGGCGGGGCGGTGTTAAAGCATGATTTTTGATGAAATCGAAACAGAAAGAGCTATTGATGGTATCCAGAGGCCCGCATGCAGGAGCGGACCCAGGCACGGCGGGCCGGAGCGTTGCGGTCCCGCTGGGCGTAGGTCGGCGGTGTCCAGGTGGCCGGGTACTCCTGGCAATACGTGTAGCCGTTGCGTTGCCAGCATTGCTGGGTTGCCGGATTCCAGTAGCCTGTTGATGCTTGCACGGTGACCATGACAGGCGGATAAATCTGGGCTGCCTTGCGATCACAGCGGGCCAGATCTTTTTCCATGATGGATTGGGGTGTGCCGGGCCGGTGCCATGTGGCACAGCCACACAGGGCGATGGTCAACATGGCGGCGGCGACGGCTTTGCGCATCTTCAGCGAGGCTCGGTGAGCCAGAAGTAAAAGGGCAGTCCATAGGCTGGGATGAGCGGTATTGCAGCGAGGATAAGCAAGGTGGGCATGGCTGAACCTCCGATCAGTGGGACAACAAGATTAGCGTACATGATTAGCGCTAATCATGCAAGCACTTTTGCTCGTCGCCGGCCAGCATGCGGCGGATCCGCTCTGCCTGCCCCTTGGTCACCCAGACCGACAGTTTGATGAGCCCATCCGCCCGGCGCTTGTCCGCCAGCCTTTGTTGCGCTTCCCGCAGTTGCGCTTTGCGATTCTCGGTTGCCATGGCGGCAATGGTAACAGATTAGCGCTAATACGCCAGGACCGGCACTTCATAAGCACGCTGCAAGTACCGCGATGGATTGGGGGAATTTTGTCTGTCTGTATGTAGTAATAGTATGTTGTCTCATACTACATGCTAAACATTACACTGTAACGGTCCCCCCTCCCCATGGGCACCGTCGCCCAGCCCGCCCCAGATCCTTGGAGACCAGAAACCCACGACGGACGTGACAGCGTAACGGGCAGGGGCCGGACACCCGGCCCGCGCTGGGCGAGGGCCCCGCCGCGCAGCGGTGGGACGGGGAGCGCGGCGCGCAGCGCCCTGTCCCGCCCCTATCGCTACCTTACCCCTACCCCGGCCCGCAAAACGCCTCAGAGGGCAAATTTAGGGCCTTGGCGGGCGCGGCGGGCGGGGGTGTGTCTTTGGTTAGATCGAGACCTGCACCCAAGACACACCCCCCGGCCGCCCCCCGGCCTTTCGAGAGGCGACAGGATGGCTTCAAGGCGGGCCATCCTGGCGGGCCGGGCGGGCAAGGCCCCTGGGCGGGACAAAGTGAACGGATACTTGAGAGCGAAAAAGCTCAAAGAAATCAGTTCACATACCTGGAATTCGGTATCAAAATGCAAATCCGTGCAGGCATCGTATAATATATATACGATGCCTGCACGGATTCTCTCCGAAATGGGAGATACCGCATATCTGAATGATTTGTATGGAGAATCTGTAAGCACGATGTATCAGGCGGCGGTTGGTCGTATACTATCCGAAGGCGGCGACCCGGCGGACCCCGTGGCGATCCGTGGGTACTTTGACAAATCGGCGGCACTGGCGGACCTGACCGCTGGTGAGCCTGAGCGGTTCTGAGCTTCCAGCGCTGTTCACAAGTCTTTGTGAAAGGATTCCCCCGCTGTTTTTGTTCTGACCGCCGGAGCCGCCGTCGCTTTGTCCCTCGCTTCGCCCTGAAAGGAGCGGATGAGCGTGCCCGGAGCGAAGCGAAGGGATGGCCTGTGCGGCGGGCGTGACAGAGCGCAGCGATGGCGCGACCGTTGCCCAGGACAAGCTCAGGAGCGACCTGGGCGAGGGACAAAGCGATGGTGGCGGGGTCAGGATGGAAAGGGGATGGTGGGTGGTTGCCGGCTCTCGAGCCAGGCTGGCAGACGATCAGCGGAAAGGAGGACAATAGGAGGAGCGGTTTGCCGGGTTGCTTGCGCCAGGTGTCCCGTATGTATCAGGATTCCTTTCTTGTACCCGTTACATTGTAACAGCCGGGCGGTGCGCATGAGCATTTGGCTGTCCACGACGGGCTTCTCGCCGGGCTCGAAGCATTTACAACGGATTCCATGCCGCTCGCCATGGATTTGCACACTTCCGCTGATTTCCTCCTCACCGCCGCAAAAAAAGCGGCTTCGCCTGGCGGAGTACCCATGGTGCTCAAACGTGTCAAACACCAGGTCCTCGAATTCAAGTGGGTCCACTGTCCTTATCATGATGCACTCTCCTTTATTTACGAAAACCTGGCAAGCTGGATCCAATCCATTGGACCACCTGCGGCGGGGAAATGACGGTAATGCAGGGCGGCGTATTCTCGAACGCGGTTGCGGCGAGGCGGCCTGTGTGCACAAAGAAACCCTTTCGGAGGCCATTTTTTTTCAGGTCCTTCTCGAACTTCAGGAGCACATGCGGCAACACGTCGCCCGCGATGCGCTTGCACTGCACACCGTACCAGTGCCCGCCGTTATACACGCGGCCGTCAATGCCGCCGTCGCCCGTGTAACGGCGATTCCGGATGACAATCCACCCGTGGCGCTGAAAGGTGTCCAACACCACCTCCTCGAACACGAAAGGATCCAGTTGACGCAGATATTGAATGCGCCGGGACAACGCTTCGCGAGGGGAATCCTTGCGCCCTATCGTGGTCAATTGCGCCGTAGACCAGCCGGCGCGTAGTCGCCGAAACCCATGGCGCCGCCAGGAATGCCAGCCAGCGCGCAGGCTCATCCATATCGCATGACGATCATCCTGCTTGATCGTGGCGCTCATCGTAGCACCGCGAGCAGCAGGAGGGCGGCATAGCCGCTGATGGCGGCCCAGTTGAAGGCGACCATGAGGGGGTAGCTATGCGCTACATGCCAGCGGTACATGCGGCGCAGGTGATGCAGTTTCATATCGGATCCTTTGGGGCCTGTATGGCCCCGGTTGGGTTGGTCAATTTTCGGCGGGTCAGACGGCAAAACCCTCACCATCAGCCCAGAGCGCAAGTTTTGCCCGGGCGGTGCCGATGGCATCCCTGGCGGCACGGAACTTCTCCATGGCGTCGAGCACGCTGAGCAGCAGCTCGGCATCATCGGACGCTTCCCGCGCGCAGATGTACCGTGCCGCCGCAACCTGTTCCTCCTGACCCGTGATCTGCTCCAGTGCCTTTGCTGCACTGCCGTTTGCGAGCGAGACGGCCAGTTCCAGCAGTAGTTCGCGCACGGTGCTGAGTTGCACCGACTCGCCGGATGTCTTGTCATACAAGCTGATTTCCATGGGTATTCTCCTTAAAACAGGTTAAAACAGGTAGTTGAAGCCGATGGTGTCGGTGAGGATGCGCGGCGATTTGGGCAGTTTGAGGTATTCCACCGCCGCGTCGACAAACCACTGGCGGTGCAGCCGGTAGCTCAGACCGCCGCCGGCCTGCCAGACGACCCCCGCGCGGTTCAGTGCCGGGCCTACGCCCGCAGTGATGCCTAGTCCCAGACGTGGCGTGATGCTCGTTGCGGCTCCCGCGCCGGCCAGGGCGTAGATGTCGTTCTGGTCCGAGCCGCTGCCGATCACCCCCTGGAGCGCCGGCGGGATCAGGTTTTGTGGAGCGGGCTGGGTGTTGTTCACGAAGCCGTGAAGCGCCGGGGGCACGAGATCTGCCGGGATCTGTCCCTGCTGACCAGCACGCGGTACAAAGGCGTCACCTACGCCCAAAAGGGGGGCTACTATCAACCGCTGGTTCACGCGAAAGCTACGGCTGATCTGTGCTTGCGCGTCGGCGAAGTGGTCGGCAGCGGAGATCTGCGCCGCCAGGGTTGTGTCACCGTGCTTGACTGCGACCCCGGCGGTAATGCCCGAGTGCCCATCGCCGCCGCCGGTGTTGATGTTGGCATAGCCGATATTGCCCGCGATGAGCGGAGACGCGCTGGCGGTGAGTGGTGCCAGGGCCAGGGCGGTGAGCAGGATGATGGTTTTGCGTTTCATGATTGATCCTTTTGTGTCGAGTGGTTACCAGAGGTTGTTGTCAGCCTCATCCTCTATTCCCCCAACCGGCGAAATGTTTTCTGCCGGGGCCGGGGCGGCGGGCGGCGGGGGTGTGTCTTTCTGTTTCAGCGAGACGGCCTCTGGATTCTCGATGAAGTCCGGCGCAACGCGGTCGCGGATCTTGAGGGGGACCTTGACCATGGCGATGGGCAGGTCTCCGGCCAGCTTTAACGCCCCTGTGAGGTCCGGAAGTGCCAGCAGTTCAGAAGGCATCAGCAGGTGCCGCTCGCGAATACTGCGGTCGAGGTTCTGTCCGTGACTGACGTTTTCCGCCATGCCCACATTCGCGCCTTCCTTGGTTTCGTCGATTTCTTCCTTGCCCAGCAGTTCGGCCAAGCGGCGGGCGCTTTCCTCTTCCTCCGTGCGCAGAACCAGCTTGTTTTGCAGGCCCGCGATCAGGGTGCGCGCGCCCTCCTTGCCATAGGTTTCCTCCGCTTGCGCGATGTTCTGGATTCCGGCGACGAGGGACACGCCATACTTGCGGCCCTGAGTGCTGGCGACCTCGAGGGCGCGCAGCCTGGGCAGGCTGGCCAGTTCATCGAGGAAGAACAGCAGGCGCAGATCCTGCGTGGGGCGCAGTTCCATGGCGCCCAGGAGCGCGGTTTCCAGCCACACGGCCGACCAGGGCTTGATCACTGTCGCCCGGCTGGCGGAACTGGTGATGAACACCCATCCCGGCTCAGCACTGGAGACATGCCCGCGTAGCGACCAGGCATCGCGCCGGGGGGAAGTCCAAAGGCGCAGCAAGGCCACGGCGGGGCTTGCCGCCAAGGTCAGGCGCACGGACTCGGAACCGCGCGGGTTGCTCTCGTTGATGAAGCCGGCGGATGACTTGTGATGCCGCTGCAATAGCCCGGAAAGCTCGGCCAGCGGCAGGTGCAGGGCGTCGTGCAGGGAGCACATGTTGGCATTCTCGCCGTCCCGCTCATGGATGATTTCCAAGAGGTCGGCGGCCAGTAGGCGCGCGGCATCATCCCAGACCTGGTCCCCGCTATTGTTGGGGTGATGCGGCAAGAGATAATCGCCCAGGGCGCGGAAGTCCTGCCGGTGCCGGATCTCTGCAAACAGCGACCACGGTGCGCAACGCTGATCGAACGGGTTCAGGATCCGGTCGGTGGCGGGATTGAAGAAGAACTCGGTGAATTCTCCGGTCGGATCGTAGATCACCGCCGGAATGCGCTGTTTGCGCGCGGTGTCCATCAAGTGGAGAATGGCCTGGGATTTGCCCGTGCCCATACTCCCCAGCAAAAGAAAATTGCGCATCATCAGTCGCTTGGGAATCGGAACGGAGCCGATACTGTAACCAGATGATCCGCTGCGGTCGGCGGCGGCCAGGGACGCCAGTTCCTTTTCAGAGACCATCTTCTGGCCCCGCAGATAGGTATCCTGCGCCTCTTGCGCACCCCGTTTGCGCATGTACACGACGATCCAGACCATGGCGACAGACACCAGAACACTGGAAACGGTGACCACGCCCCAGAGCGCGGCGAAAGCAGGGGCGATGCGTCCGGAAGACCAAAAGGCAATGCGTGCGGCCGTGGTTGTGCCGTGCTGGCCGTGCCATGTCCAGACCATGGGATGCGCTACCGAGCCGATTCCAACCCAGAAGTGCGACTGGCACCACAGCCAGATCAACTCCCCATCGCTCGAGGAGAGGTAGAGCCAGCCGGCGACGATCAGCAGCACGACCAGGCCGCCGCTCAGCGCGAGCCGGGACAGGTTCAGCAATGCAAGATGCATCTGGTAAAAAACGAGGTTCCCGCCACGGGCGAAATCACCTGCGATTCGTTTTCGGCTAGGTATGGGCATAATGCAGAACCTCTTTTGCATAGAACCGCGCCTGTTCCGGCCGGCCACCTTGCGCGATCCAGGTTGGACCGGCGTTGTAGGCCATCAGGGCAAGGCGCGTGTTGTGGAATTCGTGAAGCAGCATGGCCAGGAACCGGGCGCCGCCCTCGATGTTCTGACGGGGGTTCCAGGGATCCACATGCAGCACATCCGCCGTGACCGGCATCAGTTGCATGGGTCCAATGGCGCCCGCCGGGGACACCCGGGACGCCGCCCCATAGAAATCTCCACCGTTCTCAACGTGAGCGACGGCGGCCACCAATCGCGCCGATACATGGGCCTTGCGGGCCGCATGCAGGATCAGCCGGGCGTATGGTCCGGCTAATCGGCGCACTCTTTCGCGGCGGCGATTGCGGGTAATCTGCTCCAGGGGAATGGCTACCTCCGTGCAGCTATCGCGGGGCGAAAGCAGCCAGACCGGAAAGCCCTGTCCGCTCGGCACGGACACGGACAGGAACAGTGCGATGACCGGAATCGAAGTCATCAGTGCCTCCAGTTGAAATCGCGCGGCATGGCGGCCGCCAATTGTGCGAAATCGGAAATTGGCATCCGGGAAACATCGATGGGCGAGAGACCGTAAAAGTCGGCGACCCGCTCTTGCAGACCGGACACAACCCGATCAAGCCATAGCCATTCGGGGCGATCTTCGCGACCGGCATTGCGGACGGCGTCGGCCATCACTGCGCGCATGTCCTTCACGCGTCCGCCTCTCACGGCTTTTTTGACGGAGTAAGCGTGGTCTTGCTCTGACAGCGCAGGCGATGACCAGCCCGCTCGTCAATGCAATCGGTGACTTCACGGCTGTCGATGGCGGCGTTTTTGGGTATGCCCAGGAATCCGTCCAGCGCTGACAGCGTGCGGGCATGGATGGCAGTGCCCCTCCAAACGCCGCGCAGCACACAGACGTGCTGCCTCTCGTGGC
Organism: Pseudomonadota bacterium; assembly: GCA_021795795.1. Next base: position 6,552 of record JAJYPA010000164.1, on the reverse strand, counting down.
AGGCTACTTGTGTTTTTTCACGGAGCGGCACCGAGAAGCCATTCCCCGACACGGTGATTTTGCTGGTGTCGGCTGCGGCGGGGTTCAGTGAACAGCCAACCAACATGGCGGCCACGGCGGTTGCGAGGATGGTCTTTTTCATGATGAGACTCCTAAAAGGTGGTTGACACTCTCTATCCCCCAGCCGGCGAAACGTAATGCCCGACGTGCTGCTTTGGGCAAAAAAAACCGCGCCGACGAAAGCGCGGTGCGGTGGCGGTGGAGAAAGGCTAATCGCCCGGGGTGGCCGAGAAGGCGGGCTGATCGAGGCGCAGGGTGGTACGGATACGGGTCATGGTCCGTTCCGGGTCTTGACGATAGGCTTCCAGCAGGGCCGGGACGGTTTTTTGCAGGTCGTCTAGGAACTGATTGCCCAGTTTTTCCCGCTCCCGCGCCTCCCGTATTTTTTCGTCCAGTTGCTGCCGCTTTTTCAATAACGAGTCGATGGTTTTCATGAAGAACTCCTTTCCTTTCAGCTTCATGTGAATTACTCCCTGTGAGGTTGGTTTAACGATCAGTCGCCAATTTCGAGATGGAGCCACCATGGGCTACCGGCGCGTTGACCTGCGACGATTTTGAACGTGCCCGAGGCGATGACCGGCTGGTGCTCGTTTTTGGTGTGCAGCAGCTCCACGGTGCCACGGGCATACCAGATGTCCGCAGCGGCCGTTTTGAACAGCGTGCCGACCACCGTAATCTGATGGCTGTCCCGAAGCATAACGGGCCCAGATACGGGCGTGATGGAGCGAGGCAGGCTACGCATGGGCACCAGAGCCACGTCGCCTTGCCGGCGGATCGTGCAAACGCGGTCCACCGGCACCCCGAAAATTTTGCTCTCGGCCCAGAGCACCACATCCCCTGGTGTCATTTCCGGCAGATTGGCGTTGCGGCGCGGACTGGAGGGCAGTTGATGGCTGAAAATCCGGCCACCATCCAGCCCAACCAGCGCATACGCCTTATTTACCAGTGGGTACCAGTGCCGTTTCTTCTTCCACTCGCGGCGCAACTGGATAACCGCCAGCCGTCGGCGCTGGTCATAACCATAGATCTCGATGGTACGCGCTTCGTATCCACCCGTTTTGAAGCCCAGTGTGGTTTTCCCAGTTTTCCAGCCGGCGGCTTCCTGTACCTTTTCCACTAGCCTGACAATCGCGTTTGGCACGTCGGCAAGCGATCCATCTGCGTTGCGTTGCGCTTGTGCTTCTCCGGCCGCGTATGTATTGCTGCTTCTGTACATCTCTATCTCCCTGTATGTGGCGGCCTCAACCCCGGCCGCGTGGGGTACCACCATCTATCCCCCAATCAGCGAAACGCCGAGCAGGCGTGACCTGCCCCGCATCCGGTCACTGCTCAGCCTTTGCTCCAGCGCTGCTGCTGCTGGACTGCTCCGTACTGCTGTTGCTGCGCTGCGCCAGTTCCTTGCTCCGGCTGACGCCGGTGTTCATTTCGTGAGCCAGACTGACCTGCACGTCGCGGCCCGACAGGCGCCCGCCGCCGTACCACGGTATGCCGTTCTTGGTCACCGACACCCCGCCTTGCCCGCCTACGTAGCTTGCGCCATTGATCCAGTAGCAAATATTTCCGCCATCAGGACAACTTCCCGTGAAGTTGAAAGTGACCGGGGCATGATGCGGGATGGCTGCCACCGCCTGCGCCACAACCTGCTTTTTGTATGCTGGCGGCAGATCGGCCAGATCCTTCCGAACCTGCGCCTGAAATGTCGCAGGATCGTTCCAGACACGCGTATTCTGAAGATCCTTGTAGTAGATGTGCGTTAGATAAATATTGGATTCAAACGCCATCCGCGCCAGCATGCGGGCATAAAAACGGTTGGACTGGCTATCGAAACCGTTGCCTACCCAGCCCATGATTGGCGTGGCGGACCCCATGATGGGGAAAAAGGTGGCGATGTTGTTGGTTTTGTACGCGTCTGGCGCATCACGCAGCGCGGAAACGATCAGTCCCATGGCCGGCACCTTGGCCTCGACCGCGACCTTCCGAGAATGGCCGATATCTTCCTTGCTCTGCAAAGCGCTGGACTGCTCTGCGCCGTTCTTGTTAGCGCTGCTCGATTCGACGCCAGAGTGCGAACAGCCGGCGAGGGAGACGGCGGCGAAAACGGCGAAGGGTAAAACTTTTGAACGATGCTTCATCTTGATGCTCCTTGTTTGCGTGGTACTGCGGGATGGAATGGAATTTCACGGCATGCCCCCGGCGCTTGCGCCGGATGCCGCCGGGGCCATGATGGTATTGCTCAACTGCTGTTGCGCGCCTTCAACCGCCTGCCGGGTCTGCCGGTTCTCTGCCCGGGCGCGGGTGGCGGCGGCACAGATGCGCTTCGCTCTTCGCGAGGCGGCGGCGATCACGGACTGCGGATCACCGGATGACTGGTCAAAAGTCACGTCGAACCGCGCTGACGCGCAGCGCTGGGTGGACAACATCGCGTGCTGCTGGGCGGTAACAATGTTTTCGTGCTGCAAATAAAGGTAAATCGAGACGCCGCCGACCATGATGCCGATGGCAACGGCGGCGGGGGTCATCTGCAAAAGGGCCATGATGTACTCCTTGATGATCGCGGATAACTTCTATCCCCCAACCGGCGAAATCACCGGCCCGCTTCCGCCGCCGCCTTCTCATCCTCCTTCTCCTGCTTGCTCCCTTTGCTCTCCTTGGCCTGCTCCTGCCGCTCCGCCTTCGCCTCTTCCCTGGCCGCCCGGATGTCGTCCTTCACGCTTTTTCCCGGATCCTTGCCTTCGCCTTTGTCGTGATCCGTTTTCTCTTGCTCCCGCTTCTCGGCGACCTCCCGCAAGCGCTCCGTTTTCAGGTCAGCGCCGGTCTTTTCTGCGGTCTTTTCCCCCCGTTCCGACGATTCGGTGGCCGCCTGCTTGCCGGTCTGGGCAGACGCCTGCTCCTGCGCCTTCTCACGGTCGTTGGTGTAGATCTTCACGGTCTCCCGGGCGCGGGTGACGTTCACATAGGATTCCCGTGCGGCATGGTGGCCGGACTCCGTGTTGTGATGGATCATCACTTCACGCACGGTCTGGCCCTGGGATTTGTGGCTGGTCATGGCGTAGGCATGATCCAGGTGCTTATATTCCTTGGCGTCGATGGTGACCTTGCCGTCCTTGCCGCCCCGGTCGATGGTGATTTTGCTCCCCTCGATCTTCTCGATCTTCCCGGTCTCGCCATTCTTTACGCCCACATCCTTGTCGTTTTTGGTGAACATGACCTTGTCACCCTGGGCAAATTCCTTTTTTTGCTCCTTGTAGGCTTCGAAGCCCTTGACGCGGTTGAGGTCCAGACGCACTTCCTTATTGTCCGCCGTGCGGGCGGATAACATGCTTTTGGTCGCAGCCCCCTCGACGCGCAGTTCATCCCCTTTCTTGAGTCCCAGGCTTTTCAGTTCACTGGTGACTTTCAGCACGTCGCCCTTTTCGTAACTGGATGCCCGCGCGGATTCCGCCTTGGTCATATCCTTGGCCTGGAGGGTGGACATCTCCCGGCCGCCTTGCAGTTCACCCTTCTCCTTCAGTTCAGTCCTGACGGCGGAATTGATGGCGTCCCGGTCCGCTCTGGAGGCGGATACGATCAGGGTGCTGTCGCGAGAAGCCTGATCCTTGCTTGCAAAATCTCTGGCCATTTTCTCGACCACCTGTTTATTGTCCTGCGCCCGGAGGCCGGAAAGTTCAGCGCGCATTTCCGAGCGCTGCTGCGCCTCCAGCTTGCCGCCCTGGTCTTTCTGGGTCTCCGCCCATTTGCTTTCCGCCGCACGGGTCTCGTCCGACTTGACCTCCTGGGAATGCTTGGAGAACAGCGCTTCGGCATGTTCCTTCGCTTGTTGCGGATCCTTGGATTGCACCATACCCAGGCCGTGGCTCACCGCATCCTTCGCTTCATCGGTGGTCTGGCGGCGAATGTCGGAGAGATTCGTGGTGGCCACATGCTTTTGCAGAATCTCAAAGCCCTGCCCAGACTCAACGCCCTGGTGCTGATGCCGGTCGCCCAGGAACACCGTCTTCGACCCATCTTTTTCGGACGCCTTCATCACGCTGGTCAACTCCCGCTGACCGGAGAGCGAGGCTTCGTCCATGACGCGCAAGGTCCGGCGGTTGTCTTCCATTTTGGGGTCGCCAACCCGATCGCTTTTCTGGGATTCCAGAAAACTCGCCGTGGTCTTGGAGGAAATACCCGATTCCTGCTCCATCTTTTGAGCCTGTGCGGCACCCTGGGAAAAACCCTCGACTTTCCAGCCTTGCGATTCAGCGGAAGTCCGCACGAATTCCAGCATCGTGGTCTTGCCCGTGCCGGCCAGTCCTTGCACGGCCTGATACTTGTCACTGCTGGTGAGAATGGATCCGGCGGCGGCCTTCTGTTCCGAAGAAAGCTGGAAGCCCTTCTGGCTTTCGAATTTCTTCAATGCCTCTTCGAACTGCTTTTCCGACATGACCGCTTCGGATTTTCCTTTGCCCGACTCGGCCATTTTCACCATGTCTTTTTCCGATTTCATGGCGTCCGCAGTGGTGAAGATTTTGCCGCCGGCGTCCTGGGCGAATTTCTGTTGCTGGTAGTCGCTCGGGGCTCGCTGGATCAGATCCCCTTTTTGCTGGGCTTTCTCGATGGACGCCTGGATCTGTTCCTTGCTGGCCTGCCCTTCGCTGAACTTCATGGATTGCGTCCAGACGTCTTTTTCACTGAAGCGCGTCTCCCGTTCCGAAAGATGCTGAATGGCGCGGGATACGATTTGATCCGGGGTCTTTTCACGAACCAGGGAACCGCTCCGCTCGGCCGGCCCCTTCATCCCGTTTTCCTTGGCTTCCTTTTGCCAACCGTCCCGATACGCTGCGGCATTTTCAGAGCCTTGCTTGTCCTGGCGGGTCTGATAGGACGCCACCTGCCGCGATTCACGCGATGCCGTTTCCCGCGTCTCTCCCCGTTTCTCCAGAGCCTTTTCTATCTGATCCGAACGCTTGGAAAACTGATCGATGTTCTCCTTGGAATATCCCTTGATCTCAAAACCGTTTTTGTTGTGCTCCAACTGATAGCCCGCTTTCTGCAACTCCTGCGCCAGGGCGTTTTTGTAGACCTCATCCGCCGCACCTTTCCAGGCATAGATCCCTTCGGAACTGAGGGAACGCGCCGTGCCGTTTTTGTCATGGGTGACGTTCATGACCAGCACATGCGTATGCAACTGCGGATCCTTTTCGCGGGATGTGCCATGCTCGAACTTGGCGTAGGTCAAACTGCCGGTCTGCTCCTTTTCGGTCTTGGCGTTTCCTTTGCCATCGCGCTCCCCCGTATACACGCGCGCCTGCGCCGCTTTTTCCTCCATGAATTTCATGCCGGCATCCACCGCCTTTTCGTGGGCCGCCCGAACGTCCTCCTTGCCCCAGACGCCCGCCTCGATGCTGACGCTTTTGGGTGCCGAGAATTGCAGATCCCAGCCAGCGGCATGCTGCTTTTCACCATCAACGGTTCGGCCCAGTTGCTTCTCGGAAATATTGCCGTCCTTGCCGACCTCCTTGACCTGGCCTTCAAGCATTTTCTGAAGATCTTCTTTGGTCACGGTCTTGCCATCGATGCCGGCAAGCTCCGCACCGGCACCCTCCCACTTGCTTTGTATCTCCCCCTTGTCCGTGTAATAGGCACCGACGGTTTCCCCTCCGGGCCGTTGTCCATCCTGCTCGGTCTGGGTGTAATAACTGGCAGCGCTCGAGGCGGAACCGATCTTGGATACGTTCAACATTTACTCTTCTCCTGCAATTTCCGTTTCCAGTTTCTGGGTCAGGCGGGTTACGGTTTCCGACACGATCTGCTGGATTTGTGATTCTGGTTTCTGAGCAACGATGCCCTGCAAAATGAGGATGCGCTGCAAGATGGTTTCCACGGATTTTTGCAAGCGACGCTCCAGCAGGTGCAGGGTCACCGCATCCGTCCCGCGCAATTGCGCTTGCAGGAGTACACGGGCGGTCGCATGGGGGGTCAGCCCAATCGCGCGGGCATGGTCGGTGAGAATGGCGCGGGCATCCTCATCCAGACGGATACTGAGGACATGGGTTTTGGGCATGGTTTCGATCTCGATCAGGGGCGATATAGTCCTATCCCCCAACATGCGAAATCGGCGGCGGCAGGCATGGCGGGACTTACAGGTGATTACAACGGGCAATCAAGCAGATACGCAGGCGGGGCGCGGGTTTTGTAATCAAGGCGATCCGGAGAGACGCGGTGATCGCAACCCATTGTTCTGGCACGGCTTCGGCGGGACACATGACGCCAACTTTAGTTGCGTCATGTGTCCCCAAAGCACAACGCAGTTGGGCGGCAGCCAAAACCTCTCTTGTCAGCATCCCAGACCGTGGGTTATGCTCCAACGAAAACAAGGCCATCCGATTACCTGATTAGTACGATGTTTCAGCCATATTTTCGCTACCGTGTGGCGTTGTGATATAATGCTTTGATTATTATGGAATAGAGGTGTCCCATGGCGATGAACAGAGTGCAGTTTCAGAAAGGGTT
>JAJYPA010000163.1 GCA_021795795.1 Pseudomonadota bacterium | reverse complement strand
CGGCGCTCATCAACAAACTGGCAGCCTCACGTCACGGTCACAAGGCCGTCGTTGCCGACATCGATGGTCACTGGCAGCCTTTTGCCGCCTTTTACGCCAAAAGCAGCCTGCCGATCCTGCAACACGTTTTGCAATCCGGCGAACGTAGTCTGACCGGCGCGTTACGCCGTCTTGATCCCGCTTGCGTACCCGCCAGCGATTTGCGCGCAACCGACCCCGCCCTACGCAGTTTTATCGATCTGGATACCCCGGACGACTGGTTACGCCACCATTCACCTGCCACCCTCCCCACAAAGGACATCATCCCATGACACAGCACCTTGCCTGGCAGGATGCTCAGCAAATCATCCTGCGACACACGCCACGTGCCGATACTGAAATCCTGCCACTGGAGCAATCCTTATATCGTGTATTGGCCGAAAATATTGCCGCCAACCGCGATCACCCGCCCTATGACATCTCCGCCATGGATGGCTATGCCGTCCGCTCAGCAGACATCTCTGCCACACCCGTCACATTGACCATTATTGAAGACATCGAGGCGGGCAAACGTCCCCGACACACCCTCACCACCGGGCAATGTGCCCGCATCATGACTGGAGCCGCCATTCCCGACGGAGCCGATACCGTTATCCGCGTCGAAGACACCGAACCAACCACAGCAACGCCCGACCCTGCAATACGGCAGGTTCGTATTCTCGTTCCGGCAAAAACCGGAACAGACATTCGTCTGCGTGGCGAACATCTGCGTACCGGCGCCACCGTTCTTACCGCCGGCAGCACCATCACGCCCGGCGTATTCGGCATGCTGGCGATGCTAAAACAGGCACAGGTAACCGTGTTCAAGCAACCCAGTGTCGGCATTCTGTCCACTGGCGACGAACTGGAAGGCCTGCATGACCCCTTCGACCCGAACAAAATTCCGGACGCCAACAGCCACAGCCTGCTGGCACAATTACAGGAACTTGGCATCCATGCCAAGCTGCTCGGCATTGCACGCGATACCCCGCAGGCGCTGAAAGATGCCATCCGACAAGGAATGGCGTACGACGTACTGCTCATTTCCGGCGGCACATCGGTCGGCGTACACGACTATGTTCGCCCCGTCCTCGATGATTCAGGTGTCAACATGTTGTTCTGGCGCGTCGCCATTCGTCCCGGTCACCCCGTTGCCTTCGGCACAACCAATACCACGCAGGTATTCTGCCTGCCCGGCAATCCGGTTTCCAGCATGGTGTGCTGCGAACTCTTCGTACTACCCGCCTTACGGGCAAGCATGGGACATCGTGCCCTGTTCCGGCGCACACTCGCAGCCACACTGACCCAACGCATCAAACACAAGCCAGGACGCACCGATTTCCAGCGCGTCACCTTGCAACAACACGCCGACGGCTGGCTCGCCACGCCCATCGTCGATCAGGGTAGCGGCAGCCTGCTGTCCATGGCCCAAGCCGATGGGCTTGCCATCGTTCCAGCAGAAAACAATGGGCTGGAAACTGGCGACAAAATTACCGTACAATGCTTCAATCACCTGCTCTGGACGGCACAATCATGACCTCGACCCACACAACAGCCCGCATCGGCATCGTCACCGTCTCCGACCGTGCCAGCCGGGGAGAATATCAAGATTTAGGCGGACCGGCAATTCATGACTGGCTAACGCAAGCGCTCACCTCACCCTGGCAACCCATCACCAGGCTGGTGCCTGATGAACAGGCACAAATCGAAGCTACATTATGTGAATTAGCCAATAACGAGCAGTGTTGCCTCATCGTCACCACCGGCGGCACCGGCCCGGCACGGCGCGATGTCACCCCCGAAGCCACTGAATCTGTCTGTGAAAAAATGTTACCCGGTTTTGGTGAATTGATGCGCACAGCATCGCTCAGAGTCGTGCCGACTGCCATCCTGTCGCGCCAGACCGCCGGTATTCTCGGCCGTAGCCTGATCGTCAACCTGCCCGGTAAACCTTCTGCGATTGCCGATTGTCTGCGCGCCGTTTTTCCAGCCATCCCCTACTGCATCGACCTGATAGACGGCGATTACCTGGAAACCCATGCCATGTTCTGCCCGGCCTTTCGCCCGACACACGCCCGCAAAAAACATGCTTGAGATTCAAATCCGGTAGAATATAAATACACAGATATCCCGATTTTGTGGTTGAAACGTAAATCTGCCCTTAAGGGAAGCGCTGATCTATTCCTCCATGAGCGCGTTGCTGGCCACCATAACCAAACATAGCATGATAATTGCTTGGGATAATTGCTTAGGATGATTACTTGGGATAATTGTCTGGATCATAACGCTGGATCATAACGATTGTGCCTGCGACACATAAAAAAGGGGGAAACATGAAAATCTGGCTCAGCCTGTTACTGTTACTAATAACCACCACCACGCATGCCGCCACGCTCACGATTGCCGCCGCTGCAGACCTGAAATTTGCCATGGCAGACATCATTCAGAATTTCAAACACGCCCACCCCGATGCAACCATCAACACCGTTTATGGGTCATCGGGCAATTTTTACACCCAAATCACCCAAGGCGCACCCTACGATGTGTTTTTTTCCGCCGATGTGCGGTACCCAAAACTGCTGGAGCAAGCCGGTAAAACCGCCTCTCCTGTCGTGCCCTACGCATTTGGCCGACTCGTCTTGTGGAGCAACAGCATGGACGCCAGCAAAATGACGCTGGCCAGCCTGACCAACCCGGCCATTCAGCACATTGCCGTCGCCAACCCGAAACACGCCCCGTATGGGCAACGCGCCGTGGAAGCCCTGCATGCGGCGGGCGTCTGGCCACAGGTTGCGCCCAAGCTGGTCTATGGCGAAAACATTTCCCAGACCACCGAATTCGTGCAAAGCGGCAATGCACAGGTTGGCCTGATTGCGCTTTCGCTCGCCGTGAGTCCAAAACTGGCCAGCCAAGGCAAATACTGGCTGATTCCCGATACGCTGCATTCACCGATGGAGCAGGCCTACGTCCTCACCGACCACGCAACAGGCAACCCGCTGGCACAGCAATTCGTTACCTATCTGGCCAGCCCTGCCGGACAGGCAATATTCGTCAAATATGGATTCACGCTGCCCGACAAACAATAATCTCGACAAACAATAATCTGTGGCTCGCGCCCATCATTTCATCTCATGTTACTCTCCCCTGACGACTGGCAAGCACTGCTGCTAACGCTGAAACTGGCCACAACCGTCACTGTGTTGTTGCTGTTGCTCGGTACGCCGCTGGCCTGGTGGCTGGCGCGCAACCCGTGGAAATGGACGCGGGCGCTGGGCGCACTGGTCGCCCTGCCGCTAGTATTGCCCCCTTCCGTGCTGGGGTTTTATCTGTTATTGCTCATGGGGCCGGATGGCGTGATAGGAAAACTCATGCATGCCCTGCATCTGGCCGCACTACCCTTTACCTTCAACGGACTAGTTGTGGCTTCCATGCTGTATTCCCTGCCCTTCATGGTGCAACCGCTGCAAAGCGCTTTTGAATCTCTGGGCAACCGGCCGCTCGAAGTCGCCGCCACGCTGCGCGCCAGCCCGCTGGATGCCTTTTTTACCGTCGCACTACCGTTGACCTTGCCCGGATTCATGACCGCCATCGTCCTCACCTTCGCCCACACCGTAGGCGAATTTGGCGTGGTGCTCATGATAGGCGGCAATCTGCCCGGCATTACCCAGGTCGCTTCCGTGAGTGTATTTGACCATGTACAGTCACTGGAATATCACGCCGCATCGCGGCTTGCGGCCATCATGCTGCTGTTTTCCATTCTGGTGTTAATTCCGGTGTATGGCTGGCGCGCGCACCGTGAGCAACACAGTCAGCATGATTGAGAGCCATGACTAAACACACACCATCCAGTCTAATCGAGGCAAAATTTTATCTGCCACGGCGCGATTTTCTGCTCGACGTACAATTCACCGTGCCCGCTCACGGCATTTGCGCCATCTTCGGCGCATCCGGGTCAGGCAAGAGCACATTATTGCGCTGCATGGCCGGGCTGGAACGCGCACCCAACGGCTACTGCAAAATTCATCAACACGTCTGGCAAGATGAGAACACTTGGCTGCCTACCCACCGCCGCCCGATTGGCTACGTGTTCCAAGAGGCCAGCCTGTTTCCCCACCTCAGCGTCGAACAAAATCTGCAATATGGCCTGCGCCGCATTCCTGCTGCGCAACATGGCGATGTTTCTCGCATCACCCAGTTGCTTGGCATCGAGCATCTGCTGTCACGCAAGCCACAAAAACTGTCCGGCGGCGAACGCCAGCGTGTCGGCATTGCCCGCTCACTGGTGGTGCAACCCCAACTGCTGTTAATGGACGAACCGCTGTCCGCGCTTGATGACGCGCGCAAACAGGAAATTCTGCCCTATCTGGAGCGCCTGCGTGACGAGCTGTCCATTCCCATTCTGTATGTCACGCACAATCAACACGAAGTCATGCGTCTGGCCGACCATATCCTGCTGCTCGACCAAGGCCGCATCACTCTCAACAGCCCGCTGGCAGAAACATTTGGTCAGCCCGGATCACCAATCTCCTTATATCAGGAAGCCAGTATCCTGCTCCACACCCGCGTCGCACAAATCGACACCGCGTGGCAATTGGCACGCATGGATTTTGCCGGCGGCAGCCTGTGGCTGCGCCACGAAAACCTGACCATCGGACAATCAGTCCGCCTGGAAGTGCTCGCCCGCGACGCCAGCCTGGTGCGCGAACGTCCGCAACACACCAGCATCCAGAACATCCTGCCCGCCACCATCACCCGCGTCGACCAACACCCACACCCCGCGCTGGCACTGATCAGCGTCCACGTTGGCAACACCCTGTTTCTGGTACAAATCAGCCGTCGCGCGGCTCATGACCTGCAACTCGCCCCTGGCCAAAACTGGTGGTTGCAAATCAAGACCGCCGCATTGGTGCGATAAGAATAGCAACCCCTTGCGTTGCGTATAAATTTTGATACAATAACGTAAAGGAGGCATATGAGCGATAAGCCTATTGCGTGGGCCGGAACATCTTTCAAAGATTTAATGGATGATGACATTTTCTCTCTGGAAGCACGGAAGGTCGCAGGCAGCCAACTCCGCAAGATTCAACGTGGAGATGAGTCGGACGATTGGAAGCCATTTGACGAGATTGGCATAGGCACGAAAGAAATCCGCATCAATCTCCTTAATGGGGCGTTCAGAATAATGTACGTAGCCAAATTTCTTGAAGCGGTCTATGTGCTGCATTGCTTCAAGAAGAAAGCTCAAAAAACCAGTCAGCCAGACAACAAAGGGGCGGGAGCGCGCGTATTAATATTTCCCCAAACATAAAACACACTAGCCCGCTTTGAAGCGGGCTAGTGTTTCAATCTATTCGGCAGAACCCCACTGACTAGGGCCTCACAAAGCAAGATCAAAAAATTACATGATGGTCCTGCATCTGCCTTATTTCGTAAAAATCAACAGTTACAGAAATACAGTACCAAATACGGTAAAAATTGACAAGCGCTTTAAGGAAGCACTGATCTATTCCTCCATGACCCGCAACCACCGCCTCGTTGTTAACGAGCAAAATATGCTCGGCGGGACGGGGACAAGGCGTGCGAACTGCCGCGTTGCGCCGCTTGTCAAGGTTAATTTCCTGGGTACTGACCCAAGGTTAATTTCCTGGGTACTGACCCAAGGTTAATTTCCTGGGTACTGACCCAAGGTTAATTTCCTGGGTACTGACCCAAGGTTAATTTCCTGGGTACTGACCCAAGGTTGGTTTCCTGGGCCAGTATCCAAGGCGAATGACCTTTGACCGCGCGCAGCGCCTTGCATTTCATCCCGCCAGGCCGCCGTCGCGACCATGTGAGAATAGATCAGCGCTTCCCAAGGTAACAGCAGGGCAGTGGGACTGCGGCGAGCCACCAGATGGCCCGCGCGTTTCGCCCGATCTGAATCTCAGAATACGAAACCACCCTCGACCATCGCTCGCGATTGCGATTTATCATTGCCTGCGGGACCAAAGGCGAGGCCCGGTGTCGTGTCCATCGTTCCGACATAGGAGAGTTCCAGCCGGAAAAAGAATGCGTTCACCTGATAGGTGGGAGTCACGGTTATCGACCATGCCTTGCTGCCTGGACCATACATAAGATTGGGAGCACCGTCCGCAACGCTGCCAGTGCTGCCCAGATATTCCACGCGCACGGGTGTGCTGAATCCTGCGAGACTGGATTTTGCATCGAACGCATAGTTCACGAATAGCGCGGCACCAAGTGTCGATGCCTGATGCAATGCGCCAATAGATGGGATTGCTGGAACGTACGTATACTGCAAGTAAGGTTCTATGGTCCATTGCCCCATGGTGTGGGTATAGATCACGTTGTAAAGCTGTTCGTTGTTCTGGTAGAGCGGCGTTACCAACGTCGAAACGCTCGTGTGGCGGGTCGAGCCGCTGGCAATCACTGCGACCGTGTCTGTAGGGCTGACAGTGTAGGTCGCGGAGAGCCACGCCCAAGTGTACTCGCCCGAGTACATGCCATCATTCCATGAGGCCGAGAGCAAGAGAGGGCCCTTGGTGTAGTTGAATTGAATGCCGCGATTGACCGCGTTCTCCTGATTCCAAAGGAGGCCACGTTCGATGTTGAGGTTCTCGAACGAAAAAGTGTATTCCGCACCGATAAGGGTCGGAAGATTGCCAACCTCAACCGAAAAATCGTCGCTGGGGGCAAGTTTGAGGTACCACTGGGGGAGCGGTCCATAGAACGCACCAGTTGCGTTGGCTGCCTTCAGATATGGTAATCCAATATCGGGTAGCGAATATGCGCCCGCCTGGGCAAAAAATTGCACCAGACCCGTGGACTTATTGATAAAAATCTGGGCGTTGCTTATATCAACTTGATTGCTGTGGTCACCTGGGAAGACATTGTTCTGTGACTGGGCAAAGCCACTCACGACGCCTGTGATAAAAATGTTGCCGAGGGGGCCCGCGTCGAACATCGTCGGTTTAGAGTTGGCGGCCACGGAGCCAGAAAAGGCCGGCAGCAATGCAGGCGGCGTCGGAGCGGCCGGTGCCGCTGCGGGGACGGCGGGCACCGCGGGCGGCTCATCAGCCCAGGCTGCCGTAAAACCAACGACCGAGATCACTCCCGCAAGAATCGTATGGCTGATATTTTTTAGTGCCTGAGTTGATTCTCTTTTTGGATCTGCCTTTGTTATTTGGGTACAGGCAGTGACCCCAGGGATCGATTTTCGCATGTTAGTATCCTCAAGTTGTAGGGAATGCAAAGACTCCGCATGGAGCCGTGTCGCGTGGGCCAGCACAGAATAGCAATTTACGTGCCAGAGCATTTTTATTTTAGAATCAACGAACATTATTCGCCAATCCAGCCGCGATTTCTTAAAAAAACGCACTATATTGGTTCGCATCTGGTTGGTGGTGCACCATGGGTGCACAATTCGCGGAGTGAAGACGATCAACAAGATCGCACAGGAATTTGGCGTGCATCCGACACAGGTTGGGCTGCGGAAGAAGGAATTGCGAGAACAGGCCAGCAGTTTGTTCGAGGCAAAACGAGGGCCGAAGCCTGTTGATCTTTGACATCCTCCCCGGCATAAATGCCGGAGATTCCTACGGCGCTTAAGGAGTCGCTGAATAATTGGCTGCGCAATAAAATTTTGCATGAGATTTTTGGGTTTTGTGGTGAGATTCGGTGCTTTTCAGCCTGAATCTTGATATTTTCCGCATTATTTACCCGGTTTTCCGTTTTCAGGACGCAATTAGACTGTCAATATCTATCAACCACCGTCGAGCCAAGACCAAATTGGCGAAACCAAACAGAGAGAACAATTGCGCGGTGTTTTTTGCCAAGCCACGGTAACGCGCCTTGCGGTGGTGGAACAGGTTCTTCACGACATGAAACGGATGCTCGACCTTGGCGCGAATGCTGGCCTTGGCCTGTTCCAGCCATTCCTGCGCTTCACCCTCTGGTGATTTGTCCAGCGCGCGCCGCTTGCCAGGGCGCATGGCGGTGTGCCAGATGACCGGCGTTTCCAGATGTTCCGCGCGCTTTTCCACCCCCTGATATCCGGCATCGCCGAATGCCATGGTTTCATCGCCGTGCAGCAATGCCTGCGCCTGGCTGACGTCACTGACATTACCTGCCGTGCCCACTACGGTGTGAACCAGACCGGAATTGGCATCAACGCCAATGTGCGCTTTCATGCCGAAATGGTGAGTCGGCCGAAGGAACTTCCCCCGCAGCCGCTCGCAGAACCGTACGTGACACTCTCGCGTCATACGGCTCCCGTTATCCAACCTTTGCCCCAATAACACGCCAGTGGTGAAATAACGCCGGATAGACTTCCTGCATCTTGCACAACCATTCAACACTGCGCCGCCTTCGCCCAGCGAGTGCCTTGTATTTACGTCCGGCCCATCGCTCAAGCGTGCGGTCAATGTGCTGAAAGATGTTGTGCATGCCTGTCTGATAAAACGCTCCATAGTAATTCCACCATCCTTGTATGATCGGGTTATATAGCTTTGCCAAGTCGCGCAGTGTTACATGGGTCTGTCGATTCAGCCTCCACCCGCGCACCGCTTGCCGCATTCGTTTCAGAGCATCTTCGCTCGCCGCCGGAAGGAAACTGGTAAATATCCTGCGCTGCTTGCTTAATGCCTTCCTCGGACGAAACGTAAAGCCGAGAAATGTGAACTGCACATGCTGATACGATGCGGTGCGGTTACTGTCTTTGCAGTACACGATTTTCGATTTCTCCGGATGCATCGTCAACCCACATTCCGCCAGCCGTAATGCGATGAATTGCATTACATTTTCCGCCTGCTTCTGACTCCGGCAGTGAACGACCGCATCGTCGGCATATCGGGCAAAAGGACATTGTGGATAAGTACGCTGTATCCAGCAATCGAACGCGTAGTGCATGAACAGATTCATCAGGATTGGACTGACCACTCCACCTTGGGGAGTGCCCCGAATTCGTGGCAGTTGCTCTCCATTAGCGGTCTCGAACGGCGCAGTCAGCCACCGTTCGATATACATCAGTATCCAGCCTTCCCTGATATGCGCGCGTACCGCTTTTAGCAAGAGGCCATGATCAATTTGATCAAAGGCCGCCTTGATGTCAAACTCCACCACCCAGTCGTATTGCCAGCACCGTTGTCGGGTGACGGCAATTGCCTGTTTCGCCGATCTTCTCGACCGATATCCATATGAATCTGCATGAAACATCGGGTCGAGTATCGGTTCAATGAGAAGCTTGACCGCGGTTTGTGCTACTCGATCAGACACCGTGGGGATGCCCAGCTTTCTCGTGCCGCCCTTCGCCTTTGGAATTTCCACTTGCTTGACCGGCGGCGGGAAATACGACCCCGATGACATCCGATTCCACAGCTTGTACAAATTCTTCGACATATCCTGCTCGAACATCGCAATGGTTTCATCATCGATGCCGGCAGCACCCCGATTGGCCTTGACTTGCTGATACGCTTCCCACACCGTGCGTTTCGCAATGCTATAAGGTTTTGTTGATGTCACGTCATTCATCCCCGCATGGCAGGTTGGTGACATTCGTCAACGGGGTAACACAGCCCCTTCGCTCCGTCTTCATTACAAAGACTTCGTCGCTACTACGGACAGCTCCGCCCCTCGTTCCGTCATCGGTATTCTTCCTCATGGTGTTTGCCATTTGTCATTTCCCTTTCCATCCGAAACGAGGTTCTCACGTTCCGTACCAAAGCCTGTATTGAACTCATGCCGCCTATACACCGACTGCCGACGGGTCCGTAAACAGGTGTCGTCCCGACTGATCCTGGAGCCAATGGTCGTCCCCAGTTTTGACAGTGCTTTGAGGCAATAACGATGCGTCATCGAACGGTTTGCTTTCGCTCATCTTCTCAATACGTACCTGCCACCTTTAAACGGTAACTTTTCCACGGTCGCTCACCACCGCGCCTTTTGAACGCAGCAGCACCGGGCGGTTTGGAATCAGCTCCTGCAAGCCGATTCCGGGAGGCCGACTCCCATCTTCAGTACAGCACCACAGGTTCACGCCTGTGTTCGTGACACACACCACTGGTTGCCCTTCCTGGTCTGGTGCATTTCCGGATCGCGTTCGCCCTTCTGGTTCCTGGTCGAGGACAGTGCGGCGGATTGCCTGGCTATCGTAGATGGCGTCTTCCATGCCTTCATCGGAAAGACCAAAGCATTGTTGCGCAACATACATCCGTAACATTCGGGCAAGACCGATCGGTGGACGGCCAGGGCTTCCGCTGTTTGGGTAAAAAGGCGCAATGCCTTGTTCAAGCGCAGCCCACGGCGTGATGCGTTCCAACTCGTCCAGAAAAATATCGCGCCGGGTTTGGTTCTTCTTGGCCGCATATTCCAGTTCAGAAAAACTCTTTTGCATCATCATCCTACCCGTGAACAGAACAACAAGATTTTACCAGAAATCGCTCCAGTTTAGGTGGGTTCGGTGGAATAAATCAGCGCTTCCTTAGCATGTTGATATCGGCTTCATTGGCCGCTTGACTTTGACTGTATGTACTGCGATTGTGCAACAATTCTTCCTTTACATGAAAACGATTCCCATTTATAATTGCACTTTATCGCTATTGTTCCAGAGACGACAACTCATGCCACCAGTTCCGCCACAGCACTCCAAAACACTCGCCATAGTTGCTTTCCTGGCGGGCTCTTTGTCCTCAAATGCAAATGCCGCTCCTCCACCAATAGCAATCCAAGCGGTAACGGATGAAAACCAGCCGCCAAAAAGATGAATAGCATCGTCGTGTCGTCCCAAGCTCGCTTAGCCGCCTTCTTTGCCGTGGCTGGACCCGGCCTGGTTGTGATGCTGGCCGATACGGATGCCGGTAGCGTCATCACTGCGGCCCAAAGTGGCGCCCAATGGGGATACAAACTGCTGGCCCTGCAATTGCTGTTGATCCCAATTCTGTATCTGGTGCAGGAACTCACTTTGCGTCTGGGCCTGCTCACCGGTCGCGGCCACGGTGAACTCATCAAGCAACACTTCGGCCGCGGCTGGGCTTGGCTGTCGGTATCCACGCTGCTGATGTCCTGCCTCGGTGCGCTGATTACCGAAATGAGCGGCATCGCCGGCGTCGGCGCGCTCTATGGCATTCCCATCTGGGCCAGCGTGCTGGTCACGCTGGGATTCCTGCTGACAGTGGTGATTTCCGGATCGTACCGCTCGGTGGAACGCGTCGCGGTGGCCATTGGACTGTTTGAACTGGCCTTTGTCTACGTTGCTGTGGTGTCGCGCCCGGACCCTGCAGCAGTGCTCCATGGCCTTACCAGCATGCCGCTGGCCGACCACGGCTATCTCTATCTGGTGGCGGCTAACATTGGTGCGGTGATCATGCCATGGATGGTTTTCTACCAGCAGTCGGCCGTGGTGGACAAGGGGCTAAAACCGCATCATCTGCCCGCCGCGCGCTGGGACACGGCCATCGGCGCGGTTGTCACCCAAGCCATCATGGCGGCTATTCTGATCGCCGTAGCTGCCACCTTCAGGCGCAGCGGCGGGAATTCCCGACTCGACACGGTGCAGCAGATTTCCCATGCGCTGACCCCTTACCTGGGCGTGCAAAATGGCCGCCTGATGTTCGTCTTGGGCATGCTCGGCGCATCGCTGGTGGCGGCTATTGTGGTGTCGCTCACGGCCGCCTGGGGACTGGGTGAAGTCACCGGTTACAAACACTCGCTGGAACATCATCCGCGCGAGGCACCGTGGTTCTATCTGGTGTTCGTGGCGGTACTGGCGGCAAGCGGCCTGCTGGTGAGTTCCGGCGTCAACCTGGTCGATCTCAGCGTCGGCGTGGAGGTCATGAACGCCTTGTTGTTGCCGGTGGTGCTTGGCTTGCTCTACGCCCTGGCGCGACGTGCCCTGCCTCGTAGCAGCCAGCTTCAAGGTACCTACGCGGTGATCGTGGCGTTGACGATTGCGCTTACCGCCGGGCTGGGTGTGTGGGGCGGGTTAACCGGTCTGTTGGCGCACTAGGGAAGCGGATTGTGCAACAATTTTTCTGCGCCGTACGCGTCGTGATCTCCCCGATTTGACCCGCAACGCGGCTCATGGAGGAATTAATCAGCGCTTCCCTAACAAACATTTGAAAAAATTAACGTGGCGATTCAGGCTTGATCACGATTTTGGTTGCAGGTGACGCATATGAAGACCACCATACATCAATTAAATCAGCAATTTGTGACCGCCGCACTCAAACCGCGCCCGACAGATTGTCATAAAGGCATGTTAGGCAGTGTCGGTATCATCGGCGGTGCCGCAACCATGGTTGGCGCGGCTCTGCTGGCCGGTCGTGCGGCACTGAAATGCGGCGCGGGGCGAGTATATGTCGCACTCTTGACCGATAATGCGCCGATCGTTGATCTGCAACAACCCGAACTCATGCTACGCTCACCAGCGCAATTATTCGATCTCGCCTCCATCTCCACACTGGTCATTGGGCCCGGACTTGGGCAAGATGATGTTGCCCTGCTCTGGTTGCAACAAGCTCTCGCCAGTGACATACCGCTGGTACTGGATGCCGACGCGCTGAATTTAATCGCCACTCACACCGAACTCGCAGAATCATTGCAACACAGAACTTCCGCCAGCATATTAACCCCTCACCCTGCCGAAGCCGCCAGACTACTGCATAGCACCACCGATACCGTGCAACAAGACCGGGTCGGTGCAGCGCAAACTCTGGCAAAGCACTTTTACAGCATCGTGGTACTTAAAGGCGCCAGCAGCATTTGTGCGCTAACTGAACTCAACTGGTTCATCAATCCCACCGGCAACCCCGGTTTAAGTGGCTCAGGAATGGGAGATGTGTTGTCGGGTATGATCGCCGCCTTGATCGCACAACAACTCAGCCCGCAACAAGCGACATTACTAGCCGTCTATCTGCATGGCGCAGCCGCCGACAGCTTGGTACAACGGGGTATAGGGCCAATAGGACTGACCGCATCAGAAGTAACTGATGCAGCACGAACAGTATTAAATGGCTGGATTTACGTTAAATCGGGGATTCAAGTTTGATAATTAGCGTCATGTCACTCACGATACCGCCCTTTCCTGTTTTTTGAATCGCTCCGGATTTTGTGCGGTCTGATTGGGTTAAGTTGGGTTAAGTTGGGTTAAGTTGGCTTAAGTCAGAGCCCTATAGTCAGAGCCCTATCGCAATCCCCTCGGCGACACAGGATAAACATCACAGCATAAACATCCTAAATACGCTGTAAGGCATCCGCAAGTTTGCTTCATATTGCTACGCTACGGCATGATCGCATTGGGAACGGCTCGCAATTTAATGCCGGGTATTCATCAGAGCATTGTCCACTCACCGCGGCGACATATTCCCTGTGCTTCACACCAGGCGCAAGTCGGTGTTGCGCCGTTTGCTGGTAATCCCACGCCAGTTTGCAATGCATCGAATATATGACGCAAGCGTTCAATACTGCAGTCTGCTGCTTGCTGCAGGCCGTCGGTCACGCGAACATCCGTCACACTGTCGCCATCCAGACTCACAAAAGCCACCTCGGTCACTGACGTCCCCAACATGGCAGCGTAGACTGGCAACTGCACATCTTCATCCATCTCTGCGACGGCCTGTTTCAAAGTTTGCAGATTGCCTGTTTTATAGTCCAGAACCATACTCCCGTCCGGGCATGTATCGATCCTGTCGATACGGCCATAGAGGCGTACTTGCCGCTCATTGTCCAACATCAGCTCAATGTGTGCATCATGCTCGCCCGCATGCCAGACCCAGCCCTGTTCTTCATGGTGCAGTTGCCAGTGCAGATAATCCGGAATTTTGTCCTGCCAACGCATCAGCCATGCACGGGAGAAGCTGTCTTGCGTCATCGATTCGGCATAGCATTGTTCACTGATGTGCCGCAACGCACGCTCTGCCTCACCATCTGGCAATCCAGTAATGCGTGGATGAACCGTATGAAACCGATATAGAATATCGTGCACGAGCCAGCCATAATCCGACTTCACCATATCGTCCTGCACCGGTTCGGTGGCACTGATTTTCAGCACTGAACGAACGTAATACTGATAAGGGCACGCCAATAAACTGTTGTAAGCGCTGACACTGATGCGCGTTGGCAGTTCTGCTGCGGGCAAACCGGGGCTAGGTGGTACTGGCATTATTTCCTGCTCGCCCAGTCCGGCCACGCTATCGCAAGATGATGTCTCACGCAGACGATTGCCCCACGCCAGTTCATGCAACATATCCAGACGCTCAAACCAGCTTGCCAGCGGATTGTTTTCGCCTTCTCGCTGCACCTGCCACGACACGCAACAGGTAACGCCTGTTGTCAGTAACCCTGTCAAATCACGTTGAATCTGTTGCTGGACATCTGCCAGCCCCGGCAGACCCAGAGCAGCCCGCACCGCCTGATTGAAAAATGGCCCACCAGACTGCCTGGGCGCCCACTGTGCTGCATCGCCACCCAAGATGAACACGGCGTCGAATGCTCGCCCGCGAATTGCCGCCAGATGGGTAAACACCAGCACCGAGTTCGTATTGACCGCGACAAAATAATTGCTCTGTAACCAATGATCCAGCCAGCGACGGAATGTCGTCAAATCGAGCATCACTGCTGCTTCCCCAGCCTGCCGATGTTCGGCCAGCGCGGCAAACAACTGCATCCCTGCCGCATCCTGCTGCCAATAA
>JAJYPA010000162.1 GCA_021795795.1 Pseudomonadota bacterium | reverse complement strand
GATGACCAGCACGGGGCAGCCTGGTGTATCCGGCTCTTCGGACCAGGGCTCCCGGCCATTCAGGGTGACCTGTTCCAGAGTTACACCAGAATGGCTGTCCTGGTGTGATGTCCCAGGGTCCTGCCGGCGGCGGGCATGATCTGGGTACCCGGGGCCTGGGGCTGGCAGGGACGATGGCTATGGGGACCAGGGCGCTGGGGGCCTATCCGCCGCCCCTCCCACGCCTGCTGGGCACCGGGCCGCTGGTGGCATAGAGGCGGGCGCTGGTTCTTGGGGCCGGGGCCATTGGATGAGACGGTAGCGTGTTGCTCTTTTCCAGCCGCGTTTGCCGACGTTCATCAAAACGTCACATTCGGGGTGTATTCTCACATTCGGGCACGCCCGCCCATGAATTGACCGGGAGACTGATCATGGAACTCAACCCATTGCAAACCCGTGTGGCACAACTCTATCAGGAGGGCCTATATGCCAGTATCGGCACTTGGGAAGACGCCCGACTCACCCACGATGCGCTGTTTTTGTTCCTGCTCCAAGAGGCGGAGGGGTGCTCCGACCTGGATGTTTTAGAGAGCCATGTCGCTGTGGTCAGTGAACATTTGCAGGATTTTCTGGATGAACTGGCAACGGCAATAGCGAACGCCGCGGAAGATTCCCTCTGACGGCGATCAGCCCTAAGCATTGAGTTCTTTTCCACATAGAGGAGATACACTGATGTCTGAGGAAAATCAGGAAGTCCAGCATCACCAGGTGGCAGGCGAGTCACGGGTGCCTACGGATGAGCGCTACTGCATGATCGCCGAAGCCGCTTATTTCATCGCCGAGCGGAGCGGTTTTGAGGGAGACTGCGAGGCGTACTGGCTTGCCGCCGAATGTGAGATCGACCGGATGCTCGGCGCCGCAGCAGTGGACTCACCATTTCTCCCCGATTGATAGGACATGTGGTTATCTGTAATTGTCCTGACAATATCTGGCCGAATCAGAAAATCCGGCCTTCTCAAGTCTTTTCATCGCTCGCGCTGGAGAAAGCACCATGAACGAAAACTTTTTGTCCATCATGAAAGATATGCAGTTCAAGCACTTCATAACGCCGCGACTGGTTGGCATTCTGTATGTGCTTGCTGCACTGGGTGGCGTCATTATCGCCTTCCTGCAAATCATCAGCGCGTTTGAAATTCGGTGGTGGGCGGGGCTGCTGGCCATCATTGTGGCGCCTTTGGGTTATCTGATTTTCATGCTTTTTGTGCGTGTCACTCTGGAATCTCTGGTCGCGCTCATCCGTACCGCAGAAAATACCACTCTGCTGCTGGAGAAAAAAAGCTGATCTTTTTCCAAGGGGCCGACTCGCTTCCCGATTAGGGCTCTGATCAAAGGCTGGTCCAGAAGTTATCCGGTTGGTCGATAAACCTCTCAAAATAAAAATCCCCGCAACAAGCGGCGGGGTATTGCCGTAGCCACCATTTGATGAATTTCGTTGCAAGCATCGGGGAATATGACCCACAGAGATTTAATCGTTGTAAGATGTAGATTGCTAAGGTGTAGATTCCTCAGCCACGACATTGATCAACCACTTGCCATTAACCCTAATTAATTGGTCCGTGTTGACCTTATGTTGGCCATCCTCATAATCAAACTGTAGAGTGACTGTGGCCGTATCTCCTTTCACTTCGCGGTGAAGCACCTTAATGTCCTTGATCCCACCATGATTTTTAATGCTCTGCTGAACACTAACCAGCATCGCCCGGATCTTGTCATCCCCCTCCTCGATGTCGGCC
The DNA here is from genome assembly GCA_021795795.1 of Pseudomonadota bacterium. The sequence goes on along the minus strand of JAJYPA010000162.1, from coordinate 12,942 downwards.
TTTTGGTTGGGACCGCTGGGTGTTTTCCCCAAATAGAACTTCCGCAACACCTGATGAGTATTACCGGCGGCAATCTCTCGATACAGGGCCTTGTCCGTGTGAACCGGACCGTCAGAGCCCATCAGCCCGCAACCGCTCAAACTGGATGCAAGCAGCAACGAACCAACCACATTCTTTTTCCACGTTACTTTCTCGAACATGACAACCTCCTTGAGTGGGCCAAATGGCCCGGTAGAATAATTTCCCGCTCGCCAATGAACGGGATTTTCTTGACTGCAAACGGAGGGGAGCAAAGCGCCACGCCCGCTGTTGCAAATGCCTTCCAGACCAACTCGGTGCAATACAAAGCCTGCTCATTTTCCAGATCGTAGGTACCGTCGAACGGAGTATGTCCATGCGCATGATCTGCACACCATGCGAAAATCAACTTAGACTGGTCATCGGTAAGATCAACAGCATCACACAGGGCGCCATCGACAGCGATATCGGGGTGCAGGAATGCCGCCAATGGTTCCGTGATGACACCAGAACCGGGATGGCGGCACTGGTCGTCAGGTGTCTCATTCAACCGCCCAGGCGATGCATGCCAGACCATATGCTCGAACGCAATGCCGACATGGGACCAGATAGGTGTCCCTGGTAAAGAATCATCCCGATCAATATCCCGATAGAGCCTGGCTTCCATCCCTCGCCCCGCCCGGAAAACCACTTGCACTGTCACCTCTCGCTTCCTTGTCGTGTGTCAGTGTCTGGTGGGAGGTTCGTCGGCAATTGCGCAAACGGTTTACTTGCGACGACAGAGATACTTCTCGCCTGAGAAAACAGGCGCCGAAATTTTAAGGCCACCATTCTTGTCAGGTAAGCGGTAACTGAGCGGCGTTGTATTTCGGATTTTTCAAATGTAAAAATAAGAGACCGCCGAATTACAGCTACTTCCAGCCGCACCTGGTTGCTGCTCGCACCCAAGCTGTTCCCCTCCGTAGTGTCATTCAAAGTCTATCATGTCCTGATACAAACGCCACCGCCCTATTGCGGTGCGATAAAGGGGTTGCTTGACTTGTGAGTAGCTGGAAGTGATGCAGGCCGTATTCAACTCATAAAATTTTGTGAAATCATAGTTGGGACTTATTCCGATAAATTTTGAAATCTCCGACATCACAGAGGTGGGATAATAAACCAGACGTTCGTATTCTATCGTTATGATATTTTCTGGAAACAGTAGCTTCCATCTATTCATAATCTCAATGTGGGCACGGAACTGAAAGATAATATCAGAAATAATAAACTTATATGGATGATATCCGGAAAAGTTGTGTGCAAAACAAGAAAGCGCCACGTCTCTATAATCTCTAACAACATGAATAATTCTGGCGTCAGGAAACAATTTCATAATAAGTGGAACAAACTGATAATTGAATAGCATTTTGTCAATATGCTTTAGATTCCCTCCCACCAAACGATAGGCAGATTTCAATTCCTTCGCCAAAGATAACACTGAGTTTTTATTCAGGTTATCTATAAATCCAAGGTAGTTAACAACGTCACCATTGCTGACCTGGCGGACGACACGGCCTACGTAGCCTGGCTCCCCGTGTCCGAATATCTCTCCGCTTTTGACAAGCATCTTTTCAATCAGAGAAGATCCGGATCTCGGCATGCCAACTATAAAAATATTTTCTCTGTTATTGCCTACACCGCGTATATTATTTGGCTCATATATCATACATCTATTAACAAACTTGGATACAGTGGAACGGTCATAACGCTCAACACAGGCAAAAGAGTTCGCCTCAAGATAAAATTGGTACGCTTCTTCAAAGTTTTCTATCTTATCCGCTAGATGACCTAACGTAAACAATAATGAGCTTCTATCTTGGTTTGACATTAAGAACAATTCATTTTTTTTGAGCCATTTCTTTATTCCGTTAAATGAATCAAGTCTGGTATTTGTATCGCAATGAATCGCTGCACGTCCATAGGCCAATGCTACTGCATGTAGATCAGTGTTTGGCATGAGTCGCTCTACAGTCGCGAACGCCTCCTGACATTTTCCCTGTCTTTCCAATGCAAAAGAGCGCAACGCAGCGACCCGGTCAGAATCCCCATGACGATTTACAATATGGTCCAACAAAGAAATTGCGGAATCGAGATGGCCAGCATTAACCAAAAAAGATACTTTGAGATGTTTAGCTTCTGCGTTGACATCATTAACGATAATAGACCTATCTATAAAGGCTAAAGCATCTTCATGTTTGCCAGCGACATCTGCACAAACAGCAAGTAACATGAGCACCTGATCATTGTCTGCATCGATAGCCAACAATGGCCGCAATATTGCTTCAGATTTTCCATAGTGCCCCAGCATTTGATAGGATCTTGCTAACTGCAACGCAAACTTTAAACTATTTGGAGCACTTGCATGCGCTTTGTTAAATATGATTGCCGCTTCTTTAAATGATAAATTTTTATAGTAAATCATTCCAAGTAAAAAAAACCACTCAGCATCGACATTTTTGTGCGCACGCAGATAATTCATAGCGATTGTTTCCGCTTGATTTACATCCTTTCTTTGTAGCGCTCGATCAACTTCAAAAAAGACTAAGTTATTGACCTCCGCATTTATTTCAGGCATCGCTGACAATCAACCTCTCTTTTAGAGCCAACAAAATTTCTGAAAGGCCCGCCCCACAAGGATGAGGCGGGAATAATAACGTAATGATTAGACAAGCTTTAGAACGCGAAACTTAGCGTACCAAACACTGCTCTGGGCGCGCCCGGATTGACAATTTCATAACCTGCGGTATTTGTGTTAAAATATCCGCCGCCAGTAATGTCAGCAGTAGAATTGTATTCTCTGTTGAACAAATTGGTAACGTTCAGTGAGAATGCGGTGTACCGAATTCCAGGTATCAGTCCATTAAGAGCGCTCGTTCGCGCATCAAGTTCCAGGTTGACCACATTGTAGCCACCTATCTTTTGGTGGAATGAGGGTGCGCCATCATTATTGTTGAAGATGAATTGCGACCCGTAATATTGATCAAAAACTGTTGCAGACACCTTGCTTCGTGCAAAGTTGAGATACTTACTGTAGGTTACACCAATATTCGCAGTCACGTCAGGTGTCGCAGAGACCGGAGCCCCATTATACGATTGATTATCTGCAGTTGAAAAATACTGGGTATAATAAGCGTGAATGAATCCAACGTTGGAAAACATCGACCAGCTATGATTAATCTTTGCGTCCAACGATAGATTGACGCCATTAAGAATCGCATTCCCGTAACTGAAAATGGTATACAACGGGTTTGTAGGTGACGTAACAGGAATCGTCTCATTGCTCAGTTGGTCATGAAAATAGTTCGCGTCAGCAAACACGTCATCAAGACCTAAAAAACCCTTTTGATGAAACTTGACGCCTGCTTCGTAATCGTCACTTTTCACCGGGTACAAAGTTCCTAGCTCCGTTAGAGGGCCAGCAGCCGCATTGAAGTTTCCGGCTGTTGGATTTTGGTATGTCACTGAGTAATTGCCATAAATGGCAACGTTAGGTAGTAGCTTATAATTGATACCCAAAGATGGTTCCCACCTCTGGAATTCTTTAGCAAGGCTTGGAGATGTGTTGTATGACGCATTCGGGTACTCTGCCGCTATGGATGGTGCGTTTTGAAAAAAATGCGTCTGGAAATCCATGAAATCTAGGCCTGGAACAATGGTGAGGCCAGGCAGCGGTGTGATGCGATCCTGCAGGAACCCCGATGCGTAGGTTTCTACGTAGTTATGATTCGTAATTGAAGTCGGATTCCCCGGATAAGGGTTTCCATCGATGCCAGGGATAGGGTTACCTGTTAGACTATTACCGCCAAACCCATTCACGTAGGTGTTCCCTGCGATGACATATCCGCCGAATGCTACTCTGTTCATGGGCAGGTGAACCCCGAAATCTAATTTATCTCCATAGGTATTTGTGTGCCAATATGTTACTTCGGCTCCGGAGTTACTATTCGGCGGATAAAAATTATTGACGCCGTAATGGTTCAGTACGCTATTCCTGTACCACATTTCGTTTGTTAGATTCACATTACTGGCTATTTTAAGCCGTTGGCGGCCATATAGTAGAAACATATGCTCTTGATCAATCTTATGCCAGACAGATGTGGACAGTGTCGAATAAAAGCCCGTCGAACTCTGGCTGTATGGCGTACCATTGGGTAACCCGTTGAGAGTTACACCGGGAATTGGTGACAAGGGGATTTGGTTTGGTCTGTATGATTTGTTTCTGTCGTAGTAAGCGCCAAAGCTGTAGACATTGCCGCGATAGTGCTTTCTAAGCTTGAAAAATAGCTGCTCTGTGTGGCTGGGTAGGTATGAACCCGTTCTGAAACTTTGGCCATGCGCATAAGCGCCGGCTATGACCGCCGACCAACCATCAAATCTTCCCGTATCCGCAGATGCCGATACAATTTTTGATCCAAAACTTCCATAGGAGAAGGCCGCCTTTGCCTTGGCGTGGCGACTTGGCTGCACCGGAAGAAAATTAATAGTGCCCCCAATACTGTCAAACCATCTACTTCTGGGGTTCCCAGGGCCATATATGGTGTTAATGCCGGAAATAAGCGACCCTATGGGTGTTTCTACGGTGTGAAAGCTTTTTCCCTCATCCAGATTTTGGATGGGGATGCCGTCGAACAATCCTGTGATCCCGTTATATTCTAAATTTCCACTATAACTCGTGACGCCGACTTGTATGCCCCGTATTGAAATTGTGGATCTGTTCGAGACACCTGTACCATCGGGGCCGCTTAGGTACACTCCAGGTTGTATACTCAATGCCGCTGTGGAGCTGGCGTTTGGGCCGAAGATTTTAGCCTGTTTGGGCGTCACTCTGGCTATACTTTGAGTCGAATTAAATATTTGATCGTTGGTTAAGAGTTTGCTCGAGAAGGATGAGCCTGCAGTTTTTTGCTTTTGGGGGGTTTTTGCCGTCTTTTTTACGTTACCAACATAAGTACCATTTATCGGTTCTATTGGCTTTGTTTGTGCATTGGCATACCCCGCATAAGACAGTACTGCGGTAGTGATGACAGCCAGCGCCAACGAACGCTGGTTTGTAGTTACTTTTTGCGACATTGTGATTTTTCCTTGTAGCGACCATGGTAAGTTGCTAAAGAATATCAGACCAATTTTACAGGAGTGTGTCACTGAGGTGACCTAAATATTTCTTCTGATTACATTTACATGACTAAAGCCGGCAGCTTGGGATATTTTGTAGAATTGCTAATCACGGGTTCTTGGTCTTTTTGCCGTCCATGCGGCATATAGCACCGGGGCCAGCCATAAGGTCATCACCGTTCCCAGTGTCAGTCCGCCCATGACCGAGATGGCCAGGGGTTGCAGTAGGTCGGTTCCGCGCCCGATGCCGATGGCGAGGGGCAGAAAGCCGAAAACATCGGCCAGCATCGTCATCAGGATGGGCCGCAGGCGCTGACGCGCAGCGAAGGCCACGCTGGCTGGGCGAGGATGGTTGCCGTCCAGTTGCCGGGCACGGGCGAAGACCAGAATGACGTTGTTCACGGCGATGGCGAAGACCAGCAAAATTCCCAGAAATGCCGTGCTGTCCAGTGACGTATGGGTGATCATCAACAGGATCAGTGCCCCCGGCGCCGCCAGCGCTATGGAAAAAATTGCCACCGTCGCCGCTTTCTGGCTACCGAACTGAAAACCTAACAGAATCAGCAGGAGTAGCAGTGCGCCGATAAGAATAATCGTCATTTGCTGAAAACTCTTTTGTTGCTCGCGATAATAACCACCGATACTGTTGGTTATTCCTAGCGGCAAGTGCGCATCCGTGATGATGATGTCGGCTTTCGCTGCCGCTTGAGACAATCCTTCACCCGCTTTGGGACTGAGTTTGATGGTGGCATACGGCACGAGATTTTGGTGAGTCACATAAGGCACCATTCCCTGCAGTTGCATGTGAGCGACTTGCGAGAGCGGAGCGAGTGTACCATTGGGTAAGCGCAGTGCCGTTCCGCCAAAATTGGCCGGATTTCTGCTTTTCGCCCCCTCCATCTCTACCCGGATGGGTAAAATCTGCTCCCCGTGCAGCAGGAATCCCGCACGTCGGCCCCAGTAGCGAGTCTTGATCTCGCTGGACAGGGCCTGTGGTGTGAAATCCTCCATGTTGGCCAGCGCACTCGGATGGATGGCGAGTTCCGGCCCTGCCGATGGGGACTTGAAGACGATGGACTGGAAGTCATGACTCGCCTCCAGCACTTTGGTCAGATGCAGGCCGGCATTATGGAGGGTGGTAGAGTCGCTGCCAAAGAGTTCAATGACCAGCGGCGCGTGCGAACCAGACAGATTACCTAGCCGGTTGATCATCACCTGCATAGTCTCTAAGGTCGTCAGATCTGGTGCGGCTTTTTGTAGTTCGTGACGCAGACTGCGCATCACCGCTTCGGTGCTTTGTGTACGATGAGATTTCAGCAATATGGTCAACGCACCCTTGTTAGGGGTCGCATACGCATTACCTAGGCCACGGCCCGCGACCAGATCAACCCGCTCCACATTCGGATTTTCCTGGGCGATGTGCATAAAGTCTCGGCCAACGCGCATAGTTTCCGCAATGCCACTCCCCACCGGCGTACGATAAGGCACCACGAAAATTCCCTCATCCCAGCGGGGCAAGAAGGCCGTAGGCAACTGGGTGGCGCCGATGCTGGCTGCGAGCACCATCACAAGAACCACCGGTACCGCCAACCAGGGCCGACGCATGCCGGCCACGAGCAACCGTCCATAATGACGACGCAGCCAGCGTTCTCCAGGCAGACGATGAAAATATTTCGCACGTGTGGCAATCCACAGAGCAAAAACGGGAGTAACGACAGTGGCGATAATTTGTGAGGTCACGAGGGCCACCACAATTGCCATCGCCATCGACCGGAACAGCAAGCCAATGGTGCCGGAAAGGAAAATCAGCGGTAGGAAGATAATACAGGCGGTCAGTGTGGCCATGGTCATCAAGGGCATAATATTGTGTATGCGATGCAGGGCCTGTTCGCGACGTGTCTCGGCATCCCCTTCGAGACCATGAATGCCGCGCTCGACGATTACGATGGCATGATCCACCAGCGCCCCAATAGCCGCGGTGATCCCACCAAGGGTCATGATATTGATACCAAAACCCAAGGCGTGCAGAGCCAGCATAGTGGCCGCCACGGCTAGGGGCACTACGGCCAGGGTGGCAACAGCTCCGTCCCAGCGGCCCAGGAAAAGGAAGACAATCAAGAAAGCAATGGCAGTGCCCAGACCGAGCGCGATCCAGACATCGCTCAAACTAGACTGGATGAGATGGCTCAGTTTGTAAATCGGAACTATATGCATATGCGCTGGCAAATGCGCCTCCAGCATCTGTATCCGTTTTTGCACGGCATTGGAGACACTCACCTGATTTGCGCCCTGTTGTGCCGAGACATCGATGAGCATGGCGTGGCGATACCCAGCGACGGCAGCCTGTCGGATCAGCGGTGGTGGCCCGGTCTGAATGCTGCCGAGTGCCCCCAAGGCGAGGGGCGTGTGCACCCCGGCAGCATTGGCGATGCCTAGTGGAAGCGTCACTGTGGCTAGATGGGCGGCGTCACTGGGCCGCGGCGTAGTGGCAAGAATAAATTGCTCATGAAAGGCATTGAGCACCCCGGAGAAAAAGGGTCCTTGTTGGGCGCGCAGGGCGCTGACCACTTGGGCGGCGCTGAGATGATACTGAGCTAAACTTTGTGGATCGAGGCGGATATGCACTTCGGGCCAGCCTCGCCCGGTGTCGTCCACATGGTAAACCCCTGGCACCGACAGGATTGCCGAGCGAATGGAAAAGGCGAAGGTCGCCATCATGGCCGAGCTGTCCAGGTGATTGGAGACTAATGCATACTCGGACAGGGGATAGATGTTGGGCGTCATCAGTCGCACGCTCATTTTTGCTCCGACTGGTAGGACAATGTGCGATAGCCGGGCCTGCAGCATCAAGTAGGCGAGATCAGGGTTGGTATGAGGCCCGAAATAGACATGGAGCTTGGTCAGGCCATTTCCTGTCTGGGAGCGCACCAAAGTGACTCCTGGCTCGCCTTTAGCGGCTTCTTCCAAGGGACGGGTCACTTCCAGGAGCATGAATTTGACCGGGAGATCGCGGGTATGCACCAACACCGACACCTTGGGAAAGTCCACCGCTGGAAATATGCTCTCTGGCATTTCCTGAAAGGCAATCCACCCGGCGGCCAAGAGCAAACCGATCAGAAGTAGCACCGTAAAACGCGTTTCCCACAAAAACCGTAGATAGGCCCGAATCATTTCTGGATCTCCAGCGGTGCATGACTGTTCAGACGGGTATTGCCAGACATCACGACCTGTTCACCAGTCTTGAGATTGCCAACTATTCGCGCAATGCCGTGCTCTGTGCCCAATACCTTGATGGAAACAGGCCGCGCATGACCATGATCATCCACATACACCAGTGCATGAGCGCCGTGCATCACCACGGCAGCAACAGGGACTGCTACGGCCTGTTTTTTCGGGACTTGGAGATGTACGGAAATCCATTCTCCGGGTAGTAACGGTGTATTCGCAGGCAAGGTGATCACAACGGAGACGAGGCCAGACTGGCGCGCGCTGCTCCCGATGCTGCGAATTCGCCCAGTACCCTGCCAGGGGCCTACCTGCAAATGGACGGGTGACCCAACAGTCAGGTGAAAGGCGGTCTGCGGCGGGACGAGTGATGCTACCCAGGGCTGCCCACGACCACTCAGGGTGGCGATGGGTGTCCCCGCCATGACTACTGCCCCCGGTGCCACTAGATAATCAATGCCGCCAGCAAAAGGCGCAATCAGCGACTGATCCGATTGTTCGGCTTGAAGAGCGCGGGAGGTAGCAATGGCTTGTTGCCAGGCAACCTGACTGGAATCCACCGTGGCAATGGCAACAACGCCATCCCGCAGCAAGCGTTGATTGCGCTGCAGAGCAATCCGCGCGTAGTCCGTCTGGGCCTGTGCGGCCTGAATGCGTGCCTGTAGACCTGGGGGATCAATGCGCGCAATCACCGTGCCCGGCAAAAGCATCCCGGCAGACTGAAATGGCCCTATGACTCGTCCGGTCATAGGGGCCGTCAGGGTTACCTGTCCGACACTTTTGACTTGTCCCATGACTGATACCGTTTGCGTCCATGATGAGGTCTTTACGATCGCCACGGTAACCGGCACCGCACAGGCCGAAGATATCCATAAAAAGGGGAGCAGCAGCACCAAGTATCGCCGAACGTAGTGCGGCCGAGCGCTTCGGAATAGTAGAGTCATGAGCGGGAGATTTCCTTTTTTTCAATAGGGTAACGCCCCATATCAAGCTCTAATTGAGCGCGAGTCATTTGCGCCGCTATTCTGGCACTGGCGAGGCGCAAACGCGTTCGTACCCAACTACCCTCTGCCTGGGCGAGATTGAGTGCATTTAGGGCACCCGCGAAATAGCCTTTGCGGGTCATGGTGTAGACGCTGAATGCTTCACGGGCTGCCTTGCGGTCATTATCCAAAGTTTTTTCAGCGGCCTGGGTGGCGCCATAATCATGGGCGATCTGGCTATTGATCTGCAGAATCAGCGCCTGACGCGCGGCACGTAAGGCCGCGACCTGTTCTTGGGCAGCAGCGATTCGATCTTTATGTGCGCCAAATCCGAATATCGGCATACTGAGAGTCACCGCTCCCTGCCAGCCGAGGTCTCCGGTCCGTGGCACGGTGACAGTATCCACCCCGTAGGCGGCACCAGCGCTGATAGTCGGCAGTGTGGCACCGCGCTGTACCTGTATCTGCGCCAGCCCTAAAGCGATCTGTCGATCCGCAATCTGTACCAATGGCTGCATACGCTTTGCCTGCGTGTCCAGGAGAGATGGACTGAGCAACGGGCTCGCGAACTCTTGCCCATTTGACAGCATGACCTCCCCATCTGGTGCACGCCCTATTTGCAGATTCAGTAACCTTGTCGCCGCATGTGTCTCCGCTATAGTCTGCTGTAATCCGGTGCGTGCCTTATTGCGCAGTAGGGCGGTTTGGATGATATCCAATTTTGAAACAGCCCCGGCTGCATATGCTTTATGGGTATCCAGATAGAGTTTTTGGGCGACATTCAGCGTGCTGCGCCATATGGCTGCCTGATTTTGTAGCAAATCGAGCTGATAATAGGCGTTGATGACCTGAGCTGCCACCACCAGCCGGGTTGCCGTTTCCTGCGATCGGGTAATGGCGGACTGGTCTTTCGCTGCTTTCGCGAGGGCGTGCAGTTGCGGAGCGTAAAGCGGTACTGACACCTGGATCTGCCCAATCACCTCGCGCGGACCGTTGGCCGCAACAAATAAGGGTTGACCATTCCGGCTCTCGGACCAGATGCTACCCGCCGCCAGAGAAATCTGCGGCAAAAGCACAGCATGCGCAGCCTGAGAGAGGTCTCGACCTGCTGCCACAGTGTGCGCAGACTGAAATACCTGCGGCTGCGTGCGCAGGGCTTCGGTAATTGCTGCGGGCAGAGTGAGGGAAGCTCCATCTGCAACCGCGACGCTTGGCAAAATGCACACTATGAGAACCGTTAAATATAAACGAATATGAAATATCAATGTACGTTGTCCCCAGCCAACCAGTCTGGCATTAATTTGCAGTTCGCAATGGCATTATCACGGATCAATTGCTGGAATTGCGCCAACGTACACAGATCGTGTTCCGGGCCTTCATGACATCCAGGCATGAGACCAGCAGTCACCACAGGCTTGTAATAACGTTTCTGTAGTACAGCGGTGCGCATCTCTTTTAACTTGAAATAGAAAATACGTAGCCCGATGTATCTTTGTCCATTCGCTGCTTGAAGAAGCTCAAAAGCTAACGCCATATCCGGAGGGGTGCGATCAGGTTGCGCGATAAGTTGATAGCGTAGATGAAGCATCCCAGAAATTTCTGAAATATTGACATCATGACCTATTAAAATCAACATGTTTGCACGAGATAACGAATTTGGAACTTGTGCGGGTACCTGATATCTATTAGTTGACCCGAGGATACTGACAATCAACTTCATGACTGGCGTGGCCCCGTGCCGTGCATAATAATGATCCTCTCGCGCTATCCTGGCATACAGATTTCGAAGGTACAGCATATGACTCATCACTTTCAATGAGCAAACCTTTCCCCATCCCACCTGATTGCACGGCTTTCCATCCGCATACTCCATCAGAAAGGATTCACCTACTGCATTGGCTACGTGAAGAGCTCCATTTATGTTTACATGGTTTTTTATTGCAACTTTGTTTGGACTATTCAGCGCACATAGTGCGGCGACCTTTTTGTTTAAGTCAGGGCAAAGAATATTTTTCATTTCATTCATGTAGATTACGTACTTATAATTATTGAGCAATGAATGTGAAATAGATTGCAGGTAGTGCTTTTCAGTAATGGGTTTGTTCACAGAACATGCGTGCATTTTAACGGCATGGAACAGAGGATCCTTACCATGAAGGACATGTTCGACCGTTACATGCTGAATTGGCCTGAATCCCTCCACAACACCGGCGCCGGTGGCGACAGTTCTTTCCATGTTATCCGCAAACACTTTTAGCTGAAAGTGTTTACCGCTAAGCGTATATCGGTTGATATAGTGCCTATAGTATGTTGAAATACCAAGGCCCATCATCCTGGCTAAAAAGACCCCGTTTTCCGATAAAAAACCAGGTGTTGTACTCCATGAAGGCCATCTGCGACTCGACCACCGATCCAGTGCCGCACTGCTTTTTGTAGGTGATCGCACACTGTGGCGCATGAAAATAATCACTTTTTTAATAGTGAGGCTTGGATTACTCCCTGATGCGCTCGCGCTCCCAATAAAGAATGGGCCGAAGAAAAAAACAGATATCAATAACAATTTATTCATTACGTAGTCTCCCTAATATACCTCTGGCTAATTCTGAAAATGCTGAGCCATTCTACCAAACCTTAAATATCTTAGGAATTCGTGGTGATCTAAAAGAATGCAATAGTGCCGCACTGATGTGCACCCACCAGTATACCCAGACGAAGTCCGAAATATAATCGTGAATTTTTTTAGGAATTTGATAGATATGTATCGGTGCGGAAACCCCAAAGTTTGGGATAAGAAAAAACATGGTGACACCAGTAAATGCCATGCCTGTGACTGCAAGCAATCCAAACCCTTGGACGAGGCCTGGAAGTCCTCCACGGAGTCCAGATTCTGGGAGATAACCCTTCACCATGCCTGTAATATCTGCACAAATATTTTGCAGATAAGTTCCACGATAGGGAAACAGATGAGCACGAACTTGCTCGTTATAATATACTTGTAGCCAGAAAAGCGCGATGACGACAGCCGTGGCCATTCCCACCCACATATGCGCGTGGAAAAGAAGGTGACGAAAGTGAAGCTCTCCTTTCCTTTTCCAAATCGCCTTCATATCCAGTTCGCTCATCAACTCGAAAGTCATAAATACCGCAAGGCAAATGTGAAGCCACTTGGTGGTTTTTGGCCACTCTAAAGTTCCTAGACTCACTTATTTACTCTCCTTTTATATTAAATAGTTAAACGAAAATCTTTTCCGCTTTCCGTGCTCAGGCAATGATCAAAGCCAGCAACAACTATACCTTTCTGTTGTGACAACCGTGCATCATTTGTGATGGCTGCTATATGCCACTGACATGTATATGGTCACCAGCACAAGCTCCTCAGGCCTGTTGTCAACTCACCTTGTTTCCTTGTGTTCTGACTATGATTGTTGCTAAGTTCTAATGTGTACATCGACTACAAATAAAGGTAACTGTTCACCACCCCAGTGCTTCATGCATCGTTTTGATGTAAAATGCCGCGAGATATCAATCCAATAGGATGACATGGAACAGCTTGACCTGAGTGCAA